>JAGPWA010000005.1 GCA_018066715.1 Porticoccus sp. | reverse complement strand
GACAACTGCCCGACCGACCCGTTTGAAGTGTCGGACGCGGATACAATGATAAGCTATCTGAAAAACCGCTAGTAAGTAGCAGGGTAAGAGAAGTTCGCGTGCTTCTCTTGCCCATTCTCTATTTTTTGAAATTTCTCCAATACCTCCAGAATATCCAATCCATTGACGTTCACAAGCTATTAATCCCTCGCCCTCTATCCAGCTTGTATATACGAAAAATCATATATATTATGACTTCCACTCTAGATCTAATGGCTGTCGTCAATGAACCCCGTTCAGTTTTACAAATGTCTGGCAGATGAAACCCGCCTTCGGTGCCTGATGTTGATTGAGCACGAAGACGAGTTGTGTGTGTGTGAACTCACCGAAGCATTGGATGAGAGTCAGCCCAAGGTTTCCAGGCATTTAGCCCAACTTCGCCAGTGTGAGTTGCTTCTTGATCGCAAGCAGGGGCAGTGGGTTTATTACCGGATTAACCCTTCTTTACCGGACTGGGCAAAGTCGGTACTACAACAGACAAATGAAGCGAATAAAGCATTTCTAAAAGTAAATTTGGACAGCTTGTTTCGTATGGGCGATAGGCCTAATCGTGTCGCCAGTTGTTGCTGAAAATTTAATTTTATACATGCGTTTTTTCATATATGGGGTTGTTTTTGGCTCTTTAAGGTAAAGAAATATCTATGATTTTTGAGGATGTCTAATGGGATTGTTTGAACGTTACCTTTCACTGTGGGTGGCCTTATGTATTGTTGCAGGTGTTTTTCTTGGCAATGTGGTGCCAAGTGCTTTCGCACTTATTGCGGGTATTGAATTTGCCCACGTGAACTTGGTCGTGGCCGTTTTAATCTGGGTCATGATTTACCCCATGATGGTGCAGATTGATTTTGCCTCTATTAAGGATGTGGGCAAGCGACCCCAGGGGCTGGTTCTGACATTGGTGATCAACTGGTTGATTAAGCCATTCACCATGGCAGCGCTGGGTTGGCTGTTCTTCAAAGTTTTTTTTGCCAACTGGGTTGATCCTCAGTCTGCGAATGAATATATCGCCGGGATGATTTTGCTTGGTGTCGCGCCCTGTACCGCGATGGTGTTTGTCTGGAGTCAACTGACCAAGGGTGACCCGAACTACACGTTGGTACAGGTGTCGGTGAACGACATCATTATGGTATTTGCCTTTGCGCCGATAACGGCTTTTTTGTTGGGAGTGAATGATATTCATGTCCCTTGGGGGACGTTGCTCTTATCGGTGGTGTTGTATGTGCTGCTGCCCTTGGTTGCCGGTGCTATAACGCGACATAAGCTTGAACGTCACTGTCGTAAAGACGGCCGTGGGAATGGCAGTAAGGACGAGGGTGACCAGTATTTGTCCGAGTTTGTCCATCAACTTAAGCCGTGGTCCATTGTTGGTTTGTTGGGCACTGTGGTGCTGTTATTTGGTTTTCAGGCAGAAACTATTATCAGCCAACCTCAGACTATTGTGTTGATCGCTATTCCATTATTGATACAGACCTACGGAATTTTTGTATTGGCCTACGGCGCGGCAAAGGTCATGAAGCTGCCCCATAACATTGCTGCACCTGCCAGCCTTATTGGTACATCTAACTTTTTTGAATTAGCTGTTGCAGTGGCTATCTCCCTGTTCGGGCTACATTCCGGTGCGGCGTTGGCCACAGTGGTGGGTGTGTTGGTCGAGGTGCCAGTGATGCTTTCGTTGGTTGCCATTGCTAATCGTACACAGCATTGGTTTGTGCCGACGTTAAACGACAGGTAACCAATACAGGTTATATATAGGCACAAAGATATAGGCACCAAGTAACCGTAAAAAAACGGTGAGGGGTAGGGTTGTTTTGTCAGCGACGGCATTTGATCTGAATCCTGTTTTGATGGGGTTGGCTTTGGTGCAATCTCTGGACTGTGCTAGCATCGTGGCCCCACCAAAAACCTGATTTATAGCCCTGATATGCTTAGATATGATGCGCTGCAAGCTACTGCACTAAAAACGGATCCCTATCCTTATCTGGTGCTGACAGACGCTTTTGAAGAGGATCAGTTAAAGGCCGTATTGACAGATTTTCCTGAGATTCAGCATCCCGGCAGTATTCCCATCGCTGAAGCCGATAGTGGCCCCGGCTTTGATGCGATGATTAAAGAGTTGGACAGTGATCAATTCCGCTCTGCCATTGAAACTAAATTTGGTGTGGATTTAGCCAACTGCCCCACGATGTACACCGTGCGCGGCGTTATGCGTCAGAAAGATGGTCGTATTCATACGGACTCTAAAACCAAGGTTATTACGGTGCTGTTCTACTTCAATGAAGAGTGGGCCAATGAAGGTGGTTATTTACGTGTTCTGCGTAATGGCACCGATATCGAAGACTATGTTGATGAGATTCCCCCCAGTGCTGGTACCATGGTGGCTTTTAGAGTGACGGATAATTGTTGGCATGGCCACAAGCCTCTGGTGGGCCAGCGTCGCTCAATTCAGATGAATTATTTGGTGAATAGTGCCGCGTTGGGTAAACATAAGTTTTTTCATTCCATTAGTGCTAAATTGAAAAAGCTCTTTTCATAACCTTTGGTTTTAAAAGTTACAGTTTTACAAGTCACGATTTCGTAACACTTGGCGTTGAAACTTTGGATCTTACCCTTCGTTCTTACTCTGTGTGCTGCGTTATTTCATCAAAGCTTTTATACTGAGTAACCCCAACCTAGTTGTTTGTAGATGCAAGTACTGATTGTAAAACTAAGTTCCATGGGCGACCTGGTTCAGGCGTTGCCCGCACTCACTGATGCGCAGCAAGCTATTCCCGGCATTCAATTTGATTGGGCTGTGGATGAAGCTTTTGCTGAAATCCCCACCTGGCATCCTGCCGTACGCAATACCATTAAAACGGCCCATCGCCGCTGGCGTAAGAGTTTATTTAAAGTCTGTTTTGGTGGTGAATTATCCCGTTTTAAAAAAGAGCTGCGTACGATTGAGTACGACTTTGTTATTGATGCCCAAAGCAACATTAAAAGCTCTTTTGTTACCCGGCTGGCCCGTGGGCTTAAATGTGGTCCGGATAAGGCATCCGTTCGTGAAGTGGGTGCACAGCTAGCGTATAAGCAGACCTATTCGATCTCAAAAGATCAGCTGGCTATCAATCGTTGGCGCGAACTATTTTCTAAAGTGTTGGGCTATGAATTGCCTAACACTGCCCCGGATTTTTTGCTCGGCGCTAATGAGCCGGACAAAAGGCAGTGGCCAGAACCTACGGTGGAGCTCCCAAGCCGTCCGTATTTAGTCTTCGTCCACAACGCCAGTTGGGACAATAAATGCTGGGTTAATGAGCATTGGCGACAATTAATTCAAATTGCCGACGCGAATGGATTCGATGTATTGCTGCCTTGGGGCGCAGAGTGGGAGCGTGAGCAGGCAGAACTATTGGCGGAAGGTTTTGGTCACGCCAGAGTACTACCGCGGTTGCCATTAACAGAGATTGCTTCAATTTTAACGCGCTCATCAGGCGCTATTTGTGTGGACACAGGTTTGGCGCATATTGCCGCCGCTCTGGATGTACCTATGGTCACCCTCTACGGGCCAACAGATGCCGCGTTAATTGGTGCCTATGGGAAGAACTCTGTTCACCTTTCAGCGCAGGGGTTCGAATGCACCCCATGTTACAAACGCAGTTGTTCTTATCAAGAGTACAAAGGCCCAGAAGCCCAGTGTTTGAAAAGCTTTGCAGCTCAGCAAGTTTGGGCTGAGTTCATGAAAGTTGAGCGTAAGGTGAAAATAGATCAGGCATTGTTAGCAGGGCAGGTAAAAGCAGGACAGGCGATAGAAGGGCAGGAGATAGAAGGACAGGATCTGTAGCCTGTCGCTTATCCTCCGCCCTTCATTTCTTCCAGTTCTACCCATCGTTCAGATGCTGTATCCAAGGCGTGTTGTTTTTCTTCCAGCGAATCCAGTATGGGCTGGGTTTCAGTAAATGGCAGATTATAGAAATCTGAATTCCCCGTCTGTTCTTGCAAGACAGCTAGCTCAGTTTCTAATTTATCGATCAGATCGGGGAGTGTGTCCAGCTCGCGTTGAAACTTATAACTGAGCTTTACTGCGGGCGCTTTTTTCGCATGAAGGGTCGTGTCGTGATCGACGATATGGCCGGAGGGATGATCTTGGGTGTCGGCAATTTTAAGTCCTTTGCCACGGTTAGCCCAATCGCTGTATCCGCCTATATATTCTTCAATTTGACCATCTTCTTCGAAGACCAGCACGCTAGTGACCACATTGTCGAGAAAGGCCCGGTCGTGACTGACAATAATCAGCGTGCCTTGATACTCCATAAGCTGTTCTTCGAGGACTTCGAGCATTTCTACATCGAGGTCATTGGTCGGTTCATCGAGTATCAGTAAATTACTGGGCTGAGAGAATAGTTTGGCTAGCAGTACTCGGTTGCGCTCTCCACCAGACAGTGCGCTCACCGGTGTCATGGCACGCTTGGGGGAGAATAAAAAGTTTCGAAGGTAGCCAATAATGTGGCGATCTTTGCCATTGATCTTAATATATTCTTTGCCGTTACCGACATTTTCGGCAATAGTTTTGTCTGTCTCTAGTTCTCGGTGAATTTGGTCGAAGTAACCAATTTCCAAGTTAGTGCCGAGCTTGACGGACCCTTGGTCGGGTTCAATTTGACCCAACAGGATTTTCAGTAGAGTGGATTTCCCCACCCCATTATTACCAATCAGGCCAATGCGGTCGCCGCGTCTGATTTTTATTTTAATATTGTTGATCAGCTGCTCGCCGCCATAACCATGACAGATACTCCGGGCTTCAACGACCTTGCGGCCAGATTTTTCCGAGGTTTCCACACTGATCTTGGCTTTGCCCTGACGTTTAGATCGTTGTTCGCGTTGTTCGCGCATGGCTTCCAGTGCCCGCACTCGGCCTTCGTTGCGGGTACGGCGAGCCTTGATGCCCTGACGAATCCAGACTTCTTCTTCGGCCAGTCGTTTATCAAACAACGAGTGGCGGGTTTCTTCTTCCTCAATGGCCTTTTCTTTTAGGACGAGGTAATTCTGGAAACTACCGGGCCAACTGACGAGGTTGCCCAAGTCAATTTCGACAATGCGAGTAGCCAGTTTTTGCAGGAAATTCCGGTCGTGGGTAATAAAAATAACACTGCCCTGATAACCGCGGATTTTGTGTTCTAGCCACTCGATGGTACTGATGTCTAGGTGATTGGTTGGCTCGTCCAGCAGTAGTACATCGGGGTTAGACACCAGCGCTTTTCCCAGTGCGACCCGGCGACGCCAGCCACCAGAGAGCTGAGCTAGCGTTTTGTCGGCGGGCAGGTTGAGTTGGCTGATGATGGTTTCGACTTGTTTGTCTACCTGCCAGCCGCCACCGGCATCGATCCGAGCTTGCATGGTTTCTAGGTTTTTTAGCCCGTGCTTATCCATGGTTTGCTGAGACAGTTCATTGTACTGGTCGATAAGCGATTGCTGATCGGCGAGTCCGTCCCTCACGACATCGGAGACTTTTCTGTCGATGGCCGTGGGCAAAGCTTGTTCCAGTTGGCTGATACGCAGGTGACTACGGTAGTGTATTTCGCCGCTATCCGGCTTGATTTGCTGGGTGATAATCTTTAGTAAGGTCGATTTCCCCGCTCCATTCCGGCCGATCAGGCAGATGCGTTCACCGGGTTCTACAGAAAAATTGGCACGGGTCAGTAGTGGCACATCGCCAAATTCAATGGATATGTCGTCGAGACGGATTAAGCTCATGGGTTATTTGGCTGCGTGAGCAGCCCCTAATGAAGAGGCGCGGATTTTAGCAGAGTTTTTTGTCAGCAGGGCTGTTGATAGCGGTATCGACAGAACTAAAGGACGGTTAATCTTGGTGTGTATATCGAATAGGCTACAGACTGATGAGACATTGTTTATTGTCACCGGTTTATTGCCCCCCGGTTGTTAGTCACACTATTTCATCGTACGGGAGAAAACCATGTCCCTCACTGAATCCACCATGATGTCATTGGGTACAGTGGCAGTGGCTGTTTAGTGTGCAGGGACTTTAGCGCAGGCGCTAGTACAGGTGCTTTTGATGTTGGTGTAGACCTCTAGTGTTATTGGGGGTGAGTGTACTTGGCGATCGAGCTTGGCTATTAAACTTGACTATACTGTAGGTTGAAGGTTTATAGTGGTCATTGTGAAAAGACTCATCGCCAAAAAACGTTCTCTTGTTGCCTCGCTGTTGGTGGGGTGGCTAATGCTCTGTGGCGTAATGCCATTGATGGCAGTGGATATGAGCATGGATATGAATATGGGCATGGATGACACCGCTGTATCCATGAGCCACCACCATGGCGCCTCAAGTTTTGGGGTTGATGAAGCAGGTTCAGAGGGTATTAATCAGCATTGTTGTGATGCCCTGGATGACAGCGTGTTGGTGGTTCAAAACCAATTTATTGATTTGCTCTTTGATCTGTCGCTTATCGTTGCGGTCTGTAGTTTCTTTTTTCTGTGGGGAATGGCCACAGGAAGAACCAATATCTATTACTATTCCTTTATTCCTCCCTCTGGTCCCCCTCTCCACCAACGGCTTTGTGTCTGGCTGGATTAAATAACCTGTAATTTCTCACGTTACTGATCTGCTAGCAGGTCATGTTTTCCCTTTGTTGTTAACAACGGTTGTGAGCGATATATAGGTATAGGTTGATTCAGCACGTTAATGGTGCATTCCATCAAAATTTATACCTCCTCCAGTGAAGAAGCGCTCTGATGATGGAGTATGAAAAAGTATGAAACGACTTACTTGCTTACTTGCAAGAACAGTGTGGACAAAATCTGTTCATAAAATGGCAGTAACAACCAATCAACGTATTTTTACGGTGAGTATTCTAAGCCTGGTTTTAGCGGCCAATACTACCTATGCCAGCGCACAAGAGCGACCGGAGACATTGTCTGTGCCGGCTGCCGTTGAAGTCGCAATAAGAGACAACCCGAATCTTGCAGAAATGCAGGCACGTTATGAAGCCTTGGCCGAGGTTCCCTCACAAGTAGGTGCATTGCCCGACCCAATGGTCAATTTGAATGCAATGAACTTTCCCACTGATACTTTTGATAGAGATCAGGAAGCCATGACACAGACTCAGATCGGTTTCAGTCAGGTGTTTCCTTTTCCGGGAAAGTTAAGCTTGAAGGAAGAAGCTGCTGAATATGATGCCTTGGCTGCAGGGCATACGGTGGAAGAAGTTCGCTTGCAGCTCATTAAAAATGTAAAAGGTAAATGGTGGCAACTTTATTATCTGGATCGTGCGCTGGAAACAGTCGATATGAACCAAATACTGTTACGCCAGTTCATAACGGTTGCTAAAACTAAGTACGAAACTGGAAAGGGTTTACAGCAAGATGTTTTGCTAGCGCAGCTGGAATTATCCAAGTTAATCGACCAAAAGATTCAACTACAGGCGATACGGCGCAACCAGACTATTCAGCTTAATATTCTAATGGATAGGCCAGCAAATGATGTTGTCTCGTTGCCAGATCAGGTATCCAAAACGATGCCAGATATTGTTGATGAAAATGTGCTTTACCAATTAGCAGAATCTACTCGGCCTCGCTTGAAACAGATGGAGACTCAGATTGAAGCGGCACAATCGCGTCTCGATTTGGCCAAGCGCGACTATTACCCCGACTTTAAATTGGGTGTGACTTACGGCGACCGCACCGGGGATAATCCGTTACCCCGAGGTGGTGCGCGCTCGGATTTCGTCTCTGTCATGGTCGGCGTAAAAATACCTTTATATGCCGGCCGTAAGCAATCAAAAGCCGTCTCGCAGAAACGCAGTGAATTACAAACAAATCGTTATGCCTTGCTCGATGAGAAAGGCTTAGTGATGGCTGCCATTTCCACGGCAGTGACGGACTATCATCGAGCTAAACAGCAATTCTCGTTATTTGGTAGCGGGATTGTGCCGCAGGCACAGCAAACCGTGGCTTCTATGCTAGTTGGTTACCAGGTGAGTGAAGTGGACTTTCTTAATTTGGTGCGTAGCCAAATGACTCTTTTTAATTACGAGCTTCAATACTGGAAAGTATTTAGCGATGCGAAACAAGCATTGGCCCGCTTGGAAGCCGCCGTCGGCGAGGAATCTGTTTATGAATAAATCTATGCTATTAGTCTCATCTCTTACGCTTGTTATTGGCATAGGTGCGGGTTATTTGATATTCGGGAGTGACAACGCGTCCGAAGTAACTACTGAAGAGGAAAATCAACCCCTATTCTACCGCAACCCCATGAATCCGGATGTCACTTCACCGGCACCGGCAAAAGATTCTATGGGAATGGACTACGTGCCTGTTTATGCGGATAGCGAGGCCAGCAAGGTTGTGGGCACGGTGAAGATTGACCCCGTCGTTGTGCACAATATCGGTGTTCGGACTGCAATCGCCAAGCAAACATCAATCAGTCGAACAATTCGTGCCGTGGGCAGAGTTGATTTTGATGAGGAGCGAATGTCACGTTTACATCCCAAAGTAGAGGGGTGGATCGAAGAAATACGGGTGGATAAAACGGGGCAGACTGTAGCTAAGGACGATATTCTGCTGAGTATTTATTCACCGAAACTGGTTTCAACGCAACAGGAATATTTATTGGCACTAAATTACGTATCGACGCTAAGCAAGAGCCCCTTCGATGAAATTCAGCGTGGCGCTAAAGAGTTAGTTAAAAGCTCCCGCGAACGATTGCAGTTGTTAGATGTGCCAGAACACCAGATTAAGGCACTGGAGCGAACCCGAACCATTCAAAAAAATCTGCATATACACTCATCAGTAGACGGTACGGTAATTCGTATTGGCGCTCGTCAGGGCCAATTTGTGACGCCAAAAACTGAGTTGTACATGATGGTGGACCTGAACCAGGTATGGGTCTATGCGGACGTCTATGAATACGAATTGCCGTGGGTCAAGGTTGGTGACGAAGTTGAAATGACCTTGGCCTCGGTACCGGGGAAAACCTTTAAAGGCTCCCTCTCCTATATCTACCCGTATGCGCAGTCTAAAACGCGAACCACTAAAGTGCGTTTAGTTTTTGATAACAGTGAATTGTTGTTACGACCCGATATGTTTGCTGAGGTTAATATTCAAGCTGACACGTTGGAGAATGTGGTCGTCATACCTGCTGAAGCGGTTATTCGTTCGGGTGATCGTACCCAAGTATTTATAGTGCGAGGCCCTGGGAAATTTGAACCCAGAATCGTCAGTTTAGGCATTGAGTCGAATGGGCAGGTTGCGGTACTCGATGGTGTTGATGCCGGTGATGAAGTAGTGACCTCAGCCCAATTTTTGGTGGATTCTGAATCCAAGTTGAGGGAGGCCACCGCCAAAATGATGGACGTTATGAAAGAGGGGAGTGATGGTTCGAGTGGCGTGAGCAGTGCTAAGGCAATGGATCATGAAAGCATGGAAGAGGTGGACTCTTCCGACATGCCAATGACTGATCATTCGGAGCACGCAACTCAGGAAGCGCATGATCATGATTAACGCCATCATCAAAGCCTCGTTACGTGATCGTTTTATGGTATTGATCGCCACTGTCATTATTGCGTTAGTCGGCTTATTTGCCTATAAAAATGCGCCTTTGGACGCGATTCCGGATTTATCTGATGTCCAGGTCATTATCTTTACCCCCTTTCCGGGACAGTCACCTCAAGTGGTTGAAGATCAGGTCACTTACCCACTAACAACCTCGATGCTTGCGGTGCCACGCACCAAAGTCGTTAGAGGTTATTCCTTCTTTGGGTTGTCGTTTGTGTACATTATTTTCGAAGACGGCACGGATATGTATTGGGCGCGTTCACGCGTGCTGGAATCCCTCAATTATGTGAGTGGTCGTTTACCTCAGGGTATTACGCCGACCTTAGGCCCAGACGCCACCGGTGTTGGTTGGATCTATGAATACGCGTTAGTCGATAGAACGGGTAAACACGATCTTGCAGAACTGCGCTCTTTACAGGACTGGTATCTACGCTACCCCTTGCAAACAGTGCAAGGAGTCTCTGAAGTCGCCTCAGTGGGTGGCTACGTCAAGCAGTATCAAGTTGAAGTCGATCCTAACGCATTACTCCGTTACAACATCCCGCTGAACAAAATCAAGATGGCGATCAAAATGTCCAATAAGGATGTAGGCGGCCGCCTGGTTGAAATGGCAGAAACTGAATATATGGTGCGCGGCCGTGGTTACATCCAGTCGATTGATGATCTCAACAGCATACCGGTAGGTGTTGATACCGATGGTACGCCGATACGCATACAAGACATTGCACATGTTCAGATTGGCCCCGAATTACGACGCGGGGTGGTTGACCTGAATGGCGAAGGTGAAGTGGCCGGTGGTGTGGTGATTATGCGCTATGGAGAAAATGCGCTGGCAACGATTCAGGCGGTGCGGGCCAAATTAGAGGAGTTAAAAGCCGGTTTGCCTGAAGGCGTGGAAATTGTACCTGTTTATGATCGAGGTGATCTGATTGAACGTGCGGTTAAAAGCCTCAATACCTCATTACTGCAGGAACTCATTATTGTTAGTTTGGTCGTTATCCTGTTTTTGTTGCATGCGCGTTCTGCGTTCGTAGCCATTATCACCTTACCACTAGGGATTTTAATGGCGTTTATTGTCATGCGATTCCAAGGGTTAAACGCGAATATAATGTCCTTGGGGGGAATTGCGATAACCATTGGTACGATGGTTGATGGCGCTATTGTGATGGTGGAAAACGCGCACAGTCGATTGGCGGAAGCCACTGAAGAGAAAGGCAGTGAGTTGACCAATGATGAACGCTGGAAAACGATTGGCGATTCCTGCCAAGAGGTTGGCCCAGCGCTATTTTTCTCATTGCTGGTGATTACCGTATCGTTTCTTCCTATCTTTACGATGCAGGCACAGGAAGGACGTCTGTTCAGCCCGTTAGCGTTTACGGCGACCTATGCCATGGCGGCTTCTGCGATTCTGGCCATTACGCTAGTGCCCGTGATGATGGGCTATTTTTTGCGGGGAAAAATCATTGCAGAGCATAAAAACCCTATAAATCGTGCGTTACATGCTTTACACGGACCTGCGTTGAAAATGGCGATGCAGTGGCGTGGTATCACTGTACTTGTGGCATTGAGTTTATTGGCAGTGACTTATTACCCTTATTCCAAATTAGGTAGCGAATTTATGCCGCCGCTGGATGAAGGCGATATTCTCTATATGCCAACGACCTTTCCTGGAATTTCGATTACTAAGGCGAAGGAGTTACTGCAGCAGACAGATAAAATATTAACTACCTTTCCTGAAGTGCATCATGTCTTCGGTAAAGTGGGGCGTGCTGAATCGGCGACGGATTCTGCACCGTTAGCCATGATAGAGACTACTGTTCGATTAAAGCCTAAGGAAGAATGGCCAAACCCCAAAAAAACCACCAAGGAGTTGATGAATGAAATGGATCAGGCCATACAGTTTCCGGGGTTAGCTAACGCTTGGACGATGCCTATTAAAACCCGTATCGACATGTTATCAACGGGCATCAAAACGCCTATTGGTATCAAGGTATCTGGCCCTGATCTGAATGTTCTGCAACAGGTTTCACAAGATATTGAGCAAGCGATGAAAACCCTACCGGAAACGACGTCGGCGTTTGGCGATAGAGCGGTAGGGGGCTATTACCTCGATTTTGATATTAATCGTGAGAGTGCATCTCGCTATGGTCTTACCGTAGGAGCGGTGCAGGATGTGATTCAAAGTGCGATTGGTGGCATGAACATTACTGAAACCGTTGAGGGTCTTGAGCGCTATCCAGTGAATCTGCGCTATCCAAGAGAACTGCGCGACGATTTAGAGACACTAAAGCGGGTATTGATCCCAACGCCTACAGGCGCGCAAATTCCACTGGCGATGGTTGCGGATATCAATTATCAGCGTGGCCCTCCGGTCATCAAGAGTGAGAATGCTCGGCCTAATGCCTGGATCTATGTGGATATTTCTACCTCTGATATCGGTGGTTTTGTAGCTGAGGCGAAGCGTGTATTACAAGAACAGGTCACGGTGCCTGCTGGCTACACTGTTACGTGGTCAGGGCAGTTTGAATATATGGAGCGTGCGGCAGCACGTTTGAGTATCGTGGCTCCCGTGACCTTGTTGATCATTTTCTTGCTCTTATATCTCAACTTTCGAAATATAACAGAGCCGTTAGTGGTGATGATGTCGATCCCATTTGGGCTGGTTGGCGGTATATGGCTTATTTATATCAACGACTACAACATGTCGGTCGCTGTTGCCGTTGGTTTTATTGCTTTAGCCGGGATGGCGGCAGAAATAGGTGTGTTGGTATTGAGCTTTATTGATATCGAAATTGCTAAGCGGCGGACGGAGAAGCTTGCCCGATTGTCGCTTGATGAGGTAAAGGACGCTGTATTATCGGCGACGTCAAAACGTGTGCGGCCGGTGGCAATGACGGCGATATCAACGATGGCAGGGTTGCTGCCCATTATGTTGAGTAGTAGTACAGGCTCAGATGTGACACACCGTATCGCTGCCCCTATGTTAGGAGGCATGCTGACAGTCATGATACTTAACCTCTTGGTATTGCCGGTTATTTATAGCTTTATTTTGCAGTATCAGGAGAAAAGAAGGGGCGTCGTTATTTAGTCTGGTTTCAGCTTCCCCCTGCTTAGCTGCTGTTAACTTGATTTGAGCGATTTGGTTTGAATGAGTTATGGAAGGGGAAATATTTAAACAGCTTAAATGTTTCCTTGACCTTATAGTTAGTGAAAGGTTTAGAGTGCTAGTAGTTAATTGCTCGGGTCATCTTTTAGCCAAGCCATTTAGTCAAGTTATGAGTACAGGGTGTGACATGTTAGGTGTGATATGAATATTGGTGCTGTTGCTAAACAAACTGGATTGAATGCCAAGACGATACGCTATTACGAAAGTATTAACTTGGTGGACTCTCCACCAAGGCGTGAAAATGGTTATCGTGAGTACAGCGAGAAAAATGTTCAGCAATTGTGGTTTTTACGCCATGCCCGACAGTTTGGCTTTTCCATTGATGAGTGTAGAGACTTGTTGTCATTGTGGGCTAACCCCAATCGAAAAAGTGTGGAAGTACACAGTCTGGTGACAGAAAAAGTGAAGCATATTGAGCAACATATTCAGGAACTGCGTCAGATGAAAAAAGTTCTAACGGGGTTGCTGGACGAGTGCCCGGGTGATGACAGCCCCCACTGTTCCATTATCGCCAGGTTAGCCTCAGAGATGGAGTCCCCGAATGGGTGATTGCTGTAATCAAAAACCAGAATCTAAGCCCACGCCTAAGCCGGTAACGAGTTGCTGTGGACCTCAACCGGATGACCCGTCCTGTCATTCACAAAAACAACGACCAGATTATCTTCTTTGGGTCTCTGGGACGATTGTGCTGTTGTGTTATGTCCTCTACTGGTTGGTTGATGGTCACCCGGACTTGCCCCAGTGGTTGGTGGTGATGACCTCTGGTGTATATGAGTTGATTAACCGGATGTGGTGGGGTTTGTTAGCGGCAGTTATTTTTGTGGGGCTGTTGGAGCGTATTCCTCGCGATTTGGTGATGTCAGCCCTGGGTCAGGGTGGAACCTTAAAGGGAATTGTCAGAGCAACCTTTGCCGGAGTATTGCTGGACCTGTGTAGCCACGGTATTTTGATGGTGGGCACCAAACTTTATGAGCGTGGTGCCAGTTTGGGTCAGTTGATGGCCTTTCTAATCGCCAGTCCATGGAACTCACTGTCGCTGACCATTATTTTGGTCGCCCTGATTGGCTTTGGGTGGACGCTGGCCTTTGTGCTGTTATCTATGGCGGTAGGTGTGGTGACAGGGCTGATCTTTGATCGACTGGTGTCAAAAGGGGTGTTACCAGCAAACCCCAACAATGGCGAAATAACCAATGGTGATAGCGTGGGTCGACAGCTTGCCCAGCTAATTAAAACTGTGCGTATTTCTCCTGTAGGTATTTTGGCGGTGCTTAGGGATGGACTAAAAGACTCTAAAATGGTCTTCCGCTGGGTGTTTTTTGGCATTGTGATGGCAACAGCTATTCGAGCCTTTGTGCCCATGGAGACCTATCAGACACTCTTTGGCCCAACGGTAGCAGGTTTGTTGCTTACACTACTGGCAGCCACAGTGATTGAGGTGTGCTCTGAGGGCTCAACACCGATTGCCGCTGACATTGTGACTCGTGCGGCAGCACCCGGTAATGGTTTTACCTTTCTGATGGCGGGTATTGCCACGGATTACACAGAGGTGATGGTGATACGAGATATGACAAAGTCCTGGAAAATTGCTTTGTTTTTACCGTTGGTCAGTGTGCCGCAAATCCTTGTTATTGGGTGGGTTTTGAACCAGCTTGGGTAGCTTTTAGATCGCTAAGTAAGTCGCTAAGTAGGTAGAGAAAAACGGTGGTTTCCGCTAGAATTCCGCTCTTATTCTAGCCCCCGGTATTAGTAGTAAATGGAAATTAATCCGATCAGGAATTCCCTCGACGACCTTCAAGTGCGCACCGACGTACTTAGGGGGTATCTTTGACTACCTTAACAAGAAAGATCGATTAGCCGAGGTTGAGCTAGAGCTGGGTGATTCTGAGGTTTGGAATGACCCCGATAGAGCTCAGGAGCTGGGTCGTGAACGCGCCTCTCTGGAGATGGTGGTAGAAACCATTGAAACGCTGGATTCTGGTATTTCGGATACCCGTGAATTGTTGGAAATGGCGGCTGAGGAAGAAGATGCCGATACCGTTGCAGACATTGAGGCTGAAATCGCTCAGTTAGGGGCTCACCTGGAAAAGCTTGAGTTCCGTCGTATGTTTTCCGGTGAGATGGATGTTAATAATGCCTATTTGGACATCCAGTCAGGCTCAGGCGGCACTGAAGCTCAGGATTGGGCTGAGATGATTTTGCGCATGTACTTGCGCTGGGGTGAGGCCAGGGGGTTTAAAACCACGTTGGAGGAAGCCTCAGCCGGAGATGTGGCAGGTATCAAGAGTGCCACTATACGCTTTGAAGGTGAATACGCCTTTGGTTGGTTGAGAACGGAGACAGGTGTGCACCGTCTGGTTCGAAAGTCGCCCTTTGATTCCGGTAATCGTCGACATACATCCTTTAGTTCTGTATTTGTCTCTCCAGAGATTGATGACAATATCGTGATCGATATTAATCCCGCCGATGTGCGAACAGATACCTACCGTGCCAGTGGTGCGGGTGGTCAGCACGTAAACAAAACAGATTCGGCGGTCCGATTGACCCACGAACCTACAGGTATTGTTGCTGAGTGCCAAAGTCAGCGTTCGCAACATAAAAATCGTGATCAAGCCTGGAAGATGTTACGGGCCAAGTTGTATGAGCAGGAAATGCTCAAGCGATCTGAAGAGGCTCAGGCCGTGGAGGACACCAAGTCTGATATCGGCTGGGGTAGCCAGATTAGGTCCTACGTATTGGACGATCAGCGTATTAAAGATTTACGCACTAATATTCAGACCAGTAATTGCCAGGCAGTATTGGATGGCGATTTGGATCAGTTTATTGAGGCTTCATTAAAGGCTGGCGTATAGACACGGATATTTTATAGAAACTAGTTTATAGGGTCGCACTAGGTTAGGAGCGAACCATATAAAGGTTTCTTGGACAGTAGACATATTATTGGAAAACCCATGAGTAATAACGAACAGCAGCAAGATGAAAATAAGTTAATTGCAGAGCGTAGAGCGAAGCTGGCGACGATTCGCGAACAGGCTATTGAGGATAATAGCAGTGCCTTCCCCAATAACTTTCGCCGAAAAGATTTGGCGGCAGATTTACAGGCAGAGTACGGCGAGCAGTCAAAGGACGCATTAGAAACATTAGATCATCAGGTGAGCGTAGCGGGGCGGGTGATTCGTAACCGCGGTGCGTTTATGGTGATTCAGGATATGTCTGGCACCATTCAATTGTATGTAGCCAAAGAAGCCCGACCTTTTGCCAAGCGTCTGGATCTGGGCGATATTGTTGGCGTGAGCGGAGCCCTGCATAAATCCGGTAAGGGTGATCTGTATGTCAATATGGACCAGAACCAGCTGCTGACTAAATCACTGCGCCCGCTTCCCGATAAGTATCATGGTCTTGCTGACCAGGAAATGCGTTACCGTCAGCGCTATGTGGACTTGATCGTTAACCCGGAAGTTCGTGATTTGTTCAAGGTGCGGACTCAGGTGATCAGCTTCATTCGTAGCTATCTCAATGGCAATCAATTTATGGAAGTGGAAACACCGATGTTACAGGTGATTCCCGGTGGGGCCGCGGCTAAACCATTCATCACCTATCACAATGCGCTGGACCTCGATATGTATCTGCGGATTGCGCCAGAGTTGTATCTGAAGCGTCTAGTGGTTGGTGGTTTTGAGCGGGTGTATGAAATTAACCGCAACTTCCGTAATGAAGGGTTGTCTACTCGTCACAATCCCGAGTTCACGATGCTGGAGTTCTATCAGGCCTACGCAGATTACAACGACTTGATGAATCTCACTGAGGATATGTTGCGCCAGCTGGCAATGAATGTGCTGGGCAGCAGTGAAGTTCGCAGTACGGTGAAGAATGATGAAGGCGAAGTCGTTCAGGAGAAGGTTTACGATTTTGCCCAGCCGTTTCGGCGTATATCTGTGTTTGATTCTATTCTTCACTTCAATCCAGATATTTCGGCAGAAGCGCTTGCTGATGAGAGTGCTGCGCGCCAGATAGCAGAGCATTTGGATATTCCATTAAAAGATATTTGGGGTTTGGGTAAGGTTCAGATTGAGATCTTTGAGAAAACGGTGGAGCATCGACTGGATGATCCTACCTTTATTACTCAATACCCGACGGAAGTCTCACCATTGGCCCGCCGGAATGATAGTGATCCATTTGTGACAGACCGGTTTGAATTTTTTGTCGGTGGTCGAGAAATCGCCAATGGATTTTCTGAGCTTAATGACGCAGAAGACCAGGCGGCCCGTTTTCAGCAACAAGTGGCTGAAAAGGATGCTGGCGACGATGAAGCGATGCATTTTGATGCCGACTATATTCGGGCGCTTGAATACGGATTGCCACCCACGGCTGGGGAGGGCATTGGTATTGACCGTTTAGTGATGCTGTTGACCGATTCTCCATCCATAAGAGATGTATTGCTATTTCCCCATATGCGGCCTGAATAAGTCGTGTGGCATAGTTGGTTCGACCCTTTGGTCGAGGAGATTGATAGGGTTGGTAGGGTTTAGGGTGCTACTTCCTGTTAGTTAGGAGTAAGATACTTTTTCATTAAGATCTTAAACAGGTAGCAATGGTGTTATTTGTTAGTAGTTTAGAGCTATTTTCGTACCTCGAGATGGATCAAAGGTATGGTAGGGATACAATCAAAAATTACTTCTGGATGGCTGTATAAGATCAGCCACTTTCCACTTGATGCCGGTGCCGAACAGGGCGCTCGTCGACAGGACGTAATGATTTCCATTTTGATGCTCACCGGATCGGTTGCGATAACCGGTGTATCAATTTGGGATTTAATGGCAGGCGCAGGCCCTCTCTGGAGTAACCTAGTCACCCTGGCTGTGGGGGTGCTCGCTTTCATCATTTATGTGGTGGTGTTGAAAAGTGGGAAAACCAACGTGCTGCTAACTCTAGCAGTGATGATTTTTTTACATTTCTTCTGGCTGCTTACCGGAGATGTTGAGTGGTCGGGAATGCTCTGGTGTCTGGTTATGATGCCACTTTTTTTCCAGCTGCTAGGATACAGGGTCGGCGCTAAACTGGTATGCGGCATTACTCTAGCTAGTGCCATTGTTCTACTCTGGCCCGAGCCACAACTTTTCGTATCTAGTTATTCTCTCGATATGCGCTACCGCTTTCTTCTGGCTTACCTTGTGCTGGCATGGATTTCTTTTATAGTGGAATATATTCGCATCCAGACACGTCGGCGTTTGCAGGAAATGCAGTCCCGCCTTGATTTACAGGCACGAACAGATGAGCTGACGGGGTTGGCTAACCGCAGAGGGTTTAAAGAATATTTGGGTGTTTCCGAGCAACGTTGTGAGCAGAGCAAGGGGTTGTTTGCTGTGATTATTGGTGATCTAGATAACTTTAAGGACATCAATGATGCTCATGGTCATGAAGTCGGCGATATTGTTCTTCAGGAAATAGGTAGTATTCTCAAAGTATTGGTGAGAACTGAGGATTTGGTTGTTCGTTGGGGTGGTGAAGAGTTCTTGATTTTGCTGGAGGGTACAGACCTAAAAGGGGCTGAGACCCTGGCGGAGAAAATTCGCCAAAAAATTGCATCAACCAGTGTGGCAGCCAGCGATAACCCTATCTATGTCACTATGAGTCTGGGCGTTGATGCACAACATTCCGAAGCCAACCTCTTTGCAACACTTGGCTCTGCCGACAAGGCAATGTATGAGGCCAAGCGAAAGGGGAGAAATTGTGTTGTCTCCGCCGGGAGGGCTGATATGTCTGAGAGCCAACCAGGTTCAGAATATGCTTCACCAGTGCAGTCATAGCCCAAAAATGAATAGTCCAAAAAAAAGCCACAATCCCTTTTCATTGATTGTGGCCTACATTTCTTTTTTCTAGGCCGGTTTTGTCAGTAGATTATAGCTGACTGAGACTCAGTTGCTGTTGAGCCAGTTTGCCAAGAGCCGCTTCCATATCAACCATTCTGGCTCTTTCTTTGGCAACAACCTCCACGGGTGCTTTGCTGATAAAATTCTCGTTGCCCAGTTTACCTTGCACACGTTGTAATTCTTTCTGTAGTTTTTCCACTTCTTTGTCGAGACGTTCAAGTTCAGCATCTTTGTCGATAAGACCTGCCATGGGCACCAGAATTTCCATGTCACCCACTAATGCCGTGGCAGACATGGGGGCGTCTTCACCTTGATTAAGCCACGTGATGGTCTCAAGGTGGGCCAACTTAGCTAAGAATTGACGATTGGCATTTAGCCGTTCCTGGTCCTCATGACTGCCGTTATTTAAATAAACAGGCAGAGGTTTAGCGGGAGAGATGTTCATTTCACCGCGGATATTGCGGATACCAATAATGACCTTTTTTAGCCACTCAATGTCGGCGGTGGCCGATTCATCAATGAGGCTATTATCGGATTCCGGGTAGGGCTGAAGCATGATGGTGTCACCTTCAACGCCAGCGAGAGTATTAACCTGCTGCCAGATTTCTTCAGTAATAAATGGGATCAGTGGATGAGCCATCCGCAAGGTGGTTTCCAGTACTCGAATCAGAGTGCGGCGGGTGCCTTTTTGCAGTGCTGGTGAGGCGTTTTCATCCCAAAGAACTGGTTTGGACAGTTCTAGGTACCAGTCACAGTATTCATTCCAGATAAACTCGTAAATAGCCTGAGACGCCAGGTCAAAGCGGTAGTTACCGATAGCTTCGGCAACCGCTTTTTCCGTGTGTTGCAGGCGGCTGATAATCCAGCGATCAGCTAGGCTGAGTTCGAAGTCTTCACTGCCATCCTGGCCGCAATCATGTTCTTCTGCGTTCATCAGCACATAGCGTGCTGCGTTCCAAATTTTATTACAGAAGTTACGGAAGCCCTCTATACGACCCACATCGAAATTAATGTCCCGGCCGGTGGAAGCCAGTGAGTAATAGGTATAACGCAGGGCATCAGTGCCATAGGATTCAATACCATTAGCAAATTCTTTGCGGGTTTGTTTTTCAATTTTTGCGGCATCTTTTGGACGCATCAGCCCGGCGGTACGCTTTTTCACCAAGGATTCAAGGTCGATACCATCAATGAGGTCAATAGGATCCAGTACATTGCCCTTGGATTTTGACATTTTCTGGCCGTGGCTATCTCTTACTAGGCCGTGGACGTAGACAGTCTTGAACGGTACCTCATCCATAAAGTAGAGGGTCATCATGATCATCCGGGCAACCCAGAAGAAAATAATGTCGAACCCGGTGACCAATACATTGGTGGGGTGAAACGTCTTCAGGAGTTCAGTGACGTTTGGATTGCTATCGGCATTTGGCCAGCCCAGTGTTCCAAAGGTCCAAAGGCCGGAGGAGAACCAGGTATCCAGTACATCGTTATCCTGCTTGAGGTTGATGTCACCCAGATCATGCTTTTCTCGAACGTCCTGCTCAGAAGGTCCCACATAAACATTGCCCTGATCGTCATACCAGGCTGGGATGCGGTGACCCCACCACAGCTGACGGGAGATACACCAATCCTGAATATCACGCATCCAGGAGAAGTACATATTCTCATACTGCTTGGGCACAAATTCGATACTGCCATCTTCTACGGCAGCAATAGCCTTTTCAGCCATTGGCGCTGTTTTTACGTACCACTGGTCCGTCAGGTAGGGTTCAATGACAACACCTGAGCGGTCTCCGCGAGGCACTTTTAGTTTGTGGTCATCAATTTTATCTAGCAGTCCCAATTCATCGATGTCGGCCACAATCAACTTGCGAGCCTCAAAGCGATCCATGCCCTGATAACGTTCGGGGGCATTGGTGTTCATTTGAGCATCGTTATTGAACAGGTTGATCAGCGGTAGGTCGTGTCGCTGACCCATCTCGTAGTCATTGAAGTCATGGGCCGGGGTGATTTTTACACAACCGGTACCAAATTCACGGTCCACATAGTCATCGGCAATAATCGGAATTTCCCGGTTGGCCAATGGCAGAGTAATGGTTTTACCAATCAGGTGTAGGTAGCGTTCATCGTCAGGATGAACAGCGACGGCGGTATCGCCAAGCATGGTCTCCGGGCGGGTAGTGGCAACAACCAAGTGTCCGCTGCCATCAGTTAGGGGGTATTTAAAATGCCAGAGGTAGCCATTTTCCTCTTCTGAAATAACCTCCAAATCGGAAATAGCAGTGTGTAATTTGGGGTCCCAGTTGACCAGCCGCTTACCACGATAAATTAAGTCGTCGTTGTAGAGGCGAATAAAGGCTTCCTGAACGGCAGAGGAGAACCCGTCATCCATAGTGAAGCGTTCACGCGACCAATCCGGGGAAGCACCCAGTCGTCTAAGTTGTTGAGTGATCGCACCGCCAGACTGATGCTTCCATTCCCAAACTTTCTCGATAAATTTTTCCCGGCCAAGATCGTGGCGGGAGATGCCGTCAGCCTCTAACAAGCGTTCTACTACCATCTGTGTGGCAATGCCTGCGTGATCGGTACCCACTTGCCAGAGGGTGTTATTTCCCTTCATGCGGTGGTATCGGATCAGTCCATCCATGATGGCTTCTTGAAAACCATGTCCCATATGCAGGCTGCCAGTGACATTCGGCGGGGGGATCGTAATACAGTAGGGATCGGCATCCGGGTTATTGGTCGGCTTGAAGTAGCCTTGCTCTTCCCAAGTCTGGTACCACTGGCTTTCAATGTCTTGTGGACGGTAGGTCTTTTCCATGTTCGCTCGTTTGGTTATCGGCAACGGTGTCTGCTGTGCCATCAGTTCTGAACTGGTTGTGCACGCGACAGATAAGGGCGGGAATTATAATGGGCTAGTCAGTCTTCGTCGATGGAGTTGTTGGCGGATGATGATTTTTCGGGACCTAATACTTGGTATTAGGCTCGCTATGATTCAGGCCGCTATGGCTAGGATCCTCCATGATCAAAATCAGTATTATCAAAAAGATGGGTTTGATTAGGTGCCGGTTCTGAAGTAGAGGGTTCTGGTGCAGTCGTCTCTGGGGTGGAGAGCCCCTGAGAAAAAGATTCTGACATGGCATTGTTATATCGATTCGTAAGTATGGGTGCTTCCAGATTTACGGCCGTAGTCTCGAGAGGGGGGCGCTGCTCAACATCCTCTTCCCTTAGGATGTCATGCTGAATTTCAGGGCCATCGATTAGAGTGTCTCGCAGTGAATCAAGCTCTTCTATCAATGTTTCTCTGGTGTTCTTCTGGCCCATAGTTAGCCTCCAGTTAGGTTCTAGCTAGGTGGTTCTAATTTAGTCCCTGTGGGAAATTGTCCTAAGAGCGAAGCTTGGTATGAATGGGATCATTTTTATTCGCATTCTCAGGGCTTGGTTAGATCGTGATAGTTAAGGGGGTAGCCCCGGCTTTTGTAGAAACTAAAACGCTTTCGCTTCTGCTCAATGATTTGTTGGTCATCGTATACAATTTCTACGGCTTTCTCAAAACGTGTAAACCAGCCGGGGGTGGAGCAACCCAGGTTGATGAGTAGGCCGTGGTGGCCGCCTGGATCATCATGATGACAGATTGATACTTTTTCCTTTGGGCTGTGTTCACACTCATGGGGCAGGAATGTTGTGGGTTTAAACGACCACAACAGACTGTCTAGCTGCTGGGAAGCAGCTTCATCGGCGGTATGTAGTAAAACGGTAAGCCCTTGCTGAAAGGCTTTTTCAGTTAGCTGGCAGGCCAGATTGAGGGCTGCATCAAAATTACCGTTAATACGGTAAAAATTAATACCGGTCATAGGCCCGCTTGTTCCAGTAGGTACTGTGTCAGCAACGGTACCGGGCGACCCGTTGCTCCTTTGTTGCCACCACTATTCCAAGCTGTACCTGCGATGTCTAAATGGGCCCATTTATAGTCCTTGGTAAATCGCCCCAGAAAGCATGCTGCTGTGATGGTGCCGGCAGGACGGCCACCGATATTTGCCATATCAGCAAAGTTACTTTTAAGTTGTTTGTCGTATTCGTTCCAAAGTGGCAGTCGCCAGATTCTGTCGCCACTGGTTTGGCCGGCAGTTTCAAGTTGAGCTGCCAATGCATCGTTATTGCTGAGAATACCAGAGGCATGGCTACCCAGCGCCATGACACAAGCTCCCGTGAGGGTGGCGATATCAATAATACTTTTTGGTTTATATCGACCGGCGTAGGTGAGGGCGTCACACAGAATCAGGCGGCCTTCAGCATCTGTATTGAGAACTTCAATGGTCTGGCCAGACATGCTTTTAACAATATCGCCGGGTTTCGTCGCCGTACCACTGGGCATATTTTCAACCGCGGAAATAATACCGACCACATTGATCGGCAGCCCCGCTTCAATCAAGGTAGAAAATGTACCGAGCACACTGGCGGCTCCGCACATGTCGTATTTCATCTCATCCATGGCTCCACCAGGTTTGAGACTGATGCCCCCAGAGTCAAAGGTGACGCCTTTGCCCACCAACACGATAGGCTTGTCGCCGGACTTGCCTCCCATATATTCGAGCACAATCATCTTAGCCGGTTCAATGGTGCCTGCGGTCACTGACAAGAGTGCACCCATTCCCAGTGTTTTCATCTGCTTTTCACTGAGGACTTTACAGCTGAGCTTCACGTGCTTTTTGGCTAACTTTTTTGCTTGGCTGGCAAGGTAAGATGGTGTGCAGATATTTCCTGGTAGGTCTCCTAACTCACGAGCGAGGTTCACGCCATTAGCTATTGCCTTGCCCGTATTGAGCGTGTTTTTTAGTACGTTGAGCCCTTTTCGAGAAGGTGTTGCTAGGGTGACTTTTTTCAGTGACGTTATTTTTTTTTCTTTAGACTTAAAGGGGTTGAATAAGTAGGAAGCCTCCACCAGTTTGCGAGCCAGCTGTTGGGCCTGCCAGACATTGTCGCGATGCTCAACTTGAAGGTGATTTATTGAAATGCAGGCAGACTGGATGGGCAATTTTGTCAGTTTGTTAGCAAGGCCAGTGGTGAGCGCTAGAAAGGATTGCTCATTGGCTGTTTTCTCTCCGCTCCCTAGGATCAGCAGACGCTTTGCTGCTAGCCCTGTGGGCTCGTTGATTAATAGTGAGCTACCAACAGTATTTTTAATATCACCACTTGCCCGAAGTCGAGAAACTAAACCGCCTGTGGCTCTGTCAATGGATTGAAGCGCAGGGTTGTCTACCCCATCCTGTTCAAGAGCAATGACAAGACAATCAGTTTTTTGGGCCAGTAGGTTGCAGGCGATGGCAGTAAATTCCATGGTGTCTCCGGGTGTTGGCAGGGGGCGTGTAATAGGGCCATGCTTTACAAGACAAACTCAGTGTAAAGCTGGATAATCGTCTGAGGATAAAAGAAACAAAGAACGAAGCATAACAGGAAACCCCCCTTGCTCATATTTCGCTATATTGCCCGTGACCTTCTAGCAACAACCTTTGCTGTTTGTGCGGTGTTGTTGATGGTTGTTGTCAGCGGCCGCTTCGTTAAATATCTTGCCCAGGCTGCAGTAGGTGAGTTGGATGCGGGGATTCTATTAGCCATTATTGGTTATCGTCTGCCCGGTTTTTTGGAGTTGATCTTGCCTCTGGCTTTCTTCCTGGGGGTTCTACTGACCTACGGCCGCCTCTATGTTCAAAGTGAAATGACGGTAATGACGGCTTGTGGTATGAGTCCTCTCCAATTGGTCGTTTATACCATGATACCTAGTTTGCTCGTTGCCATACTGGTGGGCTGGTTAAGTCTGGAAGTTGGACCTACTGGCTTGCGCAAGGCTGAGGCATTATTGACTGCACAGAAAGAACGAGGTGAGTT
>JAGPWA010000057.1 GCA_018066715.1 Porticoccus sp. | reverse complement strand
GTGAAGAGTTTAGATACAGAATTAAAGAACGTAATTAGAGAAAAAGCATGGCTCTTAATAGCTTGGAAGAACTGGTAGAAGATATTCGCCAGGGAAAAATGGTCATCCTGATGGATGATGAAGATCGCGAAAAGGAAGGCGATCTGTTGATGGCGGCGACGATGGTTCGACCTGAAGATATTAACTTCATGGCGACCCATGGGCGGGGGCTGATCTGTCTAACGCTATCAGAAGCGCGTTGTCGTCAGTTGAACCTGCCGTTGATGGTGGATTCCAACAACGCCAGTCACGGTACTAACTTCACCATGTCCATTGAGGCGGCTGAAGGCGTGACTACGGGGATTTCTGCCGCTGATCGTGCCCGCACTGTTCAGGCGGCGGTAGCCAGCAATGCACGTCCCAAGGATATTGTGCAGCCAGGGCATATCTTTCCGTTACAGGCAGAACCTGGCGGTGTATTGAGCCGAGCTGGGCATACTGAGGCTGGTTGTGATTTAGCCCGGATTGCAGGGTTTGAACCGGCAGCAGTGATTGTCGAGATTATGAATGATGATGGCACCATGGCCCGTCGCTCTGACCTTGAGGATTTTGCGAAAAAGCATGACCTTAAAATCGGTACCATTGCAGATTTAATACACTATCGCTTGGTGACAGAAAAAACCATCAGTTGTATCAGTGAGCGAGAGATCAGCACCCAATACGGTCAGTTTGTACTGAAAACTTACCTGGATAGTGCGCGTAATGAAAAACATTTTGCCCTGGTAATGGGGGATGTATCCGGAGGTGAACCGCCGCTGGTTCGGGTGCATATCAATAAGTTATCCAGAGACCTTTTCGGGCTGGAACCCTCGGAGGGTTTTAAAAGCTGGAGCTTGTCGCGTTCCATGGAGAAGGTGGCAGAAGAAGGTCGAGGTGTCGTGGTATTTCTTTATTACCCGGAAACTGCCGATGATATTGATGACAGCATTGAGCATGCATTAAATCCGGTGCCAGCTAAGCCTCAGCAGGCGGGTGATGTGGTGT
This sequence comes from Porticoccus sp., assembly GCA_018066715.1. GTDB lineage: Bacteria > Pseudomonadota > Gammaproteobacteria > Pseudomonadales > Porticoccaceae > Porticoccus. The sequence continues at coordinate 1,541 of JAGPWA010000057.1, read as the reverse complement.
ATCAGCAGGTAGGCACCGGGTCGCAGATTCTGATGGATCTTGGTGTTCACAAAATGCGATTGTTGAGTGCGCCCTTCAAGTTTACCGGCATTTCCGGGTTTGACCTGGAAGTGGTCGAATACATTGGCTGTGACTAGCCGTTAATAAGAATCGTTGAGAATAGTGGCTGTAGGTCGTGTTATTGATAGCCATAGATCATCAGTATTTTGGAAGAGATGAATGAGTGAATACAGGCCTGATGAGGGCAGCTTTAATGTAGGTGGTGCGCGTATTGCTATAGTGGTGGCGCGCTGGAATGGCAATATTACCGAGAACCTGTTGAACGGTGCGCAGCGCGCATTGGTTCGCCATGGTATTGCTGAGTCAGACATTGATTTGTTGCGTGTGCCAGGCGCATTTGAATTGCCCCTGGCGTGTCAAAAAATGGCAAGGACCGGGACGTATGATGCCATTATTGCCCTTGGCTGTGTGATTCGTGGAGGCACGCCACACTTTGATTATGTTTGCAGTGAAACCACGCGTGGGATTGGTGAGGTGGCATTGAACGAAAACCTGCCCGTAGCCTTTGGGTTGCTGACCACGGACAACCTGGAGCAGGCTGAAGATCGCTCTGGGGAAAATCATGAAAACAAAGGAGAAGAAGCCGCACTGACTGCGTTGGAAATGATCTCCCTGTTTCGTCAGTTGTAGGAGAGAGAATATGGTATTACCTTCAACTCGAAAAAAAGCACGGCAGTTATTGGTGCAGGCGCTGTATCAGTGGCAGATTTCTGGGTCAGATATCGGCAGCATTGAGGTAGAATTTTTTACCGACAACAACATGACCAAAGTGGATACTGAGTTCTTTCGGGAGTTGTTACACGGTATTCCACGTAAGCTAGATGAGATTGATGGGGCCTATGAGCCACACCTCGATCGCAAGCTAGGTGACCTCGACCCTATTTCGAGAGCACTGCTGCGGATGGGAACCTACGAGCTAAGTTTTCGTATTGATGTGCCTTACAAAGTAGTGATCAATGAGGCGGTGAATCTGGCGAAAAAGTTTGGTCCGACGGATGCCTACAAGTACATCAACAGTATTCTCGATAAGGTGGCAATGGCCACAAGGGCTACTGAGATAAAGGCAGATAGAAAGAGTCGCTAACGGTGCGGTACCAGCATGCACCCTGAGGCTTTTTCATAATTGTTTAGTTTTCGTGCCCTGATTAGGGGCGGATGCAATGATGGCTCTGAGTGAATTTTCCCTGATACAAAAGTACTTTTCCGAGCTCGGTTCTGAGCTCGGTTCTGAGCTCGGCGATGCGCCGGGCGTTGCCCTCGGTATCGGCGATGATGCGGCCCTGCTCAATATTGCTCCTGGGCAACAACTCGTCGTCACAGTGGATACCTTGGTTGCAGGGGTTCACTTTCCTGCTGATGCCACTCCAGCAGATATTGCCCACCGCTCCCTGCGGGTTAACCTCAGCGATATTGCTGCGATGGGGGCTGAGCCGCGATGGTTTACCTTAGCGTTGACCCTGCCAGAAGCCCATGAGCCCTGG
>JAGPWA010000138.1 GCA_018066715.1 Porticoccus sp. | reverse complement strand
AATGCCAAACTTAAGTTCTCCGGAATTCACCATATTTATAAGGTTCTGAAGGAACCAGTCTTTGTCGTCAATCCGTATTACTGAGGTTATGTCTTTACTTTTATCGTTCATAGGTCTGCTCTCTTGTCTAATATTCTAATTATGTGGCAAAAATCGATATCTTTTAGTGGCTAGGCTAAATTATTAGAGTACAAGGTTCACTTCGTTAAGGTTTTTTGTCAGAGTAAAAACCATTTTTGTTGTTAATTTCCTTGTTTGAGTTTACCTCAAAGCATCCTCTCTAACTTATACAAAGGAGCCAATGGTGGTTTGGGTAGAACAATCCCTTTCCACTGATCATAAATCAACAACCTTTAAAATCAAGGGCTTAATAGGATCTCCCTGAATCAGAAGGCTATAATTACTAATCTAAGTGGCTTCTGATTGATTCATAATGGTTCTCAATGGTCAGTTTGCATTAAGACTGATTTATAATTTTTTATTAAGAGCAATTTATAATTTGATGCTCAGCTGATTGGTTTTTGCCCGTGATACACAGGGACAAAATTGTGTTTGTTGTTCGGCTTCGCTTAGCACGGAATCGCGATGGTCAACCTCACCGGCGATCACTTCAACCACACATTGTTTACATTGCCCGGTTTTACAACTGTAGCTGGCGTCTATCCCTGCACTCAGTAAAGCATCGAGGATGCTTTGATGTGCCGCAACCTCAATAACCTGCGCAGTGCCCGCTAGGGTGACGGTGATAGCTTGGTCATTGGCTTCATGGTTGGGGCTAAAGCGCTCTAGGCGAATATAGTTAGCAGGTATGAATAAACTTGCGCCTACACGGGTGATTTCTTGCAGTAGTTTCTCCGGACCACAGGCATAAAATATTGTATTTTTGGATGCCTGTTGCATGAGTTGCGGCACATTAAGCCGTTGGTTTTTATCGGCTGGGTATAGGGTGATGTGGTCACTTAAGGCGCGTTGTAACCTATCAGCAAAAGCCATGTCTTTAAGGCTGCGACCCGCGTAGTGAAGATGAACAGGGTGGCCTTTTTCTAGCAAGGCTTGAGCGATCGCTTTAATGGGTGTGATACCAATACCACCAGCGATTAAAATGACAGGCTGCTTTTCATCCACGTGCGTTTCAAAATAATTGGCCGGACTTTCACAGTGAATCACGGTGCCTAGCTGATAGTGTTGATGAATAGCGAGCGAGCCGCCCTTACCGTCTTCTTTATTCAAGACGGCAATTTCATAAATATCATGGCGGGCCGGGTTGGAGCAGATGGAATAATGCCGGTGGCTTTGGCTGCCATCGGATAACGTAATGGGCACCTTCAAGTGTGAGCCAGCGGTGACCTCTGGCAATGCTTGATCCGTTGCGCTGCGTAACTCATAGGCTCTAACTTGTGGTGTCAGTTGGCGTATCCCGGTAATGGTTAAGGCCAGCGGCCCGTCACCAAAACTCGTCGTGTTTTGAGTTTGTTGTGATTGGCCTAGTAATGATGGGCTTGGTAGTTGTGCCAGCCGCTGCTCAATGATGGACTCAACTTCCGCCTCGGTGTAGCGGGGCGTTATGTGTTGTGGGCAGTTCCAGTCAAAGGCTTCAACATGAATAATAAAACCGCGTTCAATTTTGGCGCGATAGTCGTCTAACTTTAGTTGATGTAAGAGTTCAGGCTCTTCCTGCCCAACAGTCTGCACTCTTCCCAAAAGCTTTAGGCGTCTGCGATTAGGGTAATCCATAAAAAATAAAGCAACGCGGTCGTTATGGGTGAAATTACCGGTGCTGATGTATTGACGGTTGCCACTAAAATCAGCAAAGCCAATGGTTTTGGCATCAATCACTTTCATAAAACCGGCGGGGCCACCACGGTGTTGTACATAAGGCCAATCGGTTTCACTGACACTGGCCATATAAAAACTGTCGCGCTCGCTAATAAATTGGGCTTCGGTCGGACTGATCAGGTAATTAAAATCTTCACCTTGTTCCATCTTGGCGTAGTTATCACGGCTACGTTTATCGAGCTGGATGTTTTTCACCGCATCGGTAAACGCAATCTCTGCAAATTTATGGCCCATAATCGTATTGCTCCATAACTTGGATGGTAGGTCTGGCTTACAGTGCTTTGGTTTAAGGTGATAAACGCTGTAAGCCAGACTGTGTTCAAGTGTTTAAAAACAGTGGTTAACTAAGCTGCCAGGGCGAGATCTACTTTTGGAAAATCAATATCCACTTGGCTAGCCTTGCCCAAAATATTGGTCAATACATTCATACCTACATGGGTGATGATCTCCACAATGTCGGATTCACTGTAACCCGCTGCGCGAACCTCAGCTAACTCTTCAGTCGTCACGTCGCCATTGTGCTCAGTAAGGGCTTGAGCGAATTTGACGGCTACGGCGGCCTTAGCATCTTGGCTTGTGCCCGCACGGTTGGCTTCAATTTCAGCACCATTAAGGCCTGTTTTTTTACCAATGGCCGTATGGGCAGAGACACAATATTGGCACTCGTTTTGTTGGGCTACCGCTAGGGCAATACGTTCACGGGTTAAATTGTCTAAGCTACCTTCGCCTGCAATACCGTGTAACCCCAAGAACGCTCTGAGGGCGGAGGGCGAGTTGGCAAAGACTTTTAAGAAGTTAGGTACCATGCCTAATTGACTCTGTATGGCATCTAATAGTTCTTGTTGTTCGGTGTTGGCGTTGTGTTGATCGATAACTTGAATGCGGCTCATGATGGTGTTCCTCAAATAAATGTTAATTGGTTTCAGTAAATCCTTTGGCGATACTTAAATGCCGGAACAGCGTGTTGTTATGCATCAGTTGTTGCGCCAGTGGTGTTACTTTGCCAAATTTCACTTGAGAGAAGAATAGGTGTAAATTACAATATATTATTCCATTTAGTGGAATAGTTGGGTTAGGAATAGCAAGGTTTGGAATCGTACGGTTCGGAATAAATGGTCGAACTGAATAGATTGAGGGAAGAGAGTGGATCGGTTTCATTTACTGAAGGTATATATCGCCGTTGCTGAAGAACAGGGGTTCTCTTCAGCGGCAAGGCGCTTGGCGATGTCTCCGCCAGCCGTTACTCGGGCCGTGGCGAGCCTAGAGAATGAGTTGGGGGTCAAGTTACTCAATCGTACTACGCGCTATGTGCGTGCTACCGACGTGGGTTTACGTTATTTAGAAGATGCCAGGCGTATTTTGGCAGAGCTAGAGTCTGCCGATGAGGCAGCCGTAGGCATTAATGCCGAGCCACAGGGTCACTTAGCCGTCACCGCACCAGCGCTATTTGGACGTTTATTTGTAACGCAGGGTATTGTCGAGTACTTACAGCGCTACCCTAAAATGGAGGTGGATGCGGTATTTCTTGATCGCGTGGTGAACCTGTTAGAAGAAGGCCTGGATGTGGGGGTACGCATAGGTGAATTACCCGATTCCAGTATGCGTGCGTTGCGAGTGGGTTCCGTGCGGTTAATCTTGTGTGCTTCCCCCGCTTATATTGCAGAACACGGCATACCCCAGCACCCTGACGAATTAGTTGAGCATACTATTATCGCGTCAAAAGCGGGCAGTGGCAGTATTGATTGGCGTTTTCCCATAGCCAATAAAAATAAACTGATCGCGATAAAGCCACGTCTAACGGTGACAACGAATGATGCGGCCATAGCCGCGGCAGTTAAGGGCTTTGGTATAACCAGAATACTGTCTTATCAAGTGGCTAACGAATTAGCCTCGGGTGATCTAAAAATTATTATGGAAAATTTTGAGCCAGCGCCTAAGCCCGTACACATTGTTCATCGGGAGGGAAGAAACGAAGCGGTTAAGGTCAGAGCATTCGTGGATTTACTGGCTGACAAGTTGCGTGGGCACCGTGCGTTAAATGAGTGAAATTCGATAAGTCACTTAACCGCGAGGCATTACTACTGATGTCCGACATAAGAATAGCGTCTCTGATTAAAACGGACAGGGACACTGTCCATGGAATGGTTCACCGTCAGTAGGGTGCTCAAAATACAAGTCACTGGCGTGTAATAGCAATCGGTCTGCCATCTGTTCACTATGATCATTTTTATACAGATCACACCCAAGAATGGGGTGGCCTATTGCCAGGCTGTGAATCCGTAACTGGTGTGTGCGCCCCGTATGAGGCGTAAATTGCACCTTGCTCCGACGTGGTTGCTCTAGTCGCTGTAATACCGTGTATTCACTGGTGGCCGCTTTGCCTGTCGTGCTGCAAATTTTTACCCGAGGAAAAAGGTTTTTATCTTTCGCGATGGCCTCTGCAATCTGCCCCTGATCGTCGGTAACCCAACCTTCTAGTAGGGCTACATAACGCTTTTGAATCGTATGTGCTTGAAACTGTTTATTGAGATGTCGCGCCGACGCTGCATTCAGCCCCACCACCATAATGCCGGATGTCCCAAAGTCTAATCGATGCGGTAATTTTGCCTCGGGGAATGCAGGGGTCACCCCCTCTTGGCCGTGTATCAAACGGTAGTGTACCGAATCCCAGTTGAGGGGGTTTTTACCCGACAAACTGAGAAGACCACTAGGTTTGTTGATCAATAAAATGTCGGCATCTTGATGCAAAATCACCACAAAATCGTCACACACCGGCGCCAGAAAGTCATCAACGATAGTGTGAGTTGGCGGGCCGGAAGAAGGCATTCAATATTTCCCGCTATGGATACATGAATAAAAGGGCCAGATTGATCTTAACCCACTTATTTTGGCTTGTTCTTTAATACATCTTGATGGTGAGAGAAGTTATCACCCTTGGCGAGGCGGTCGTAGAGCACTACATTGACAGTGGCTGCTAAATTCATACAGCCCTCAGTTGGGATGTAGACAATGTCCTCGCAAAAGTCAGTGATTTCTTTTTTCAGGGTGCCGTCTTCTGGACCAAAAATGTAGAAGGCTCGGGCTGGGTGCTTGTAGGTGGTCAGTGGCTTGGCACCATCGATTAACTCAATGGCCACGGGCACACACCCCAATGGGATAGTGTCTTGTAATTCTTTGACGCCGATTAGCGGCAGTGTGGCATAGATTTTTTTGGTGTCGGTGTAGAAGGCCTTGGCGTGGTCGTAACGCGTGCCGGTATAGAACACAGAATTGACGCCATAACAGCCAGCGGCGCGC
>JAGPWA010000134.1 GCA_018066715.1 Porticoccus sp. | reverse complement strand
AGGGCCCGCCTCAACCCGACTCCCGCACCTAGCACTGGGAATTGGCTGTTAGTCATCGATTAAACCTCAATAGCGGTAACTATTCTTTACCACCACACTTGCCTTCTTTCATGGCTTTGTCTTTGGCTCCGCATTTACCTTCTTTTGCGGCTTTATCCATACCTTCGCCGCACTTACCTTCCTTCATAGCCTTACCTTTACTAGCACCGCACTTGCCTTCACCACATTTACCTTCTTTTGCGGATTTATCCATTCCTTCACCGCACTTGCCTTCGTGTGCGGCTTTATCCATTCCTTCACCACACTTACCTTCTTTCATGGCTTTGCCTTTGGCTCCGCATTTACCTTCTTTTACGGCCTTGTCCATACCTTCGCCGCACTTACCTTCCTTCATAGCCTTACCTTTATTGGCGCCGCACTTACCTTCACCGCATTTACCTTCTTTTGCGGATTTTTCCATACCTTCACCGCACTTGCCTTCTTTTGCGGATTTGTCCATATTTCCACCGCATTTTCCTTCACCGTGTGAATCTGCCAGGTTGTAACCTGAACTCAGCTCATTGGCCTGAAAAGGGTTTTCTGCGGCAGAAGCCATAGGCGAAATTGCAACAGATACCATAAACGCCGCACCAACAGCTGCTGCCAATGGTTTCAGGTTATGCTTTGACATAATTAATCTCCAAAAAGTTTGTGTTTAATGTTGTTGAATCGCCCATCCAGACGAAGCTGACTACTATGACCGAGTGTTCCAAATTTAGTTTCAGTCTTAATATTAATTTTGAACAGTGACGAAAAAGCCACTCAGTGTACACACATAAAAGCTCATTCATTAGGTTTACAATATTGCTTTCAGTTCCTTCCAGTGGATATCAATACGTTTATCCGATATAGGAAAAATCGTCTTCAACTGCTGAGCAAATAATGATACCCGATATTCTTGCAGCATAAACCGGTGCTGCCAAACCTCACCTCTAACACCTGACGACAAATGCTCCCACTGAGTATCAACGTTCATTAACCGCTGCTCTAGCTTCTCCAAAAGTAACACTAACTCCCTATCTTTCTGGGGTTGTGCCGGAAGCTTTTCCAATCGCACCAACAGTGCTTTGAGGTAACGCTGATATTGCTTTAACCAAGATAGCGGCACATGACACATAAACTCATCAGCAAACAACATAGCCAATTGGTTATTGATATCTCCCACAGCATGCAGCGCCGTTAAGCCCTGTTTTTTTATCGCCTTCCGAACCTCAGATAACAGTGGCAACCATGAGACTAACAAGGCCTCCAGCTCATTCGCAAAACCTACAACACCACCCTTACCATCTGCGAGATAGGATTCGAACTCATGCTGTGTGCGGGGAATAGGCTTACCGTCTAATAGTGCTAGAAAATAAGCTGCATCTACTATTGAGAGGAAAAGAGCTTCTTTACCGGGCAACCCTGTGGACTTAAGTTGTAAGTCTAGGCCCTTTAATAGTTGCTTACGAATGTAACGGGCTGGCTCAGGGCAAACCAATTGATACAACTTCACCAGACCTTTCAGCGTATTATTTTCTGCGGTTGTGGGGTCATCCAGCAACTTTAGATTGACCTGGTTTTTTTCTACCACTAAGGCTGGGTATGTCCGAATAGTCAAACCCTGTTGTTCTATGGAGAAAACTTCTGGCAGCTTATCGAAGTCCCACTGCTCCACATTATCACGCTCGATAGTATTGGCGATGGGCTGCCCCAAAGTCTGAGTAACTTGGCCGCGGTATTGAGCCTTTAACTCATTGAGGTCTCGGCTCATGGTGAGAACCTGATTATTCTCATCAATCAGCTTTATGTTCAGCTGATAAATATTTTCCAATTGCACTTGCTGCCAACTTTCTGGTGAAATTTCCACACTGGCATGTCGCTTCAGCTGTAACCCCAGAGCTTCGGTCAGCGGGGTATCCGCTGGTATTAATGAGGTTAAGGCTTTATCCACAAAGTTTGGTACGGGTACAAAATGGCGGCGAAGAGATTTTGGTAATCCCTTAACCAAGGCAATACATTTGTCTCTCAACATACCAGGGATGAGCCAATCAAAGCGGTTAAGTGGTACTTGATGCAAAATACTGACAGGCACCGTAATACTAACCCCATCCTCCGGATGCCCTGGCTCAAAGTGATAGCTGAGGGGGTAACGCGTACCTTGCCACTCGATGTGATCAGGGAATTGTGATTCTGTGTTATCCGTCAGTTGACGCTGTGCCAACAGTTCAAGATCCATATTAAGAAGCGTTGGCTGACTTTTTTCTGCCTCCTTGCGCCAATGCTCAAACCCTGCCAGATTAATAACATCTGCGGGAATTAATTCATTATAAAAATCATATAACGTTTGATCATCCACCAAAATATCCCGACGCCGAGTCTTTGACTCAATATTTTGCAAGCTATCCTGAAGCTGTTGGTTGTGTTTAAAAAATCGGCCTTTACCACGGTACTCACCCTCTACCAGTGCCGCTCTAATAAAAAGCTCTCTACACAGCGTCGGGTTAATCTTACCGTAGGAACATGGGCGCTTTTCAATAATGGGCAAACCATAGAGTGTCTGCTTTTCGAAGACCATCACCTGACCATTACGGGCACTATAGTGGGGTTCGCTGTAACTCTTTTTTACCAAGTGAGCCGCCAATGTCGAGAGCCATTCTGGATCGATCGCAGCATTGTGGTGACTGAAAAGCCTAGAAGTTTCCAACATCTCTGCCGCCATCAGCCATTTAGGCGGCTTTTTCTGTAATCCTGAACCGGGGAAAACATAAAATTTACGATTTCGTGTGCCCAGATATTCTTTGTTTTCATGCCGAAAACCAATCTGCCCAAGAAGACCACTCAATAATGAGCGGTGAATGGCCGGGTAGCTCGCTGGCTGATGATTTTCTTTTAACGTCAACTCCCGACAGGCGCTATGTAATTGATGATGTAAGTCGCGCCATTCCCGCATACGAAGCGGAGAAACAAATTGCCGACGACAGTATTTATCAAACTGGCTTCGACTTAACTCTTGGCGCTGCTCTTCAAAGTGCTGCCACACATTCAGCAGAGTGACAAAATCGGACTCTTTATCGTGCCATTGGCGATGCTTTTCATCAGCAGCTTGTTGTTTATCTGCGGGGCGCTCACGGGGGTCTTGCACACTCAGTGCAGAGACAATCACCAATACTTCTTTGAGAGCCCCCTCCTTCGCAGCCGTCATGAGCATTCGACCCATTCTGGGGTCAACGGGGAAGCGACATAGTTGCCGCCCAACCGTGGTTAATTCACCACGACTATTCACCGCCTGTAATTCCTGCAACAAGCTGAAGCCATCATTGATCAGTCGGTGATCTGGCGCTTCCAGAAAGGGGAAGTCACGAATATCCCCAATGCGCAGATGAAGCATTTTTAAAATAACCGACGCCAAATTAGTTCGAATAATTTCCGGGTCAGTAAATTCAGAACGGTTACAAAAATCATCCTCACCATAAAGGCGAAAACAGACCCCCTCACTAATTCGACCACAGCGCCCCATGCGCTGGTTCGCACTGGCTTGGGAGATGGCTTCAATAGGTAAGCGTTGGACCTTGGTTCTATAACTGTAGCGACTAATCCTGGCTGTGCCCGGATCAATCACATAGCGGATACCCGGCACCGTCAACGAGGTTTCAGCCACATTTGTTGCCAACACAACCCTTATGCCCTTGTGCGGCTTAAATACCTTAGTCTGCTCCGCCAGACTGAGCCGTGCGTAGAGAGGAACAACTTCTAAGTGTGGCAAGTGAGCTTTACGAAGCACATGTGCTGTTTCACGAATTTCTCGCTCACCGCTGTGAAATACCAAAATATCGCCGCGCTTGGGTAGTGCCAGGATATGCTCAACAGTTTCTAGCACACTCTGTCCAAGGTCACGCTCTTCATCCACAGGGTGGTATTCGAGTTCTACGGGAAAGGTGCGTCCGGAAACCTCAATAACAGGCGCTTCGTTGAAGTGACTAGAGAAGCGCTCCACATCGATGGTTGCTGAGGTAATAATGACCTTTAGGTCAGGACGTTTCGGCAGGATATTTTTTAAATAGCCTAAAAGAAAATCAATATTAAGACTGCGCTCATGAGCTTCATCAATAATGATCGTGTCGTAACGGTTAAGATAACGATCATGCTGAATCTCAGCCAGTAAAATACCATCTGTCATCAGTTTGATGAGTGTGTTCTCACTGCACACATCATTAAAGCGAACCTGATAACCGACGGTCTCACCCAATGTCTGGTTCAACTCCTCGGCAATACGGTTAGCCACCGTTCTGGCAGCAATTCGCCTAGGCTGTGTATGTCCGATCAGACCTGACACACCCCGCCCTAATTCAAGGCAAATCTTGGGTAACTGAGTGGTTTTTCCGGAACCCGTTTCTCCTGCAATAACCACCACCTGATGGTTTGCAATGGCGTCGCGAATATCATTGCGCCGTGCGGAAATGGGTAGCTCTTCAGGGTATTCAATCGCAGGCACGCTCTCTCTTCGCGCACTGCACTTTTGCTGTGAGCGCTCCAATGCCTGACTGAACTGATTCAGCTCTTTATCGAAGGGTTTACCCTGACTGGCACACTGCTCAATTTTTCTCAGTTGCTGATTGAGACGGAAACGGTCGGCACTACGGCACTCGACAATACTCGCTTGCCACTTCTTGAGTTCATTTTGCATGGATTAGCTGTCGCGTAACTCCCGACGCAATACTTTGCCCACATTGGACAGCGGCAGCTCATCACGGAATTCAATGTATTTGGGTAGTTTGTATCGAGCTAGCTCGTTGCTACAAAAAGCCCGAATATCATCATCCTTTAAGTTTGGATTAGTACTCACCAAAAACAACTTAACCGCTTCTCCTGAGTGGTCATCGGGAACGCCCACTGCCGCACAGTAGGTTATATCTGGGTGCCTGGAAATGACACTTTCGATTTCATTGGGATACACATTGAAACCCGACACAATAATCATATCTTTTTGGCGGTCGTGAATATAAAGAAAGCCATCGGCATCTACCGAACCGATGTCACCCGTTTTCAACCAACCATCTTCGGTAATTGTCTTGGCGGTTTCTTCCGGAAAATGGAGGTACCCCACCATGACTTGTGGTCCACGAACCCATATTTCGCCATGTTCATCGACCGCTAGCGCATTACCCTGTTCATCACTAATACGTAATTCGGTATCTGGCATGGCAATACCCACTGACCCCGGCTTGCCTGAATTGGGCGGGCTGAAGGAAACGATGGGGGATGCCTCGGTAAGACCATAGGCATCACTGATAGTACATCCGGTTCTACGGGCCCAGTCCTCCGCTGGCCCCGTCGCCAACGCAGCGCCACCAGACATCGTCACTTTTAACGTAGAAAAATCAACACGGCTGAAATCCTTGTGATCCAACAGTGCGACAAACAAAGTGTTCAAGCCGGAAAAGATCGTTGCTGGCCAACGGCGCAGCAGTTTTATAAACCCATTAATATTGCGGGGGTCTGGCACCAACAGCGTATGCGCCCCCATATAAACACCAATCGTGGCGACCAAGGCAAAGGCATAGATGTGATATAGAGGTAACGGCGAAACAATACGTTCTTCACCTCTCTCTAGGGCTGCCAATCGCAACAATTCCCAGCCTTGACGGGTGACGCTCACAAGATTGCCATGGCTGATAATGGCTGGTTTAGACACACCCGTTGTTCCGCCGGTGTACTGTAGTAGTGCCATATCATCTGATCCCAATGACACAGGCTGGTAACTCTCGACAGAAGCCGCATTCAACACATGTCGTAAAGGAATGGCTGCACCGGGTGCTACCGACTTACCCATCACTTTTAATAGTGTCGACATCAATAAACGCTTAACAGGTGGGTGAAGATCAAATGGCGATGTCACAAAGACATAATTAATGGGTGTTTTCTCTCTCACTGCTTCAACGTGAGGTAGAAACTTGTCAAAAACCACCACAGCTTTTACATCGGCATGACTAAACTGATATTCGAGTTCTACTTCGGTATAGAGTGGATTGATATTAACAACGGCCAGGCCAGCCTTAAACGCACCATAAGCAACCACCAGATACTGAGTAACACTTGGCATCTGAATGGCCAGCCTATCCCCAGGCTTTAAATCTGTCTGCTGCTGTAGATAAGTGGCAAAAATGGTCGACAACCGATCTAACTCAGCATAATCAGTCGTATGCCCCAGTGCTGTTAGCGCAGGATGCTGTGGAAACAGCTCAACAGTTTGTTGTAACACGTCAAGTAGAGAGTTAAATTCTGAAGGAGGTAGGGTTTCAGGCACGCCGAACCGCTGTTGCCCCCGTTGTACCGCCTCAGCTACGTCTGTGACAGACTCATTCGATACCATGACAACTCCCTAGTGAACATCCTGTTTAATGAGCAATGGAGAAAACTTATCCATATGCTGAATATGCACTCCATGCTATCGAAATGACCACTCGGAGTGCAACCACAACATCATCGCATTAACCTAAATGAGAAAAACCCGATACTACCCAAAAAGGTCCGTTACTATCAAGAAAGGCCGCGGACAAAAAGACAGCAAATAGAATACAACCATAGTTGTCGATACAGCTTCAGCCCTAACGAGTTACACCAATCTATTGGGTACATTATTTTTGGTGGGTTGTGGTGCAGGTGTTCTTCTACTACTCCTTTGTCCTTACCTTAAAAAACATATGCAGGGCATTCACTGACTTGGGTCACTATCAACTAGGCCTTCTAAGCGGGTAAAATAGACCCTATAAAATAAGGCTAAAAACTATGCATGACCTCACGTTACTGGTAATTATCTGGCTTGGTGTATTCGCTGCATCTTATGCTGCTCACCACACTCGTCTGACACCCGTTCTCTGGTACCTATTCTTTGGTGCTGCAATGGTAAATCTTGGCCTACTCCCACAAGTGATGCCCGTATTTATCGTCGACTTTTCAGAGCTCGGCATTATCCTCATTATGTTTGCGCTGGGGTTTGAAGAAAATACCGACAATTTCCTAAGCAGTATTAAACGAAGTTGGGGAATTGCCTTTTTCGGTGCGCTGGTTCCCTTTATCGTCGCTTATTTTGGCACCCTGTACTTTTGGGGTGACAAGAATATGGCTCTGCTCTGTGGTTTAGCGATGACAGCCACGGCGGTTTCTCTCACGATGGTCTCATTGAAGACTGAGGGTCTGAGCAATACACCTGCGGCTACTGGCATTATGACCTCGGCGGTATTGGACGATATTGCCTCTCTGGCATTGGTTGCCATCATGGTGCCTATTGCTGCTGGAGAAGCCACTGTATCCGTGGCCGGTATTGGCCTAGTGCTGGGAAAGGCCGTACTGTTCTTCCTGCTAATCACACTGATTGGTGGCTGGTTATTCCCAGCCAGTGAAGGATGGGTTGCCCGAATTCCACTGATTGGTCACTTCAACCTACGGCGTGTACTGGCCATGGCCCGAGGCGAATATACCGTATTGGCCTTGTTATTGGTGGCAGTGGCTGTCGCTATTCTCGCCCACGACTTTGGCTTCCATCCGGCTGTAGGTGCCTATATGGCAGGACTGGTGATTAAACGTGAATATTTCGACTTTCATCACCACCGAAAAATTGATTTTCATGATCAGGCCAAACAGATTATTGATAACGTCGCATTTTCCTGGATTGGCCCTGTCTTCTTTGTCACGTTGGGCACCCGGTTGATATTTGATGCAGAGATATTTGTCGCTGTTATACCCTATTCATTGCTCCTTTTTGTCGGGCTGTTTGTAGGGCAGATTCTTTCTGCGGGCCTTGCTGCTCGATATACCGGAAAATTTGATTGGCCGGATAGTTGGATGATTGGCTTTGGGATGCTAGGTAGAGCGGAGTTAGCCTTTGTGGTGATGGATATCGCCTATGTACAGCATAATATTATGAACGCCGAGTCCTTCTACACACTGATGTTCACCGCATTTCTACTGAATGTATCGGTACCACTGACAATCCGATGGTGGAAACATAAGTTTAAAAATCATGAGCCCTCTGGATCAGCAGACACCACAGTTTAGGGTTATATAATTTAAGGTTATATAGATTAGCGGTGGCGCGGCTTAAGCCATTATTTTATGTGATGGTAGCAGCCACTCACCCACCCACAGGCTCAGAAGGATCTGAGCTTTGTTCTGTTTCAGCAGGACGCCGAAAAATACGGAATGTTACCCAGCAGAGATAGATAAAAACTGCCGCCAGATAACAGACAAGTATAGGCTTGGCACCCCGTAGGTAACCTTTCTCAGTTGCCTCCGTAAGCCCTTCAAACAGGCTGACAAACCAGGCCGGGGCAAAATAATACCCATCGGGATAAGCCGTTATGGGAACCAATAATAGGGTGGCTACCAACAGCAGGAGTAAACCTCGAAAATATCGACCCGGTATTAATTTTCTGAAACGCCACAGATAAAGTAAAACCAAAAGGCAACCAATATAGTAGCCCACCATTCCCCAAAGATAGTTCTCTGGCGTATACATATAAGTCTCCATGCTCTTTCTACTAATTCTCGGTTAAACCAGATGACTTACAAGCGATCTCATCAGTGATCACTGGGTTCAACACGTTGAATTATTCAACCCAATGGATGATATGGTCTTCCAGGTCATCCTCATGAACAGACCCTTCAGGTAAAACCCTACCACGAACAGACATACCTTCGTTATGCACTGACTGGCTGTCACCTGAAACCAATGGGTGCCAATAAGGTAAAGGCTCTCCATTCAATAACAGGCGGTAAGCACAGGTACTGGGTAACCACTGCTGCTGAGACAAGTTTTCTGGTGTCAGTTTGAGGCAATCGGTTACTAGCGTGAGTCGGTTGCCATAATCACGGCACTGACAGTTATGATCATCAAGTAACTCGCAGGCCACATTGGTATAAAAAACCTCACCCGTGTCATGATCTTCCAGCTTGTGCAGGCAACATTTAGCACAGCCATCACAGAGACTTTCCCACTCAGCCTGAGACATCTCAGTAAATGGTTTGGAAACCCAGGAAGGCTGACTCAAAGGGTCACCTGTTACATCAACGTATTTTTATTTCGCAATTCCTGCATTATTTCATCAGGACGCGGGGGTATTTGAAGATAAAAACCCTTTTCTTCAATCATCTCTAGCACACGCTTCACATCGGCACGTGCGAGTTTTTTTTCTGGCGTCAATAGTAAGGTCATGGCTAATTCCGGTTTTCCAAACCGCTTGAGCAACGCTTCTGGCACAGACTCCAGATCATTTTTTTTGTCCACATACAGATACATCCCCTCTTCTTTCGGGCTTCTATAGATACTACAAATACAGCCACTATAAATTTTCTTTACCATACCCTTCTCTTATCCAACGCTCTTATCCGGAATGTTTATTTAGATACGTTCGCTGTATCCAACAGTATTTTTCCAATAGCCTCATACCGCCAACCATTAGCCATGGATGCAGGCAACTCGGTATGTGATTGTTCCAACATGCTTCGTACCAGTGCTTCAAGGTCACGTTTGCGAGCTAGTACCTCTGGTGGAAGATCCAATATCTCGGCCTGTTTAACCACAACTTTTTTAAGCTGTTTAATCGTATCCCCCGCCTGCCTAGGTAAAGGCTCCGGTAACGGCGCAGGGCAATCCGCTATATCTGTTTTTAGACCGCGATCCATTAACTCAAGGAGTGTGTCAGCATAGCGGCGCATGATTCCTGGGTGCATACCCTCAATTTCAACCAGCGCATGTTTTCCCTGGGGGTTAACAATAGCCATCTCCAATAGTGTTTTATCTGCCACCAGGCGATTGCGTGGGCGATTGCGAGCTCTCGCCTCAGTTTCACGCCACTGACAAAGTAATTTAAGTGCTGCAAGCCTTTGGGGGGCGAGCTGCCAGGCGCCTTTTACTTTCAGATAATAACGATCAATGTCATCTCTATCGGCAGACTTGGCGATCAAAGATGCCATCTCCTCATCCACCCAGGTATGTCGGTCTAATTGGCTCAGGCTCTCGCACAACTGACGGTAGACCGGCAGCAAGTGGTAGACATCCAATGCGGCATAACCCAGCTGTGCATCGCGTAGTGGCCGCTTCAACCAATCTGATCGGGTTTCACCCTTAGGCACATGAATACCCAGCATTGCATCAACCAGTGCCGCATAACCTTTCGAAAAGCCGTACCCCACCATCGCTGCGGCAACCTGTGTATCGAACAAGGGTTGTGGGACACAGCCGAGTACATGCTGCAACACCTCAAGGTCTTCAGAGCATGAGTGAAACACCTTAGTGATGTCCGGGTTCACCAACATCTCTGCCAGGGCAGCAAGGTCAGAAACCTCAAGCGGGTCGATTAGCCAGCATGTCTCGCCATCATAGAGCTGAACCAACCCCAGAATGGGGAAAAAAGTATCCGTTCGCATAAATTCAGTGTCAATCGCAACGGCATCACATTGGCTCAACTGCTCAATACAGCCCTGAAGCTGAACCGTGCTGGTGACCAAAATAGGTGTTGGTGTAACAGGGTCTAATGACATCTACTGGTTCCCGACTAAAGTTGTTTGCGGCTATTAAATGCGTGTGAGAGCGTTCCACCATCAACATATTCCAACTCACCGCCCATAGGGACACCATGTGCAATCCTACTGACCGTAACATGAAGTGCTTTGGCTCGCTCGCTGATGTAGTGGGCGGTGGCCTCCCCTTCCACAGTGAGGTTTGTGGCAAGAATCAGTTCGCTGATCTCTTCATCAGCGAGTCGTGCCATTAACTGATCTATACCAATTGCTTCAGGGCCAATACCATCAATAGGTGACAGATGGCCGAGTAATACGAAGTAACGGCCCCGGTATGTGCCACTTTGCTCAATGGCAATAAAATCTGCGGGTGTTTCCACCACACAAAGTTGGTGGGCTTCACGACGAGGATTACTACAAACCTCACAGGTATCTGACTCAGTGAGTGTCCGGCACAACTGACAACGCCCTACATGCTCCGCCGCCTCGGCAACGGCATCGGCTAACCGCACGGCGCCATCACGATTTCGCTCTAATAAATGCAGTGCCATACGCTGTGCTGACTTGGGGCCAACACCGGGCAAGCAACGAAGACTGTCGATTAATTCATCTATTAATGGGCCGAACACGGTGCCACCTTTATTTGTAGGCTCTCATATTTTTAGAGAATCTTATTTGTAGAGAATCTTATTTGTAGAGAATCTGTCATCCCTAAGATAGAACATCAAGAACAACGCGTTAGAACGGCATTTGAAAACCCGGGGGCATCTGCACGCCACCCGTTAGCTTTTCCATTTGTTTGCGCTGAGTTTCCTCTACCTTTCTCACCGCATCATTGACAGCGGCAGCCAGAAGATCCTCAAGAAATTCTTTATCTTCCGTCAGAATACTAGGGTCGACTGTCACCTTACGGACATCGTGTCGACCATTCATCACAACCTTCACCATACCGGCACCAGATTCACCGGTTACTTCTACCTTACCCGCATCGTCCTGCATTTGCTTCATCTGCTCCTGCATACCTTGGGCTTGCTTCATTAAATCGTTAATATTCATAATATTACCACTTATACTTTACAAATAAGATTAATCTATAGGTTTAACCGTGTTTTCCAACAAAACACCACCAAGAACATCCTGAATACGGCGTACATTTGGGTCATGCTTCAAGCTCTCGACGGCTGATGCCTGCCGTTCTGCACGAGTTCTCTCTCGGTGTGCATGGGGTGTTTCTGAGGTCACCGGGCCGACCTCAATATCAACTGTTACCGGCTCGCCAAAGTAGTTAGACAACACATCAACAAGACGGTGCTGGTGAGTCTGCTCATACATTGCGCTATGATTGATATCCAGCTGAAACCGAAAAGCATGACCACGAACATCGACCAACACAAGGTTAGCCGCAGTGTTTTGTAAAATACCACCAACAGCGAGTCCCTGATAGATCTCGATCCACCGCTTAGGTTCAGCCGATGACAGGGGCAGTTTTTCAATTAATCTAGGTTGAGAGGGTATGGGCTGAGAAGGCATTGAGGCCTTAGATTCAACCACGTCAGCAGAAGACTGCTCCCTTACTGGGAGTTCAGCGGTAGGCGGCTCAGTGATAGCGGGCTGCGCTGAGAAACCCTCCACACCATAGGCTGCATCAGCCTCAAAACTGTGCGCCTCATGGGAAAGCGACAATAAGGTTTCTGCAGAAACAGGTTCGCCATCCATGACCTGGGGCGGTACAGCCTGATCGTCAAAAACTGGCGGTATGGTTGATGGTATTGATTCTGGTGGCGGAGATACTGGGGATGTTTGTCTCTCAGCTTCAGAAGAGATTGAGCCTAGCTCAGGTTCAGGCTTAAGTTCGGGTTCAGGCACAAACTCAGAAGTAGGCTCTAATGGGCCATGCTCGGGAAGCTCGAGAGGCTCCTCCGGTATACGGCTGCCCGTAGTCGGGGCAGCTTCAGACTTTTTTACGAGAACTGCTGCCTCCTCTGTGCTGGCAGGACTTTCATGAGAAACGCTGGCATGAGAGGCGCTGGTATGGGAGACACTAGGCGCAGGCGGATCAACCCGGCTTTCAGCCACGGGCTGGAAGGCAAGCATTCTCAACAGCACCATTTCAAATCCAGCCCGATGCTCTGGCGCCAGAGTAATATCTCTGCGACCTAGTAGCGCTATTTGATAAAAGAGCTGAACATCTTCGCGGCTTAACGCCTTTGATAATTCCAAAACTAACTGATAATCACCGTGCCGATTATCCAATGCATCGGGTACTGTTTGGGCAATGGCCACACGGTGCCAAATTGACAGAAGGTCACCCAGTGCTGTCGTGTAATCCGGCGCATGCTCTGACATTCGTTGTACAACAGCAAGCACTTCCGTTCCATCGCCATTGGCCAAACCTCGAGCTATATCAGCAATGGCGGTGAGATCAATAGTACCCAACATGGCACCCACTTCGGCCTCTGTAAGCTTTCCACCACCATGAGCGATGGCCTGATCGGTGAGGCTGAGGGCATCCCGCATACTGCCATCCGCCGCCCTCGCTAGGGACCAGAGTCCAGCTTCTTCCGCTGGAACCTTCTCTTCACCCAACACAAACTGGAGATGTTCAACAATACGTTCAGGGCTAAGGTTTTTGAGATTGAATTGCAGGCAGCGTGACAAGATAGTCGCTGGAAGCTTCTGTGGATCGGTGGTTGCCAGCAAAAATTTAACGTGGGGAGGTGGCTCTTCTAAGGTTTTTAGCAAAGCATTAAAGCTGTGAGTAGAAAGCATGTGTACCTCATCGATTAGATACACTTTGTATTTTCCAAAGGACGGTGCGTACTGAACGGTCTCGAGCAATTCGCGCGTATCGTCGACTTTAGTCCGCGATGCGGCATCAATCTCGATAAGATCGATATAACGACCTTCATCGATAGCAACACAGGTATTACATACTTGGCAAGGCTCGGCGCTGGTGCCATTCTCGCAATTCAACGATTTTGCGAAAATCCGCGCTAAGGTCGTCTTACCGACACCGCGTGTTCCAGTAAACAAAAAGGCATGGTGCACACGCCCTGAATTCAAGGCATTCGACAATGCTTGCACCACATGGCTTTGGCCAACAACTTCCGCGAAAGATCTGGGACGCCATTTTCGAGCTAG
>JAGPWA010000133.1 GCA_018066715.1 Porticoccus sp. | reverse complement strand
AGCTGGGCAAGCTGGTCAACGCCCTCAAAATTACGCCACTGGTGTCCATAGACTGGCCCCAACTCACCGTATTGAGCAGCAAATGGCTCATCGACTTTTACTCGCTCGACAAATAGCTTCTTCTGCTCCCGCCATTCGGGGGTATACATGGGGAAATCTTGATCCTGCCCGGTCTCTCTCAACCAGCTCTGAAAAGGCCAATCATTCCAGATATTCACACCATTCTGTACTAAGTAGCGAATATTCGTATCACCCTGAATAAACCACAGCAATTCATGAATAATAGACTTGAGGTGAACCTTTTTGGTGGTCACCAAAGGAAAGCCCTCTTCGAGAGGAAAGCGCATTTGGTAACCAAAAACGCTCATAGTGCCAGTGCCGGTGCGATCTTCCTTCCGCACACCGGTATCCCGAATATGTCGCATCAGGTCAAGATATTGCTTCATTTAACATCTCTATTTATAGGGCTATTTATCGTGTCTGCCTGGGATTTCGGGCCAAAATAGCCCCACATAATCAACCCAGCACCCACTGCAAACATGGGCAGACATAACAGCTGCCCTCTTGTCATCCAGTCAAACAGATCAAAACCGATATGACTGTCCGGCTCTCGAAGGAATTCCACGGAAAACCGGAAGCTGGCATAAAGCGCTAAGAACAAGCCACCTACCACACCTTTAGGCCGTGGCTTTCTTGAAAAAATAATCAACACGACGCTCAGTACGACACCTTCCAGAATGGCTTCATAAAGCTGAGAGGGATGCCTTAGTAATTGTTGTGGGTCACCCGGAAACAGCATGCCTAGCCAGCTATCGGTAGGCCGCCCCCAAAGCTCCTGCCCAATAAAATTCCCCAGCCGCCCCAAGCCAATGCCAATGGGCACCATCGGTGCCACAAAGTCACCTAACGTCAAAAATGGCTGCTTAATTTTACGGCTATAAAGCCACAGTGCTGCCAACACACCAAGCAACCCACCATGAAAGGACATGCCGCCCTCCCAAAGCCGAATCAACCACAGCGGGTCAGACAACCATTTTTCAAAATTGTAGAAAATCACATAACCAAAACGACCGCCCAGAATCACACCGAAGGCGCAATAGACGATAAGGTCTTCCACCTGAATCCGGCGTACTGGTGACCAGGGCCGCATGCTGCGCCGCAGAGCCAACCGCCAGGCAACCAAAAACCCCAGAAGGTACATCAATCCGTACCAATGAACGCTGAATGGCCCCAGTGAGAAGGCGATGGGATCAATATCTGGATAACTTAGCATGGAATAACTTAGGTCAAAATCAGGTTGAATGGATCATAGCCTGTTCCCTTGCTGGGTTACAATGCCACTATGTGCCTGATTGTTTTTGCGTGGAAATACCACTCCGATTACCCACTGATTATGGCGGCCAACCGCGATGAATATTATCAGCGGCCCACGACACTGGCCGGTTTTTGGGAAGACCAACCTGACATTCTCGCTGGCCGAGATCTTACGGGTGGCGGGACTTGGCTTGGGGTCAATCGTCAGGGCCAATTTGCTGCTGTCACCAATTACCGTGAGGGACACCAGCAACCTGCACCTCGATCCCGAGGCGAACTAACCGCCAACTTTCTCAGCAGCGACACCGACATCAGACAATATGCACAGCATGTCATTGATGAAGGTGATCAATACAATGGCTTTAACCTGCTGCTAGGCGATGGAGACCAACTGCACTACTGCTCCAACCGTCAACCACAGATACAAACCCTGTCCCCAGGTATCTACTCTCTCAGCAATCACCTATTGGATAGCCCCTGGCCAAAAGCCATCCACGCCAAGGAGGTACTGGAACCCCTGCTCAAAACAAATTCCGTGGATCGAGACCTACTGATTCAGAGCCTTCAACGGCGAGAGCCTTTTGCCGATGAGCACTTACCTGATACGGGTGTGGGACTGGAAATGGAACGCATGCTTTCACCGCCATTTATCGCGTCAAAAGACTACGGCACTCGCTGTACAACGGTGCTCTTAAAAAAATATCAGGAAAAAAACAATCAGATAGAGACGACATTAGTAGAACAAAACTATGGGGATGATGGTGTACCAAGTGAACGAAGTACGTTCAATCTAATCGGCCCAGACAGAGCCGATCAATGAATTTTGGGGCGACGAAATAGACCAGCAACTTCCGGTTTTTTCAACGCCTCTTCCATGTGTTTCAACACAGACTGAGCGTCAGGCATCACCATGACCTCTTCCAGTAATTTCTCCGCTTCCGTCAGACTCACTTGACGCAAAATGGCCTTCACCTTCAGCAAGTTAGTTGCACTCATTGATAGCACACGGAAACCCAATGCCACCAGCAATACCGCACCGACCGGATCCCCTGCCATTTCACCGCAAACACTGACGGGCGTATTTTCACCCTTGGCGCCCTCGACAATAGCCCACAGTGCCCTCAACACGCTTGGATGGCAGGTATGATAAAGATCTGCTACTCGCGGGTTATTGCGATCAACGGCTAGAAGGTATTGGGTCAGATCATTGGTGCCCACAGACAGGAAGTCGACCCGACGGGCAATTTCACGAATCTGGTAAACCGCAGCGGGCACTTCAATCATCGCCCCCACATTAGGCATTTCAATCTGGTAGCCTTCCTCCTCGGTCAGCTCATCGTATACCTGATAAATCAACTCCAGTGCACTTTCCAACTCGGCCAAATTCGAAATCATGGGCAAGAGAATACTGAGATTGTTCAACCCCTCACTGGCACGCATCATCGCCCGCAGCTGAACCAGAAAAATCTCAGGGTGATCCAGACAAATACGGATACCACGCCAACCAAGAAACGGGTTCTCTTCTTCGATAGGGAAATAGGGTAAGTCCTTGTCACCCCCAATATCCAGCGTTCGCATGGTCACAATTCTGGGCGCAAACATTTCCAGCTGCTCGCGGTAAGACTTACGCTGTTCTTCTTCAGAGGGAAACCTGTCCAGCATCAGAAAGGGAATTTCGGTGCGATATAGGCCAACGCCCTCTGCGCCACGATCAAGAGACAGCAACGCATCCAGTCGCAACCCAGTATTCACCCAAAGCCCTATCTTGTGACCATCTGCCGTCACACAGGGCTCATCGGTTAATTTTTCGAGGTCAGCCGCCAGCAATTTTTCTTCATAAATTTGCTGAACATAGGACTCTCGCACCTCATCACTTGGAGAGATAACCATCTGACCATTGTGACCATCGACAATGACTTCCTCGCCTTCCAACCCCCCCCACGGCAAGTCGACCACCCCCATCACTGTGGGTATGCCAATGGCTCGTCCGAGAATAGCCATGTGAGAGTTACGGGAGCCTTTGACTGAGACGATGGCTACTACTTTCTCCAGCGGGACATCCGCAAAAGAGGCCGCAGATAACTCCTCACCAACCATCACCATATTATCCGGGTAGGTGGTGCGCTTGGTTTCCGATTGCTGCAGGTAAGCTAACACCCGGCGCCCCAGGTCCTCCACATCAGTAGCCCGCTCTCGCAGATACGAATCTTTCATACTCTTAAACATTCGGATATGACGCAGCACGACCTGGGACCAAGCGCTTTGCGCGCATATCCCTTCCTTAATTAAGCTAGTAACCTCACCACCGAGAGCGTGGTCATCGAGCATCCTTACGTAGACATCAAATAACGCGCGCTCTTCATCACTGAGCTTACCCACCATGCTCTCATCAAGCGCATGGATGTCCCGCTTGGTTTGCTCCATCGCCTGGCGAAATTGACACAACTCAGCCTCGATATCTTTTACATGTCGCAGAGGGACAACATTGAGGTCTGCTGATGGCGCAATCACCACCACTGAACCAATGGCCACACCAGGGGCACTGGCCACACCAGGATAGACGCGCTCACGGGCCTCTTCCCTTGGATTTATGAGTCGATCCAGCTCACCTGTTGCATCAGCATGGGCAATAACCCCGGCCAGTTGCGCCGAAACAGTCACCAGAAATGACTCTTCACTTTCATCAAAGCGCCGCTGCTCTTGCTCCTGAACCACCAACACACCCAGCACTTTGCGCTGATGGATAATGGGTGCACCCAGAAAAGAGCGAAAGCGCTGTTCGCCCGTTTCAGGAAAATAAGCAAACTTTGGGTGGGCATCCGCCACCTCAAGATTGATTGGCTCAGCCCGGGAAGCGACCAAACCCACCAAGCCCTCTTTACTGGACAATCGGACTTTACCCACAGAATCCGGGTTCAACCCATCGGTAGCCATGAGCACATAACTATCATCTTCGGGGCTGTAGAGGTATACAGAACAGGTACCCGTTTTGGTCACCTGCTTTACCAGATGAACAATCAGCTTCAGGACTTCATCGAAGTCCTTAGCCGCATTGACTTCCTGTACGATAGTTCTCAGTGATTCCAGCATCTATCCTTGTCGCTCCATTTCACATTGCAATGGCGATAACTCTTTTAATGCCCTGCGATAGACATCCCGCTTGAATTCAATGACCTGATTGACGGGGTACCAATAATTCACCCACTGCCAGCCATCAAACTCAGGTTTTTCGCAATGATCCATGCGAACTTTGCTCTCATCCCCCACCAATTTCAGTAAAAACCATTTCTGCTTCTGACCAATACACAATGGCTTGGAATGTCTTCGCTGCATAGCCTTTGGTAGGCGGTAACGTAACCAATTTCGGGTACAGGCCAACAACTCAACATCGTGAGGTTCGAGCCCCACCTCTTCGTAGAGCTCGCGATAAAGCGCCTGCTCTGGCTTTTCGCCGGGATTAATACCACCTTGAGGAAACTGCCAAGCATCCTGGCCAATTCGCTTGGCCCATAACAACTGGCCCATACCATTAGAGATCACAATACCCACGTTCGGGCGAAAGCCTTCTTGATCAACCACTGCCTACACCCTTAAAAACCTGCACCCTAAAATAGAGCCCGTAAATTCGAATTCTGTACACCTGAGCCACCCAAACCAGCAACCCAACATTCATTCCGACACCAGAACTTACATTAAATACATAGTTGAGGACAGCCCTATCTCTCGTTAAGCTATGGCGCCTTTGTTTACAAATAACCTGCGAGAAACCCATGCCACTTGCCATCTTTGATCTGGACAACACCCTAATTGCAGGTGACAGCGATCATGGCTGGGGGGAGTTTCTCGTTGCCCACGATATTGTCGACGCTGCTTACTACAAACAAATGAACGATCAGTTTTACGATGATTATCAAAACGGCAAGCTGGACATGTCTGCTTACCTTGAGTTTTCGTTGGCGCCCTTAGCTAAACTCGCCTCATCGGAACTGACTAAACTCCACACTCAGTTTATGGCCGATGTCATTGAACCTATGTGGCTGCCTCAAGCTGAGACACTACTGCAACAGCACCGAGACAACGGTGACACGCTGATGGTGATCACCTCCACCAACCGATTTGTGGTGGAACCCATTTGTGAAAAACTTGGCGTAGATCACCTTATTGCCACTGAGCTGGAACAACACAACAACCGCTACACTGGACAAGTTTCCGGGATACCCAGCTATAAAGAAGGAAAAGTCACTCGCCTTAACAGCTGGTTGACACAAACCGGCCTCAGCATGGAAGGCAGCAGCTTTTATAGTGATTCCATCAATGACCTACCACTGCTTGAGATCGTTGAACGTCCGGTGGCCGTCGACCCCTGTGACCTGTTAAAAGCAGAGGCCACCAAACGCAACTGGGAAATCATCAGCCTACGTGATGAGTAAAACTGATACCCTGTGACTACTGCTTTTTAACGCCACCAGACTGACATTACCAAAGATTGAGAGTACTGAACTGCATGACGGATCCTTCATTTCAACTCCTAGTGCAACAACTCCATCGGATGACCGGTCCTCAGCTATTAGTCGCTGATGAGAACCTTGGGGGAGCCCCGCTTCATTCGTTGCCCGCTGACACTCTCACTTTGATAACCAACCGATATGATATCTACGACCAAGCCCGGTCATCCGGCCTAAGTTGCCATTTCAACGACTTTGATTTTTCTTCTTTTGACGACAATAGTTTTAGCCAAGTGCTGTACCGGGTTTCCAAAGAAAAACCGGTAACTCATCACGTCATCAACAACTCCCGGCGATTACTGACCGACAACGGCACTCTGGTACTTTCTGGCGCGAAGACTGACGGAATTAAAACCTATACCGGTAAGGCCGCACGCTATTTTGGCACCCGAGCCACGTCGGAAAAGCATGGCAGTGTTTACCGTGCGGTGATCCAGCATCAGTCCTCTACAGAACAGCCGCTGGATGACCAAGATTACCAGCAGCTCAGACCTTGTATTCCATTAACTTCTCCCTCAAACGACTACCTGCTTTACAGTAAACCCGGGGTATTTGGCTGGAATAAAGTGGATCAAGGCAGCGCATTTTTAGCTGAACACCTATCAGATTTTTTTGAGCGCTTCCGGAATACTCCCCGTCATATTCTGGATCTTGGCTGTGGTTACGGTTATCTCTCTGTCGCTGCCAGACACTTTGTTGAAGCAACCATCACGGCCACGGACAACAATGCCGCAGCAATTGCTGCATGCTCAAAAAACTTTTCATTGGCAGATATTGATGGAGAGGTTATAGCGGGTGACTGTGCTGAAAATATCACCAAAAAATTTGATGCTGTGATCTGTAACCCGCCTTTTCACCAGGGTTTCACCACCGACAACCAACTTACCCAACGGTTCGTCACTAGCTGTCACCAGCACCTGAAGGCTGGAGGTATGGCGCTATTTGTGGTCAACCGGTTTGTACCTCTGGAAAGCTGTGCTGAGCCTCTATTTCAAGTCAGCAAGTTCGGCGAGAACAAGGGTTTCAAACTGGTGCTTTTAGAAAAACACTAGAAATATTAATGACTAATAAACCTGCTATGGAGAGACTCCGGAAGTTTCCGATACGCTTCCAGTAAATTCGGAGATCAGTTGTACCAATTTTTCTCTTGCATCCGGCGACACATCAATAATCCGACAACCCGCCCAGAACCTGTCTTCCTGTGCCATAGCTCGCGCCCACAGGCAGTCGATGCCAAGCTCTATACCCTCATCAAGACTCCCATCCAGGCCATCCACTCTTAGCTTTATTTGATAAAGATGCTCAGACTTCAATTGCTCCGACCCCATCAACATAAAGCCTTCAAGATGTATATCGACCAGCACCCCCAAGGTAACGCCCGTGATCTGATTAACAACCTCCACTTGGGCACCCAGCTTGTGCCGAGTTAAACCGCGCCGGTTAAGCTCACTGGGCATGTCGCTCTCCTTGAGGTTGTGCCTGAACCTGATCATTAAGCTCACTAAAGATGGAGTCCATCGTTCTCTCCACCAGCGGCTTGGTACTACCTGAAATCATTCGCACCTCACCAGCAACCATAGCTTGTGCAAGCTCCTCACCCGTCCGCATACCTGAACGTTTACCGCTTTGATCCACAAATAGAAAGTGCAAGGTACTGGGATTAAACCAAGCCACCTTTTCACGCTTGCCATCACGGTGTTCAAACCAAGCACCGAACTCCATCAACCTCAGCTTCTCTATGATGGACTGTTCTTTTTCACTCATCCGCGACAAATCTACTTTTTCTCCGGCCTTCATCTCTGCCATATGAACCAGTTTGTTCCGAATCTCTTTTGATGCCGTTTCAGGCTTGAGGTTTTTCTCACGTAATTGATAGATATGATCAATGGAGCGTTTTAACTTCAATGCCTTGCCAGTTTCGTACCCAATCGTATCAAAGCCCTGCTGAATGACTGATTCCATCCACGGATAGTGCTGCCGCCAGCGCGACCACTCTCCCTCAGAACCACTCAACTCTAACCCCCACAACATATCGTCAACAAGCGCGAGCCCATGTGTCCAAGCATCTGATTTATCACCATGGCGCAGCAGAGTAAAAGACAGATAATCTGACCAAGGTTGCAATAAGAACAACAGAATGGCGGAGGGAATATCTTTTTCGGCAATACGTTGGTGGATCTCCCGATTTACCCGCTGTTTGACTTCACATAACTTGTCCTCACCGCGCGCTTTTTCCATGGCGCGCTTCTCAAGCAACTGAACACGCAACTCAATCTTCTGCACAGCACTATTAAATGTCATCAACAACCCAGCAAAAACCTTGGCTTCCACCTCATCCTCGTCCAAAACCGTTCGTACTGTTTGGCGGATTTGTTCCAACATATCAAACTGAGATGAGCCATCGTTGCTAACCCAACGAGCACCCGCATCGGCCAGGGCATTTAACAGCAGGCGTGATGGGTGTTCTTGTTGGCGAAAAAAATCTGCCTCAGAAAACGCCAATTTGAGAAAGGGTGTGTGTAGGTAGCTCAGTAACGCTTTTACGCAATCGGGAAGGTGTTCATCATTGAGCACATACTCAAACAACATTCCCACTAAATCGATAGCACGCGTATCGTCTCCACTCAGGGGTGGCACTTCCTTGGAGTCCGTAATTTCTTTCAGCTGACTAACCAGACGGCGGCGCGCCTTGGCAATATCTAACGGCTTAATTTCCTGCGTCGCAGAGAGAATCTCTGCAGCCATCACCTGATCGAGTTGTTGCAGCTGAACCGCTGCCTCTACCAATTGATGCCCTGAGTATTGTAGCGGCTGACCTGGCTTAGCCACTTCATTGGAGGGCGCTTTTGCCAGTAACCGCTGATGTAAGAACTGTATGCTGTTGACCAGTTGATGCTGGTACTCTTGTGGTGGTAAATCTTGCGGTGGAAGCGATAAGGGCTGACCAACCACCGGGGTTGCCGGCATGGGAATACCGGCATGTTGAGCCTGCTGACTCTTGCGCGGCGCGGCGCCGGTAAACCTGGCTGAATCAGCTGATTTAGATTTCTCCACCTGGTAATTCAGATTGGGCAGAACACCCAGATCCTTAAGAATATCATTCGCCTTTCCGTAAACGACCCCTAGCTGCGAGACCAGCTGACGATCAAACAACTTACAGATCACCAATTTGGCCGATAACGGAATATCTGCCACGGCAAGAGCACGCTTGATTGCACTACAGAAACGACCCGGAGCCAAAGGCAGCTGATTCTCAGGGATGGTCTTGCCACCATAAAGTAGCGACATGCGCTGACCCAGAGCCCAAAGTGGCTCCAGATAATCCGTCTCGGCACGCTTACGAATCGCTGCCAAGGCAATATTTTCCTCCAAGGCATCGTGGTCTAGTAATGCCAGTCCCCCATCAGCATCACCCTCAATATCTTCTGGGGAGCTTAGGTCTTGAGCGGAGGGTCGGTCAAAATAATGCTCTAACTCTTTTAAGAAAACACGTGAGATTTCATTGTGCTTGGCACTAATTCTGGAGCGCGCGTGAAGGAAGTCGAAACTCTTCTGGTCTTCATCGGGCCGTTGCGAATAATCAATGAGCCGGTCATGGACGTCATGTAGAAAGCCATTAAACAACGAGCGGGCCATATCCAGCACCATCTCACGGACGGCGGTGGTTCCCTTATCGGTAAGCTCTTGCCAATTTTTGGTCAATCCGCTGTTGCTCATCTACCCGCAGAATCCGCCCCCTATCACTGATAGCAGTCATACTGTTATGAAATCGGTTGAAAAACAAGTCCATGACTCTACTACTCACAACACCAACTTATTTGGCAGAAATAATTTGACTTAACAGCCTCTGTAAATCGCGTTTTACCGCACCATTACTTCCTGCCAGAGGAAGCCCCTGCCGTGCCAGCTGCTCTGCCAGTTGCAATTGGGCCATCGCAAAATAGTTAGAGGCCATCACAAGATAAATTTCTGGTTCCGTATGATTAATTCGTAGCGCACGCTCCACCACTGCATTGGATCGGTCGTATTCCCCGGCCCGACTATACTCCCAGGCATTCGCCACCAACTGAGCCACCGCGCTGCTAGATGCTCTTTCTGGGGCTGGACTGCTGGGTACTATTACATCACCAGGCACGCCATCCCGGACATCACCCGGCTCATCATCAGGTGGTGGTGTCGCCGGTGCAGGGGGAGTCGACGGAGGCCCGCTGACTGGCGCCATCATTGGCGCACAGCCCGTCACAAATAACAGCACTAACAAAATGCTCAAGGGGTACTTCATTCTCACCATCCCAACTTATCCTTTAACCAGTCAACCACATTATCCAGTGGCTCTGGTATACATCGACCATTCTCAATAGGTTCGCTACCATCGATAAAAGGCAAATATCGAGAGCCTGCACAACCCTTTCTGCCCAGTAAGCCTGTTTTCGTCTCTACCCAGTGGTAGCTGACGCCCTCCGGCTGATTGAATACCAATGAGCGATTATCAAGCTCCGACATAACATCCGTCCATAACTGCAGGGCACCGGTACCTCCGGTCAACGGAGTCTTACCATTGTCATCCCTGCCCATCCATACAACACTGAGATAATTGCCACTGAAGCCCGCAAACCAGCTGTCACGCTGATCATTTGTTGTCCCTGTTTTACCCGCCAACACCAGATCTTGTGACAACCGCTTGTAGGCACTTTTCCCGGTACCCTCACGCATCACCACCTGTAACGCATAGTGAATTAAATGTATCACGGTTGGATCAAAACGCTGCTCTGCTGCAAAGGGATATCGCTTTAGGGGTACATTCTCAGCGGTAAACACTGAGTTGATTGCTCGTAGCGGAGAGTAAAAACCATTAGCTGCAATGGTGTGATACAACTGAGCCACATCCAGTGGTGACATCTCAACAGCACCCAACATCAGCGAGGGTAACTCTCGCATGCTTCCCTCATAACCCAGCCGCCTAACCGTGTTGATAATAGCGGGCAGCCCCACGTCCATCCCCAGCTTGGCCGTAGCCTGATTATAGGAATACCCCAAACCCTCATAGAGCGGTATCTGACCATGGCTCTCACGCCCAAAATTACGCGGCTGCCACACCTCACCATTCTCGGATTCTACCGAGATCGGGGCGTCATCAATTTGGCTTGAAAGTGTATATAACGAAGGCTGCTCAAGCGCCGTCATATAAACAGCTGGCTTAATTGTCGACCCCATGGGCCGCCGTGCATCCAGTGCACGATTGAACCCCGCATACCCCGGCTGACGATCACCGGCGATGGCCAGAACCTCTCCGGCTCCCACTCTGACGATCACCGCTGCACTCTGCAAATCTCCAGCGGTCATGCGGTAACCCGACTCTAGGTTTTTAACCCGGCTGACCATTCGACGCTCTAGCTTGCGTTGTACCTGTGGATCAAAGTTAGTAAAAATCCGCAAACCTTCTGTCTCCAGGTCTGAGGCCTGATAATCCTCGCGAAGCTGACGCTTGACTAAATCCAGATAGGCCGGATATTCCCAACGTCCACCCCCAGGACGAGAAGTCACCACATCCAACGGTTTTTTCTTAGCCGCTGCTGCCTGCGTAGCATCAATGACACCTTGGCGAGCCATCACATCAAGCACTAAGTTGCGCCGCTGCTGTGCTCGATCAGAATGACGCCAAGGGTTGTAATAGGAGGCGCCCTTAACCAACCCCGCCAATAGCGCTATTTGATGCAACTCCAACTCTTCTACTGGTTGCTGAAAATAATGACGACTGGCCAGCCCAAAACCATGAATAGATCGCACACCTGCCTGACCTAGGTAGACCTCATTAAAATAAGTTTCGAGAATTTCATCTTTACTGAAGTGAATTTCCAGCAACACAGACATGATGGCTTCGAGTGCTTTTCGAGTCAGAGTACGCTGTTGATCCAAATAAAAGTTTTTAACCAATTGCTGTGTGAGCGTACTACCACCCTGAGCCACTCTTCCCTGTTTTACATTGGCCACAAATGCACGGAATATCCCTCTAAACGACACACCGTGATGGCTATAAAAACCCTGATCTTCCACCGCCACCAATGCCGCCACCAACGCCGGAGGCAATTGCCCCAGCTGCACCAATTCCCGGTCTTCCTTCTGCGCGGGATAAATGCCACCAATAATCATTGGCTCCAACCTTGCCAATGGCATCTCAACCCGTTTTGCATCCACTAGGCCCGATACACTATTCCCGGCAAACGTTAACGTCATTAATTTCGCAGGCTCACTGCCGTCCCAGAACTCAAATCCGCGAGAAAAAATTTCCACACGACGACTGGACACACTGTACTGCCCCGGTGCTTTAGCCGCAGTCACCTGCTTATAGCCCAGACTATCTAACTCCCACTTCAACTGCTCCCGGCTTAGTGACAACCCTTGGTAAAGTTCAAGTGTCCGACTGTAAACATGAGATGGTAACGACCACTTTTTGCCAGTAAATTTTTGATAAACCACCGCATCAACCGCAAGAAGGAATAGCAATCCAACCACGACCAGCAACCAAAACAGCCTTGTTAACCAGCGCCCTCGAGAATTGCCTTTGCGCTTACCCGGCCTTTTTTTTCTACCCCTTGCTTTTGCCAAGAAGTTACTCCTATTTCGTTATTCATGCCCACTACACTCCAGCAGCAAGTCACATAAAATCTTTACTCAGGCTCCCATACGAGGATAATAGCCGCCTCATTAATAACCATAAATATGATTACTCATGGCCAAATATCACGTCTACGGAATCGGCGCAGCGCTGGTGGATACAGAAATTGAAGTCACCGATGGCGACCTGCAACAACTGCATGTTGAGAAAGGCCTGATGACTCTGGTTGATGAAGTACGCCACGGCCACTTAGTGGACCACCTACACCACCACCTTATTGCCTCTCGACGTGCCAGCGGCGGCTCAGCAGCAAACTCCATCATCGCTGTCAGTAGCTTTGGAGGCAAGGCTTTCTATTCCTGCAAAGTAGCCGATGATGACAATGGCCGTTTTTATCTGAATGACTTGGCTGAGGCCGGTGTAGGTTTTCATCAGAATGGCGAACAAGTGGAAGGTATTACTGGCAAGTGCTTGGTATTGATCACCCCAGACGCCGAGCGCTCCATGAACACCTTTCTTGGCGTCAGCGAGACCGTCTCCATAGACAACCTGAACACAGAGGCCATCACTCAGTCTGAATACCTGTATATGGAGGGCTATCTAGTCACCTCCGACACCGGTCGTGCAGCCGCCATTCGGGCCAGAGAAGTTGCCGAACAGCATGGGGTAAAAACGGTACTGAGCTTGTCCGACCCAGGGATGGTGACCTTTTTTAAAACCGGCCTTGAAGAAATGATGGGAGACCGCGTAGATATACTCTTCTGCAATGAAGCCGAAGCGTTGGGCTGGACTAACAGTGACACCCTAGAAAATGCAGCGGAGCAACTCAAGAACTCAGCCAGTACCTTTGCGATCACGCTAGGCAGTGATGGAGCTTTGGTTTTTGATGGAGATAACCTTCACCGCATACAACCACACCCTGTTACAGCGGTAGACACCAATGGTGCTGGCGACATGTTTGCCGGGGCTTTTCTCTACGCCATCACCCACGGCTACAGTTATGAAGCTGCCGGGAATTTTGCCAGCTTGGCCGCAGCCAATGTGGTGAGTCAGTTTGGTCCTAGGCTCAATGCTGAGCAGTACCCGGAAATTTTGCAATCACTCGTATCTGCTCTATGACAGAATTTTTAGGCGATGCATTGCATTCACAATACGAGTGATTTCAGCTTCGACAGCGGCATCGGTTTAGCAATCAGGAACCCCTGCGCATAGTCCACACCAATTTCTTGCAACATAGAAAGTTGTGTCTCGTTTTCTACACACTCAGCGATTGTCTTAATACCCATAATATGGCCCAAGTGATTGATGGTACTCACCATGGAATAGTCCACTTCATTTAATTCCATCTTCTGAATAAAGCTACCATCAATTTTCAAGTAGTCTACGGGCAACTCCTTGAGATAACCTAGCGAAGACAGCCCGCTTCCAAAGTCATCCAGAGCAAAAGAACAGCCTTTATCCTTGAGTGCACGAATCAAATCCATCGCTCGATCAAAATTCCTCATAGCAGCCGTTTCTGTCACCTCGAACTGAAGCCGTGCAGGATCGACACCGGTACTGTCAAACTTGCTAATAATGTAATCCTTCAGATCTTCATCACAAACCGTATTCCCCGATAAATTCACCGCAAAACATTGATCGCTATCTGGCGTCTCCTGTAAATAGGTAAAGATGTTATCGAGCACCCAACGGTCAATATCCTCCACCAAACCATAATGCTCCGCAGCGGGAATAAACTTGCCGGGAGGAACGATGTCGCCTTCACGATCAACCATTCTAACGAGGACTTCATAGTGTCCAACCCGCTTGGCGTTCTCACCATCGGCACTGCTCCCTACCAACACGATCGGCTGACAATAAAGCACAAAACGGTCTTCCTCCAGCGCCTCAGAAATAATGGGTATCCACTGGGCAATACTCTGGCGCTCAGCCACCTCAACACTGCGATACTGAAAATGGATACGGTTGCGACCCGACTCTTTAGCAGAGGCGCAAGAGGTTCCCGCTGCAACCAACACATCAATTTCTGACGTAGTCTCTCGATCAATCACTTTGGCGCCAATACTGGCACCCACCTTCAAGCGCCTTTCGCCCCAAGGGAAGCTGAACTTCTTGATCTGCGAAAGCAATTGTTCAGCCAAGTCGCGACTCTCATCCACGCTAAGATCATTAAGTAACAGTGCAAATTCATCGTTACCGATTCTTGCCACCACATCTTTTGAGCCTGCCTGCTTTTCAAGCATACGAGCAAATTGGCACAACAACTCATCACCCGCATTATGTCCACAGGTATCGTTGATCACTGAAAAATTATAAAGATCGATATACAACAACGTATGAGTGCTATCGCTAAGGTGGGCCGCATCAATTGATTTGAGAATTTCATTTTCGAGGTGACGGCGATTACCCAGCTCGGTCAACGGGTCATGGGTAGCCTGCCAAGTCAGCCTGGTGGAAACCCTCCGAGCCTCACTCACCGAACGAAACACCAGTACTGCGCCCGTAATGTCATTAACCCTGTTACGCAATGGTGTTGCTGTCGCCACCACTTGAAGGGGCGACTGCCCCCCGACCTTCAACATCGTATTGTCAGCGACCGTGACCACCTTTCCCCTAGCCAAGGCTGCCAAGCAAGGAGATTCCACCACCTTACCCTCCTCACTGACCAACACCATCAGGTCATCAATATACTGGTTAGGCTTGGCGTCATTTATCGCCAACAACGCCATACTGATCGGGTTAAGGTGCTCGACAAAGCCGTGTTTGTCGACCATCAAAATACCATCTACCACCTGACTGAAGACGGTACTCAGTAATTTTCGCTGGTGGAACAATGCCTCAAGGTTCACCGAATGGAGAGAGATGTCCTGAAGTGCCACTACATAATTCTCAGGATTAGCTGCTGACTGGAAACATTCTGCCCGCAGGCTAAGATCCTCTCCCGCCGCAGTGGCGCCTTCTAGAGAGCCGCCACCACCTGCAGCATGCTCAAGGGCAGTCTTTTTAGGATCATCAACACCTGAAGCGTGCTCAAGGGCAGTCTTGATATCAGTGTCCGCGTTAACACTAGGCAACAATACCCTGAGTGGTTTCTGTTTGAGCTGTTCCAGCCTGTAGCCAAAGAGTGCCTGTAATGACTCATTGGCATCGAGAATAAGATGATTATTATCAAGCAGCAATAAAGGTATATTTGAAGATTCAAGATACGCAGGAAACGCACCCCCTTGATCAACTAGAGTTTCCAGCGGGCGGGCCCTTCTGGCCTTAGCTGCAATAGGATCAAATGGCGCCTCACTAATTTGTACTAAGCAGCAACGGCCTAAATCTGGCAGCTCAACAGGCGTGAAGCTCACTCTATGCAAAGGCATCTCACGACGACCACCAGCCATCACGGACTCAATAAAATCCAAGCGATCCGGATCGATTTGCTGGGTCCAACAAGTAAATCTATTTTGAAATAACGCCAGATCAATCGCTCCGGCACAATCGGTTCCCACCAAGCTGGTAAAAAGGGTATCGAATGACCGTCCAGAAATATCGTCGGATGCCAACCCAGTCCACTCGACCAACCATTGGTTCCAGCACCGAACTCTGAGCCGCTCATCCAGTAATATCACCCCCAAATCCTGGCTATTCAGAATAGCCAGTGCCAATCCATCATCGACAACAACAGATGTTTGCAAATTGGGGTGAATGTCAGTATTCATAAGCCACCTGCCCAGCTCCATTAACGCACTGGCGTCTTAGTGCCAATAAACCCAACTGGGCTTAAAGTCTGTCGGTTCAGTATAAACTGCCTTTCTTCTTACCGACTGAACTTCAACCTAATTTGTGAGAAATTTAACGAAAAACCTTCAATCTTGGCCCTACAGCCTCTAACCCTGCTCCAAAAGCTCACGCATATTTATCAGTGCGGCATTAGCACGACTAATGTAGGAGGCCATAACAAGAGAGTGGTTTGCCAAAAGACCAAATCCACTGCCATTAAGAACCGGGCCGTAAATCACCTCCTGCGTTGCCTCTAGCTCACGAATAATCTGTTGCAAGCTAGCACGAGCATTTTTCTTTTGCAGGACTTGACCAAAATCCACCTCAACAGCTTTAAGAAGCTGAACCATTGCCCAAGTACTACCCCGGGCCTCATAAAACACATCATCAATTTCCAGCCAAGGCGTCTTTACCTCAACTTCATTTGGGGAGCCCGTAGACTGCCGCCCTGCACTATCACCGGCCAAATCTGTATTGATCCGGCGCTGACCGACACTGGCACTCAACCGTTGTGACAGACTACCCAGCCTGGTTTCTAATGTGCCCAGCCAGTAACGCAAGTTATCTGCACGGGCATAAAACTGAGCGTTGTATTCATCTTCATCCGCCAGCCGTATGAGATAGCTCTTTAGATATTCAACGCCCTCCCTATATTCTGATTCGGAGGCCGGGACCATCCAGCTATTATGGTCAAAATTGAACCGTGACTCCGCCAGCGCTAAGTCCGTATCCTCTGCAGATTGAGACTGGGAGCGACTAAACGCTTCCCGCATTGCCTTACTAAAGTCTCTTACCTGAATAATAACCCCATACTCCCAGTTGGGCAGGTTATCGAGCCAAATTCCGGGAGGTGCAATATCATTACTGAGGTAACCACCACGTTTGGTTAGCAGTGTATCCATCACACCAATTAATGCGGCCGTAGATGTAACCCCCCCGACCACATGGTCAACCTGTGCCAGAGCATTGACATTAACATCAAATGGCTCAGGTTCTGCGCTCCAGAACCAACCCACTAAAAGCGTTAGCAGTAGGTAGGCTGTCACGGCCACCAAACTGATGCGTAGCCAGCGTGATCCTTCCCTGCGCGCACCTTCTGCGCCCGTAAGGCTCTCGACTAACGACGCACTCACCTCGCCAACCCAACTGAAACATTTACCCACCCATTCAAATCCCTTCATTTAGCTTTCTTCCTCACGAAGCACACTACGCACCGGCATGGTTACCACCACTTCCGGGCAGCCTTCGAAGAAGAGTGTCACCTTATACTCTTCGCCATCTGACAAACTATTTTGTAGGCCAAACAGCATCAAATGATAACCGCCAGGCTCAAAGCTAACTGCCTCTCCCGCGGGCAAGGCGACGCCCTCAACGGGGCGCATCGACATTGTTCCATTATGGTGGGTATGAGCATGAATTTCAGCACTACTGGCAATAGGTGATGCGGCGCCCACCAACCGACACTCTTGGTTTGACCCATTATTTAGTGTCATAAATGCAGCAGTCACCGTCTGCCCAGGAGGCAATCCTCTAATATAGGCATCACTGACTGTCAGACCATCACTACATGCCGTCACCGCCAGTAGTACCAATAACATTCCTGAATATTTGCTTAAAGACAACTCGATAATCCCTTTGACTGAAGATGGCGACTATAACATTGCGCTCGGCACTTCAACACTCAGCACATAACACCTAGCACTATAATACCAAGCATTCAGGGCTGAAAATGTCTCTCGCACCCCATGTCTCTCCTCCGTACAATAACGAACTGCACTTTGGTTGACTATGCCCAATACACAGAGTCCAATACACACAGCCCAACACAAAGCTGGCTCAGTGAAGAGCACCCAACGAGGAAAACGATGTTAAGTCGATTGCTACCTATTGGTCTCTACTGCCTGCTGCTATTAACGCAGCCCATATATGCAGAAGATCTATTTCCCTCATCCTATAGCGCCAACCCGCTGGAAGAAACCGTACAATTCCTCCCCGTTGAAGAGGCCTACAGGCTATTGCCTACGATAGAAGGCAACCAACTGCTGATTAACTGGGAGATTGAGCCCAGCTACTACCTTTACAAGCATCGCTTCCAGTTTCTGAACAGCGACCTTACACCCCTCAGCGCCACACCAGAGTTTGAGCCCGGAAAACGCATCTATGATGAATACTATGAAAAAGAACTAGAGGTCTACTACCACCACACGCTCATCCGTTTGCCGCTGGGTACAGACTACTCAGAGCTCATCGTAGAATCACAAGGCTGTGCGGATGCAGGCCTCTGCTATCCACCACGCCGCCAAACAGTCACCCTGGACAGAGCGAACACTACGGCCACCGTCACTGAGACGGTGAACCACACCCCTAATTCTGGAATCGGCATCCAACCACCACAAACAGCCACCAACTTACTGCTAATGATGCTGTTCGCCCTGTTAGGCGGGGTCATCCTCAACCTAATGCCCTGTGTATTTCCAGTGCTGTCCATCAAAGCACTCAGCCTAACCACCGCTCACCTCAGTAAACACAGCAAGCACCTTCACGGGCTCGCCTATACGCTAGGCATTGTCTTCAGCTTTATGGCTATTGCCGCTCTGTTAATGGCGCTGCGTCGTGCCGGTGAAGGCATCGGCTGGGGGTTCCAACTGCAATCACCCTTCTTTGTTGGCTTGCTGGTTTACCTCTTCGTATTAATGGGCCTGAGTTTTTC
Source organism: Porticoccus sp. (assembly GCA_018066715.1). Classification (GTDB taxonomy): domain Bacteria; phylum Pseudomonadota; class Gammaproteobacteria; order Pseudomonadales; family Porticoccaceae; genus Porticoccus. The sequence goes on along the minus strand of JAGPWA010000133.1, from coordinate 8,670 downwards.
TGGTTTATTTACCATGGGAACTCGATGGATGAATATCGGGCAATCCACCACCGAAGGGCACAGCCTTTCATCCTCTTTTATGACTGGGTTGCTAGCAACACTGGTCGCAAGCCCTTGTACCGCACCGTTTATGGGTACAGCGTTAGGGTTTGCTCTGGCGCAATCAACCTGGGTGGCGATGTCTGTCTTCATCGCTCTAGGCTTGGGCATGGCTCTTCCATTACTCCTGCTATCTTGGTGGCCCGGTATGGCAGAAAAAATGCCTCGCCCCGGTGCCTGGATGGAACGATTCAAGGAGTTCTTGGCGTTTCCCCTCTACCTGACCGCCGTATGGTTGCTATGGGTGTTCGGTCGACAAACAAGTAGCGATGCCGTTGCGGCACTTATCTGCGGTATTGTCTTAATATTGTTTGCCTTTTGGGTGCTAAAAACCCGTAAAAGCGCCCTGACCATTATCGCCGCCCTGACAGCTACAGCTCTCGCCCTGATACTTCCATGGCAAACCCACACCAATAGCGACAACACCACCAAGCCCTGGGAACCCTATAGCGAGACAAAACTACAACTCTTGCGTGCTAAAGGAGAGCCCGTATTTGTCAATTTGACGGCTGACTGGTGCATCACTTGCTTGGCCAACGAAAAACTGGCCCTCAGCTCAGATCGGTTCTTAACGACACTGCAACAAAAGAACATTACCTACTTAAAAGGCGACTGGACCAACTACAACCCTGAAATCACCCGGTTGCTGAATCGACACCACCGAAGTGGGGTTCCTCTCTACCTGTTCTACCCAAGGGGAACAGGTAATCCGCATATTTTGCCCCAGCTACTGACAGAAAATATTGTTTTGGAAGCGATTTCCCCACAAACTGAGTGAATATTGTGAAAAATGCCGACAAGTTAGCCGAAGTTGCTGCATTTCCTGCCATTATGCCGGTATAACTCTCGAAACATCGGTGAAATAGAGCCAACTGCTTAACTAAGACCCTGCCCGGCGTCTCGAAAAGACATGACTTCCACCTAAACTTGCAGCGAATAGGGTCAAAAATCCTAAAACTACAAAAAATTGGACAGCACTAAGTTTTTAATGCAGACTGCTTTCAGTAGCCTCTTTTTGGGCTTAACCACTAACATCCTTTGAACACTCAAATCTAGCAGGGACACCATGGCGACCATACTGGTACTACACGGACCCAACCTGAATTTGCTCGGCTCTAGGGAGCCAGATGTTTACGGCAAAGACAGCCTGGACGACATCAATCAAAACCTAACCGATACCTGCATCAAAAAAGGCCACCACTTATTAGCCCTGCAAAGCAACGCAGAGTACGAACTGGTGGACCGTATTCACGATGCCCAAAAGGAAGGCGTGAACTTTATTATTATCAACCCCGCCGCCTTTACTCACACGAGCATTGCACTGCGTGATGCTCTTCTAGCGGTAGATATTCCTTTTATTGAGGTCCATCTATCCAATGTCCATGCCCGAGAAGAGTTCAGGCATTACTCCTACTTTTCTGACATAGCCAACGGTGTTATCTGTGGCTTTGGCAGCCTGGGCTATGAATTAGCCCTAGATGCCGCATTAGACCAACTAAATCCCTAACAACATTTTACCATTTGGAGTAACCACAGATGGATATTCGTAAAATCAAAAAATTAATAGAGCTGATTGAAGAATCGGACATTAACGAGCTGGAAATTAAAGAGGGTGAAGAATCCGTTCGCATCAGCCGTGGCGGACAAATGGTTGCCGCCGCACACATGATGGCGGCAGCACCCGTGGCCGTCGCACCTGCCTCGGCCACCCAAACACCATCTGCCGAAGCGCCTGCCACTGCCGAGCCTGAAGGACATACCCTAAGATCTCCAATGGTTGGTACCTTCTACCGCTCATCAGCACCCGGCGAAAAAGCCTTTGTTGGAGAAGGCCAGCAAGTGAAGGCAGGAGATGTACTCTGTATTGTTGAAGCCATGAAGATGATGAATCAAATTGAGGCCGACAAATCAGGCACCATTGGTGCCATCCTGGTAGCAGACGGTGAGCCTGTTGAGTTCGACCAACCTATGATCACCATCATTTAAACCGCAGAGGACAGGAGCAACAGCTATGCTGGAAAAAGTGCTTATTGCCAATCGCGGTGAAATTGCCCTGCGGATTCTACGAGCCTGCAAAGAGCTTGGCATCAAAACCGTCGCCGCGCATTCAAAGGCCGACGCAAGCCTGAAACATGTATTACTCGCCGATGAAACCATCTGTATCGGACCAAACTCTTCGGCACAGAGCTACCTGAACGTGCCCGCGATTATCAGCGCCATGGAAATATCAAATGCCCAAGCCGTCCACCCAGGCTATGGCTTTCTCGCCGAGAATGCCGACTTTGCAGAACAGGTAGAAAAAAGCGGCTTCACCTTTATTGGTCCAACCGCCGATGTCATTCGCATCATGGGCGACAAAGTAGCCGCCATCAAAGCCATGATAAAGTCTGGCGTTCCTACGGTACCCGGCTCCAATGGCCCACTAACGGATGACGCTGCACGCAGCAAAAGAATCGGTCTTGAAGTGGGTTACCCCGTCATTATCAAAGCTGCCGCAGGCGGTGGTGGTAGAGGCATGCGGGTAGTCCGCAACGAAGAAGAATTGATCAATGCCATACAGGTCACCAAAGCTGAAGCAAAAGCTGCGTTTGGCGATGGCACTGTCTATATGGAAAAATTTCTGGAAAACCCACGTCATGTGGAAGTTCAGGTACTGGCCGACGGTCAAGGCAACGCCATTCACTTGGGTGACCGTGACTGCTCATTACAACGTCGCCACCAGAAAGTGCTGGAAGAAGCACCCGCCCCCGGTATTCCAGAAGACGCACGCAATGGTGTTTTAAAAGCTTGTGTTGATGCCTGTATCGAAATTGGTTATCGCGGCGCAGGCACCTTTGAATTTCTCTACGAAGATGGCTGCTTCTTTTTTATCGAGATGAATACTCGGGTACAGGTGGAACACCCTGTGACAGAGATGATTAGCGGCGTAGATATCGTTAAGGAACAACTCTTAATAGCTGGCGGTGAAAAACTCAGCATTCGCCAGGAAGACATCACTTTCCGTGGCCATTCTTTCGAGTGCCGAATCAATGCAGAGGATTCCACCACCTTTATGCCTAGCCCCGGAAAAATTACCGCCTACCACGCACCAGGCGGCAATGGCGTGAGAGTCGACTCACATATCTATGCGGGTTACACCGTACCGCCACACTATGACTCCCTGATAGGAAAAATTATTACCTACGGTAAAGACCGTGATGCCGCCTTATCACGCATGGCCTGTGCGCTGGATGAACTACACATTGAAGGCATCAAAACCAACACCGAACTGCAGAGAGACTTGGTATGTGACACGGAATTCCGAAAGGGTTGCGTGAACATCCACTATCTGGAAAAGAAACTGGGTTTATAAAGAAACAGCCCTACAACAATGTACGATTAGCACAACAAATAAAAAAGCCCCGCATGTCGGGGCTTTTTGCCCATAGGTCGCCTTCATAGGAATCACAATGCCCTGGCTACAACTCAGAATAAACAGCTCAAGAGCACAAGCCGAGCGCATTGAAGGTTTACTGCTGGAAGCGGGTGCAGCTTCCGTCACCTTTGAAGACAATGCCGACGAACCGATACTGGAACCAGCACTCGGTGAAACGCCACTGTGGGGGCTAACTCGGGTCACCGGATTATTTGATGCAGAAACCGACACTGAGGCTACCGATCAGACTTTGGAAGATAAGCTGGGGCAATCACTACCAGACCATCGTTGGGAACAGCTGGAAGATAAGGACTGGGAACGAGAATGGATGAAACACTACCAACCCATTCAGTGTGGTGAACGACTATGGATTTGCCCAAGCTGGCTAGCCCCTCCTGAACCGGAGTGCGTTAACCTATTACTTGATCCCGGCCTGGCTTTTGGTACAGGAACCCACCCAACGACATTTCTCTGCTTACAATGGCTTGATCACTTGGCACTGGAGGGGAAGACTGTCACAGACTATGGCTGCGGATCTGGCATCCTAGCCATTGCCTCATTACTACTAGGCGCCGATTCTGCAATTTGTGTGGATATCGACCCGCAGGCCCTCAGCGCCACCACTGATAATGCCCAGCGCAATGGACTGTCAGAAGATCAGACACCGGTTTACCTGCCGGATAAGGCGCCCGAAATACCCACCGATGTGATGATAGCCAACATACTGGCCGGGCCATTGGTATCACTGGCACCAAAACTAGCCTCACTCACTAAACCCGGAGGAAGACTTTGCCTCTCCGGAATTATCGAAAGCCAGGCTGAAGAGGTGATGGTCAGCTATCAACCCTGGTTTGATTTTGACCCACCCGCCAGCAGCGAACAGTGGGTACGACTGACCGCTGTTAAGCGCTGAGACATCCCCGTAGAATAGACTGAGTTAGGTAACAGTTCAGCCCACACATCATGACTGAGATTATCACCCGCTGCCCAGGTTGCTCGGCATCATTCCGCGCATCACCGGCTCACCTCGAAGCAGCCAATGGCCAAATAAGGTGTGGCTCCTGCCTGCTGCTATTTGATGCCTACGCCCACCAGATAGAAGAGGAACAACCGAGAGACAACCCCTCCGAAAACGACCTATCTCTCGATAGCGATGACCTATTAATTCACGACGACATGGATATCAGCGTGCTTGATGGCTATGAGCAGGAGCAGGATAACCCTTCCCACTTACCGCCTAACAATTCAAGCGATGAACCACATGAAAAACCCACCCTGGGTGAAACTGCTCAAGCCGGAGCCCCGCCTGAGATTGAACCAGAGCCTACTGAACACCCTGAATTGACAGATAACATCAACACTGTCGAATCAACTGAAGAGTTAGTGGCCACAGATATCTCTCTGCCTCTCCAGCAAGACCTGCTGATAACCAAGGAAGAAGACCCCGCAGAAGATCCTGCCCCACCACCCAGTGCTGACGTAGAAACCGAAACCGGCTTATTCGGCTCTGATGAGATAACGACAACCCCTGATTTTCTAATCGCGCCAGAATCACCCACGCGCAATTACCTAAAAATGCTGCTTTGGCCAACACTCTCCGTGCTGGCAATGATGGCTCTCATTTTTCAATACATATATTTCCACGCAGATATACTCGGCACCGATCCAAGCCACCGCCCCTGGCTCATACCTTTTTGTGACATCACCACGTGCAAACTGCCTACCATGAGAGATACAACACAAATTCGCAGCAGTAAATTATTAGTGCATAGCCACCCAGATATATCTGGGGCTCTCATCGTCGACGCCGTCATTATTAATGAAGCCAACTTCGATCAACCTTTTCCCGAGTTAGCACTCAACTTTGAGGATCTACAGGGTGCCTCCGTTGCACGCCGTAACTTCAAACCCGGTGAATACCTGCGCGGGGAGATGACCGGAGCGACCATCATGCCCACTGATCAGCCAGTGCGACTGACACTAGAACTACTGGACCCTGGACCAAAAGCTGTCAACTACTCGCTGTTCATCCCGGAATAAACTTTTTCCTAGCGCCAACAACAGGTATCATAGCGGGCCTTTTTCAACCCCCACCAACAGATAATCGAGGCACTATACCTTGGTAAAAATTGGCGCTCATGTATTGGCAAACCGGACTATTCTGGCCCCTATGGCGGGTGTCACAGACCAGCCCTTTCGCCAACTCTGCCGCCAACTCGGTGCGGGTTTAGCTGTATCAGAAATGATCACCTCCGACACACGCCTCTGGAAAAGTAGAAAAAGCCAACAACGGCTAGTCCACCGCGATGAATCTTCCCCCCGATCGGTTCAAATTGCCGGTAGCATACCCTCCATGATGGCTGAAGCGGCCCGACAAAATGTTGCCCTAGGCGCTGAAATTATTGATATCAATATGGGCTGCCCTGCCAAAAAAGTCTGCAAGAAAGCCGCCGGCTCCGCCCTGCTAAAGGACGAAGACCTCGTACAGGACATTCTCAATGCCGTGGTATCAGCGGTCGATATTCCCGTCACCCTTAAAATTCGGACTGGATGGGACCACCAACACCAAAATGCAGTCACTATTGCCCAAATTGCAGAGGATTGCGGTATCAGCGCTTTGGCCGTTCATGGACGCACCCGTGCCTGCCGATTTAACGGTCAAGCAGAGTACGACACTATTGCCTCCGTCGTTGACGCAATCACCATACCCGTATTTGCTAATGGGGATATAAGCACACCCCACCAAGCCAAACAGGTTCTAGATCACACGGGTGCAGCTGCGGTCATGATTGGTCGTGGCGCACAGGGAAACCCCTGGTTATTTCGTGAAATAAACCACTACCTCGCACACGGGACAATGCCCGACACCCCATCAAAGGAAGAGCTCACCAGCACGGTCAGTCGCCATATTGAGGCCATCCACCAATATTATGGCGAATATCTTGGAATACGGATTGCCCGAAAGCATGTGGGCTGGTACGTTGAAGCCCTTCCAAGCGGCGAAGTATTTCGCAAATATTTTAACCAACTGGAAGACCCCTACCTACAAAAACAAAGCCTGCATGAATTTTTTGCAGCGCCAAAAAATAATTGGGACCAAGCCGCATGAGCGCTATTGATACTTTTACTATTCAGGCAGAGACCGATGATGAACCGGCCACTGTCACCCACCAGCATGAGTCACTGCGCCAGTGTGTGGAAAATGCTCTGCATCAATATTTTTTACACCTGGACGGGCAGCCGACCAACGACCTTTACCAGCTGGTACTCAGCGAAGTGGAAGCACCCCTATTGGAAGCTGTGCTGACCTACACACGCAACAACCAGAGCAAAACTGCGCAAATGCTGGGCCTCAATAGAGGCACATTGCGCAAGAAGCTAAAACAATACGACTTACTTTAAAACCGTAAGCTTTAAAACTGCGACCTTTAAAACAACAAGCCTTAAAAACTACTGACGAGGACATCATGAGCGACCTGCGTAAAGTTTCCCGCGCCCTAATCAGCGTATCTGATAAAACCGGTATTGTTGAATTTGCCAGAGAGCTCAGCGCCCAAGGCGTAGAACTTCTCTCGACCGGCGGCACACACCGCCTACTTAACGATAACGGTATTGCCGTGCGAGAAGTCTCTGACTACACAGGCTTTCCTGAGATGATGGATGGTCGAGTTAAGACACTGCATCCCAAAGTACACGGCGGTATCTTGGGTCGCCGCGGCATCGATGACGAGGTCATGGCAGAACACGACATCCTCGGTATCGATATGGTGGTGGTGAATCTTTACCCCTTCGCCGCCACGGTAGCCGACCCAAATTGTGACCTGCCAACCGCCATCGAAAATATCGATATCGGTGGCCCCACCATGGTTCGCTCTGCGGCAAAAAACCACAAAGATGTGGCTATTGTGGTGAATGCCAGTGACTACGCTACCGTACTTGAAGAGATGCAAAGTCAGGATGCACAGCTGGGCTATGAAACCCGCTACAACCTGATGGTCAAAGCCTTTGAACACACAGCAGGCTACGACGGCATGATCGCCAACCACTTCGGTGCCAGAAACACGGCGAATGAAACACGTAATTTCCCCAACACCTTCAACGCCCAATACTTCAAAACACAGGAAATGCGTTACGGTGAAAACCCCCACCAAAATGCCGCTTTCTATGTAGAGGAAAACCCAGCAGGCGCCAGCATCGCCACCGCCAAGCAGCTACAGGGTAAAGAACTGTCCTACAACAATATTGCCGACACCGATTCTGCACTGGAATGTGTCAAACAATTTGACCAACCCACCTGCGTTATTGTGAAACACGCCAACCCTTGTGGTGTGGCTGTCGCAACAGATATTAAAACGGCCTACGATTTAGCGTTTGCCACTGATCCAGAATCAGCTTTTGGCGGCATTATCGCCTTTAACCGCGAGTTAGATGCAGAGACTGCCGAAGCCATCTGCGAACGTCAATTCGTTGAAGTGATTATTGCACCCAGTATTTCTGATGCGGCCAAAGAAGCGGTCAGCGCCAAGAAAAATGTTCGCCTGCTGGAATGTGGCGAGTGGGATGCCTCGACACAAGCACAAGGTTTCGACTACAAGCGCGTCAACGGCGGCCTACTCATTCAAGACCGCGACAAAGGCATGGTAACTGCCGATGACCTGAAAGTGGTCACCAAGCGCAAACCGACCGAAGCTGAATTGGACGACATGCTGTTTGCCTGGAAAGTCGCCAAAATGGTCAAATCCAACGCCATTATCTACACCAAAAACAACCAAACCATCGGTGTAGGTGCCGGCCAAATGAGCCGAATTAACTCTGCACGAATTGCGGCTATTAAAGCAGAACATGCCGGACTGGAAATACAGGGCGCTGTTATGTCATCCGATGCGTTCTTCCCCTTCCGTGACGGTATCGATAATGCTGCCAGTGTGGGTATTAGCTGTGTGATTCAACCCGGCGGTTCAATTCGCGATGACGAAGTCATCGCCGCAGCAGACGAACATGGCATGACCATGGTATTCACCGGCATGAGACACTTCCGCCACTAATGAGCATGCCTAAAAATGCACTTTTTCCGCGATTGCTACGTCAGCTCCGTACTCGAATCCTCATGTATGAGTTATACACTGCGGTTCTCCGTGCGGTGCTTTCTTGCACTC
>JAGPWA010000132.1 GCA_018066715.1 Porticoccus sp. | reverse complement strand
GTACCAGATCACCCAGAGCACTTTCTAACTCACCACGTTGAGTAACCAGAGAAATAGTTGCGAAAATTCCAGCAATCACGACGACAGCCAATGTGATACGAAGTGCCAGCACACGATAAATTTTTGAATGGTCAGAGTTTTTCATCAAAACGTATCACTCACTCCAGAAAAAACAGGTACTTTAATTCTTAAAGTCCAGTCGTAGAACACAATTAATAGCTTTGTTATAGATTTAAAGCAAGTCAGTAAAAATTGAACGGGAGGCTGTAATGGCCTCGACACAGGCCCAGATTTGTCTAAAAACGAGGTAGGGAGTAAATATTTTTTAAGTAACTTCTCGCAGAGTTACTCAACAGTTTTTTCATCTCCATGAATCACGTAGAATCCATGGTCTTCTCACACACAAGCCACCATTCGATTATGACCGTAGCTGAAACCTCTTTGGAGCATCACACCCCAATGATGCAGCAGTATTTGCGCATTAAGGCCGAACACCCCAATGAACTGGTGTTCTATCGGATGGGTGACTTCTACGAGCTGTTCTACGACGATGCCAAGAAAGCCTCCCAACTGATGGATGTGACGCTCACCGCTCGTGGTAAGTCTGGAGGAAATCCTATCCCGATGGCAGGCATTCCCTATCATGCTGCCGAGGGCTATCTAGCCAAGTTGGTCAAGCAAGGAGAGTCTGTCGCCATTTGCGAACAGATCGGTGACCCAGCCACCAGCAAAGGGCCGGTGGAACGCCAGGTAGTTAGGGTGATGACACCAGGTACAATCAGTGATGAAGCGCTGCTAGATGAACGACGGGATAACCTGCTTGCTGCGGTGGCTCACCACAAAGATCAATTTGGTATTGCCACGCTAGATATTGGTAGTGGGCGATTTTTAGTACTAGAAGTTTCTGATACCGAAAGCTTACAGAGCGAACTACAGCGGCTAAACCCCGCTGAGTTATTGGTGGATGATGGCTTTCCCTACCCGGAACTGCTTCAACAGTGTAAAGGCGTCCGCCAACGACAACCCTGGGAGTTTGAACAGGACACTGCACGCCGACAACTGACCGACCAATTCGGCACCAAAGACCTGATGGGGTTTGGCTGTGATCATTTACCACTGGCCCTCGCTGCTGCTGGCTGCCTATTGCAATATGCACGCGAAACCCAACGCACTGCCCTTCCCCACATTCGTACCATCAGCCATGAAAACCGCGATGACAGCGTGATTCTGGATGCGGCCACTCGGCGTAATCTGGAATTGGACACCAACCTTAATGGCGGTACTGAAAACACACTACTGTCCGTGCTGGATAACACCTCAACAGCTATGGGTGGCAGGCTATTATGTCGCTGGCTTAATCGGCCACTACGTAACCTTCCTGTATTACAGGGACGACAGCTGGCTCTAGCTGAACTACGAAAGGACTACCACTATGAAGCCCTAGTAGAACAGCTAAAAAATATCGGTGATATGGAGCGTATTTTGGGCCGGGTGGCACTGCGCTCGGCACGCCCCAGAGATTTGACCCGGCTGAATCAATCCCTCACCACATTACCTGCCATTCAATCTGAACTGTCTGCCTCGGAATCCGAACGCCTTCAACAACTGTTGACCCAGGCCTCAGAGTTTCCGGAAACAGTTGACCTATTAACTCGCGCAGTCACCGACAACCCACCGGTGGTTATTCGTGATGGTGGTGTGATTGCTGAAGGATATGACAGTGAACTGGATGAGCTGCGTAATATCAGCACCAATGCCGGACAGTATTTAATTGACCTAGAAACACGAGAAAAAAAGCGCACCGGGATTACCACGCTCAAAGTTGGCTATAACCGAGTTCATGGCTATTACATCGAAATTTCACGCGCTCAATCTGACCAGGCCCCGGCTGACTATATTCGTCGCCAAACCCTGAAAAATGCCGAACGGTTTATCACACCAGAACTAAAAGAATTTGAAGATAAAGCCCTGAGCGCTAAAAGCCGTGCACTGACACGAGAGAAAGCCCTCTATCAAGCCTTGGTCGAAATCCTTAATGAACAGCTGCTACCTTTGCAAGACTGCGCTGGGGCTATCTCTGAACTGGATGTGCTGGTAAACCTGGCAGAACGTGCCGACACCTTAAACCTGACCGCACCCACACTTATTGAGCAACCGGGTATGAATGTCATCGGTGGGCGCCACCCAGTCGTAGAACAGGTTCTCGACAGCCCCTTTGTGGCCAACGACCTAATATTGAACGATGAGCGCCGAATGCTGGTGATAACCGGCCCTAACATGGGTGGTAAATCCACCTATATGCGGCAAGCCGCCCTCATTGTATTACTGGCCCATATTGGTAGTTGCGTGCCCGCACAAAGTGCCAGTATGGGGCTGGTAGATCGTATCTTTACCCGTATCGGCTCATCCGATGATCTAGCCGGTGGCCGCTCTACTTTTATGGTGGAAATGACCGAAACTGCCAATATTCTTCACAATGCCACAGAGCGAAGTCTGGTGTTAATGGATGAAGTGGGCCGTGGCACCAGCACCTTTGACGGCTTGTCACTGGCTTGGGCCTGTGCCGTGCAGCTGGCCGAAAAAGTAAAGGCGTTCACACTGTTCGCCACGCACTATTTTGAATTGACCAGCCTGCCGGACAAAACCGTTGGCGTCGCAAATGTTCACCTAGATGCCACGGAATACAATGATGACCTTGTATTCCTGCACTCAATTCAGGAAGGGCCCGCCAGCCAAAGCTATGGTATTCAAGTGGCTAAACTGGCCGGTATACCACCAGAAGTCATTACTCTGGCGCGCCAGGAGCTAGCTAACCTTGAAGCAGGGGCGCATCCCACGGTCAAACCCAATACTACCGAGGCATCACAGCCTATTCAAAGCGAGCTATTTTCTGACCCTATTGCCTCTGCCCTACTCGATGCAGTCTCGGCTGTGAACCCAGATGAATTAAGCCCCCGAGAAGCGCTAGAAAAGCTCTATGTTCTGAAAAAAATCAGTGATAAAACTTGATTGAGCGCAAAAACCGAGCAATTTAGTACACTATAGTTTGAATTCGGGGTTTAAATTCGGGAATTGATTTCTGTATAATGCGCCGCTGTTAGAACCCCAGCCTTACGGAGAACACCAGATGACCTTCATCGTCGGAGAAAACTGCATCAAGTGCAAATACACTGATTGTGTAGAAGTTTGCCCTGTTGATTGCTTTTACGAAGGCCCTAACTTCTTGGTGATCCACCCTGATGAGTGTATTGACTGTGCTCTCTGTGAACCAGAATGTCCTGCCGAAGCCATTTTCTCGGAAGACGAGCTACCAGAAGATCAGCAAGTCTACTTGGAACTGAATACCGAATTGGCAGAAGTGTGGCCCAATATCACTGAGAAAAAAGAGCCCTCGCCTGATGCGGAAAAGTGGGACGGTGTAACAGACAAGCTACAATACCTGGAACGCTAGCTCCTGAAGAATTAGCTCCTAGAGTATTAACACCTCAGACACAGACATTAAAAAGGCGGCTATTTAAGCCGCCTTTTTTGTACCTGCTATTCCAGATACTTAGCCCTGATAAATGATCCTGATATCTGGGTACTACTGATCCATGCACTCGAAACAGTTCAAATACAGACCTCGCGGATCATTGAAATTGACCAGCAGCTCCAGCTTCCTTGTCAGGCCATAAAAACTCGTCACCAAACTGGTGGGCAACCACTTCTCAGGCACTATCTTGTCAGACACGATAGAAACCAAAGTACCCACCTGACCATTGGCAATCTCTTGCATCAACTGCTCAGAGAAATCCAGCGGAGGCTCTATCAGTTCAACCTTATAGGTTTCCAACTCGGCCACTTCAGCAGCGGCGGCAATGGCCTGTTGTAGATTGCCCAGTTCATCCACCAATCCCAGCGCTAATGCCTTTTCTCCGGTCCAGACTCGACCCTGTGCTACGTCATGAATTTCATTGGGCGTACTGTTTCTAGCCTCGGCAACCAATGATAGAAAACGACCATAAACGTGATTAACACCAAACTGAATCACTTGTTCGGCCTGTGGAGACATAGGTCGATCTAACCGAAAGAAGTCGGCCATTGTTGTGGTACCAACGCCATCACTGTGAACACCCAGAGCCGTCAGGCTGTCTTCAAAGGTGGGAATTATGCCGAATACGCCTATAGAACCGGTAATCGTGGTGGGACTGGCCCACACCTGATCGGCACCCATGGCAATCCAGTAACCACCCGATGCCGCCACGGAACCCATCGAAACAATGACAGGGATACCTGATTGTCTAGTGAGAGCCACTTCCTGACGAATCACTTCAGAAGCAAAAGCACTGCCTCCAGGGCTATCAATTCGCAACACCAATGCTTCAACCTGTTCATCATCACGAGCTTGCTTAAGCAGTGCAGACAAACTATCACCACCGACCGTGCCCGCTTGCTGCTCACCATCGAGAATCATACCTTTAGCCACAATAAGCCCAATCTTGGACGACTCAGGTTCTACCTGTATGGCTTTAGCCCGACGCAAGTGACGAAGATACTGATCGACGTCAATACGCAGATAGCCGCCCTCATCATTCACACCCGCTAACTGTTGAAGTCGAGCCCGCATTTGAGGCCGCGTTGATAGCTTGTCCACCAGACCAGTGGAAACAGTCAATGCCGAAGCATCACCATCATGCCCGGCCAGCTTATGACCCAGATTATTAACATAATCATTGATTGCATCGGTCGGTAGGCCACGCATGGTTTCGACCCTGCTGGTATAAACAGACCAGAGCGCATTCAGCCACTCCGTGGTGTGTTCTCGGGATGCGGTGGACATATCGTTGCGGGTAAAAGGCTCAATGGCATCCTTATAGGTGCCAACTCGGAAAATATGGAGGTTAATATGCAGCTTATCGAGCGCCTCTTTAAAATAATTGGGATAGCTACCATAACCAGTCAGTAATACTGTACCCATCGGATTGAGATGGATTTCATCGGCATAACTGGCCAGGTAATACTGCTCCTGGGTGTAGTTATCACCGACAGCAATAATAGGCTTACCGCTTTTCTTAAAGCGAGCCAATGCACCACCAATATCTTCCAGTTTGTTGATGCCACCACCAACCAGGTAATCCAGCTCAAGAACTAAGCTGGTGATTCGACTATCGTCAGTCGCACGATCAATGGCTTCAATCAGATCTGATACCAGGGTTTCAGCATCGGATGGCCTGCTCTGCTGCATAATCTGAGTAAGCGGGTCTACATAGGTTTTTTGTTCTACCAGAAAACCACCCGGTGCGACTCTCAATGCAGCCTGTTCCGGTAGTGGCTGAACATCATTCTGAATAAAGCTCAGCACCAGCACGACTAATAGCAACAAAAAAGCAATATTAATAAGAGCCCGAACAGCACTCAGAAAGCCACCAATCAACCGGAAAAAGCGTCGAATCAGACCAGGTTTCTCACTCATGTCATATCATCCTGATAAAGAGAATATTGCTTCCAGCGACTGAACATCATCGCTGCATTAAATAGAATCACCAGCAGCACCACTTCCGCTACATCAAACATGCTGGAGTCGGCCTTAAACAAATTAGAAACTGTCACAACAAAGTAGAGCAACGTCACAAAGCACAGCATGGATATGGTTTTATATCGCTCAGCGTAGAGCCCTGGAACAAGAATCAACAATGGTATAAATGTGAAGATCATTAAGCTAATAGGCATCTGCGTCGCTAAGCAGTTGAGTAGCAAAACGACGAGTAACAGGATAAAGCTGCCCCAAGTGAGCTGACGCCCAATACGTAATTTTTTACCGAGATTAGGAATTATTTTTGTCATTATTTATCCGATAGTTTTATCGCTAAACCCGCCACACGTTTACCCAAGGCCACACAAAGCTCAATTTCTTCGGGGCTAAGGTCAAGAGTACCATCGCCAGCTTGATGAGATGCACCGTAAGGCGTTCCACCACTTTTGGTGGTATGCAATGCTTGCTCACTATAGGGTATTCCAGCCAACACCATCCCGTGATGCATCAGTGGCAACATCATACTCAACAGGGTTGTTTCCTGACCACCATGAAGTGATCCCGTAGAGGTAAACACCGCAGCAGGCTTACCAATCAGTCCACCGTTAAGCCAAATATCACCGGTCTGATCCAAAAAATACTTTAGTGGTGAGGCCATATTGCCAAAGCGAGTGGGACTACCGAGGATCAAGCCAGAACAACCACTCAAGTCATCATCCGAGCAATAGATATTGCCTTCAACAGGAATCTCCGGCTCAGTCGCCTCAGAATTGGGAGACACCGCAGGAACCGTTCGAAGCCGCCCTTCAAGACCACCCAACTCAACCCCTCGGGCGATATGTTCGGCCATAGCACGAGTATTTCCGTAGCGTGAGTAGTAAAGCACTAGAACATACGGCATTAGAGAATATCCAGCACTTGCTCGGGCGGGCGGCCCAGTGCCGCTTTATCGCCATTAATGACGATGGGCCGCTCAATGAGTTTTGGATTGGCCACCATGGCATCTATCAACTGATCTTCACTGAGACTGTCATCAGCCAGATTATTTTCTTTGTAGGCATCCTCGCCTTTGCGCAACAATTGACGTGCCGGGATACCCAGCTTCTGAAGTACCTCTTTAAGCGCTTTTGCATCGGGTGTCGTTTCCAGATACAACACTATTTCAGGCTCAATACCACGCGCCTCTAATAGAGCCAGTGTTTGTCGAGATTTGGAACAACGGGGATTGTGATAAATGCTAATCATAATCTTTGTGTAGAATACCCTTAGTGATAGTGAAAAATATAGACAAACGCATTCTAGCTGTAAACCAGCTATCGGGGCCAGACGAGGTGACCAAGTGTCGTTAACACCAAAAGAACAATTAAAAATGGCGGGACATTTTTTTCGCCACCTGGGAAGGCGTTTTGTCGGTGATGGCTGCCGCCAAAGTGCTGCAGCACTTACCTACATGAGTCTGTTTGCTGTCGTACCCTTAATGACATTGATGTACTCCATGTTCTCCCTTATCCCCGCTTTTCAGGGGTTGGAAAGTCAGGTCCAGGAGCTAATCTTCAGTAACTTCGTCCCCCAAAGCGGAGCGGAAGTACAACAGTATCTCACGGAATTTTCCAGCCAAGCCCGAAAACTGTCTGTGGCGGGTGTGGTTATCCTGCTGATCACAGCCTATCTGATGCTGACCAATATTGAGCAGACCTTTAACGATATATGGGGCACCGTGGGTAGCCGTCGCGGATTATCAAGCTTCTTGCTCTACTGGGGTATTCTAAGTCTTGGGCCACTATTATTGGGTATTGGCCTGATGATGCATACCTACCTAGTCTCCTTTCAGTTACTGGTGGATGAAGTAGATGTCCTCGGTATCACTGCTCTGATATTTAAAGTTTTGCCGCTAGTCTTCACCTGGGCGGCCTTCACCCTGCTATTTGTTGCGGTTCCCAATTGCAAAGTGTCTACCCGCTATGCCTTGATTGGTGGGCTGGTCACAGCCATCTGCTTCGAACTCGCAAAGATAGCCTTTGGGACATTTATTGCCCACTCCAGTTATACCTCTGTGTACGGTGCCTTTGCTGTTTTTCCCATATTTCTGATCTGGGTTTATCTGATGTGGATCATCGTACTTGGCGGCGCCGAACTGATTCGCGCCATGGAAACATTCAAAACTGCATGGCAAGGATTTGAGTACCCTGATCTAGTCGCAGTGCTGATTATTCTTTGGGAATGCTGGCGCAAGCAGCAGTGCGGTGACTCTCTTTCAAACCGAGATATCATCAATACCGGACTCGAAGAACAGCACTGGCGGCGACTGCGTGACCTGCTGCTGGAAAACCACCTATTGGCAGAGACCGCAACAGGGCACTATGTGCTAACCCGTGACCCTAGTCAGCTTCGGCTAACCGATATCGCCAGCCTCAGCGGCCAAGGTGTCGCCATCTTGCCCGGCACCAAGTCCATCGAAGCATTAGGAAAGTATCCGTGGTTTAACCAATTATCCGGCATTTTAAGTAACGCCAACCAACAACTTGAAGAAACATTCTCCCCGACGATTGCTCAGTTATTTTCTGAGGAGAAGCGTCATACCAAAGAGGGGAGCTTTAATGACCAAAATAGCTAGCCTGCTTTTTGGTTGTTCTGTCCTATTACTGAGCGCCTGCGCTGATCGAGAACCGGCCTACCCGCTACTTAATGGCGGTGAAATACGGTTTTCGGAATTACAGGGCAAAGTAGTTTTTATCAATTACTGGGCAGAGTGGTGTAAACCCTGTCGTACCGAAATGCCTGAACTCAATGAGTTTCAAAAAATATTGGGGGACAAGGTTCATGTTCTGGCCGTTAACTTTGATGGCATCCAAGGGGATCAATTGGCACAACAAGCCAAGGCGATGGGTATTGAATTTTCAATATTAACCGAAGATCCTCGTTCACAGTTTGGCGTAATGCCCAGCGGAGCACTCCCGGAAACATTAGTGATTGACCAACGAGGTCAGTTTCAGAAAGTGCTACTTGGCCCACAAACCGTTAGCGGCCTTGAGCAGATAGTCACCCGCCTAACTGATGATATGGACAACCCTTCCAGCCCCAGCCAATAGAACTGCGCCCCTCCCTTTCGGTGGTTACAAACAGTCTGGTAATGGGCGTGAGTGAGGTAAATATGGATTTGAAGACTATCTAGAAATAAAAACTATCTGCGAATAAAGACCATCAACACCTGATAGCTACCAGCCGAACACCTGTTTAACAAACGGGATACTGAGCTTACGTTTCGCCTCCAGCGAAGCCCCTTCTAATGTATCAAGGCAGGCCATCAATCCACTGAGATCCCGTGCAGCTCTGTTAATAAGAAACCTAGCCACATCATCACCCAGCTCCATACCCCGGCGATAAGCTCTGAACTGGAGAATCAACGTTTTAACCTCATCATCGGACGCCTGTAGCTGAAAGACAGGCCCCCAACCCAAACGGGATTGCAGATCAGGCAACTGTAAAGGAAGTTCTCGCGGCGCACAGTCAGCACCTACTAATAATCGGCCATTAGCCTGCCTGACACGGTTATACAGGCTAAACAAGGCCTCCTCCCAAGCAGAGTTCCCCGCGACCAATTGAATATTATCAAGACAAATCAATGGCAGATGTTCCAGGTTTTCTAGAAGTTGCTGTGGTGGATAATCCAGCAGTTCAGCCAGAGGTAAATACTGTACCTGTAAGTCATTGGCTGCCGCCCGGTGACAACTCGCCTGCAAGAGGTGCGAGACACCACTACCGTTTGGCCCCCAAAGGTAGACAAAGGGTTCTTCACCGGACATAAGCTGACTGCTTAATAGCGCTACTATCTGGTGCTTGTGGTCTTGATCCAGAAGAAAAAAGTTTTCAAAGGTAGCATCGTCATTGAGGTTGATACGCAGGCTGAGTTGACGGGGCACTATTGCCCTCCCCAGCGAAAGCGATAACTCTTTATAGAGGAAGGTGTATTAGGTACCGGTACATTAGTTACCGATAGATTGGATTCAGCTGACGGCTCGTTTATTTCAGAAGAAGGCGAAGCCACTTCAGAAGAAACAACCCCAGACGAGGGAGTAATAATTTCGGGTGTAGGCATAGGCGTACTTATATCGACCATTTCCGTCATACGTTGGTCCCGACTCAGAGTATCCAATAACAGCGGCACCTCTCCCTCAACAAAAAGCCGAAGCCCCACCCGGTCCGCATCCACATAATCCACGGTCAGGCGATGCACAACCTCCAACGAGGCAAAGTACGTCGTCGCCTGGTTAAAAGTTTTATAGTCATTAATGTTTTCAATTTGAATCAGCAGCTCTTCATTGATCGATTTTGGAATATAAGCATAACGACTCGCCAAACTATCAATGGCCTCTGGCACAACCTTCCTCATCAACCCAGGTAGGCTATTCGCTTCGATACTCCGAAGGTTGTCATCGCCATTAAGATTCAACAAACGAGCCCCTCGCCACTGACCCGTAGAACTTCGATAGAATCTCAACGCCAACCAGGATTCTGTGTTGTAACGTTTTGTCGCTGCCGCCAACGCTACCTGATTAAACTTCCAGGCACTCTCTGGGGATAACATTTGTCGATCCTGTAAGTCCAGCAGTGGCGATATCATCGGCGCCCCACGGTCACGCATCAGAGCCTTAAGAACCGCCAAAGACTTAGGCATAGTTTCAGAAGAGACAAAACTTTTTCCCTTCGCTGGATCATCAATAACCAACCACACTAACAACCCAGGCCGATCTGAAGGCCATATCTGCAATTCATTTTGTCTCAACAACCGATCAATAGAGGCTTCATCAAAACTCAGGCTCATACCGATACCCGGTGATGAGGATGACTCTTCTACCTCTGGGTTTTGATAGCTGATGTACCCGTACTCAGTCACATAACGCTTGGCATTAGAAAAGGCTTCTGTGGTATTGATATTGGACAGTACTTGACTGTCTCCGGTCACTTTAACCAACACCTTGCCCAAACCAACTCTCATGGCCCGCATGCGTTCACCCGCCCCCTGACCAGACACTGGAACCACTGTCTCATAAAGATCTGTGACCGACTCAGCAGAGACAGGCAATGAAAATAAACCCACCATAAACAGGTAAATCAGGGCATTTCTGATAATGAAGCGATTTTTCATGGCGCGATTGTAACAGCAGAGGGAAAATAGACCCATTATCTAACTGCCAGTTCTTTGCTTTTCATATAAAATACCCGCTCTTTTAATCCGTTTCACAGCAAGGCAACGTATGAGCGACCAACAGCCAACCCCCCTCAGTTATAAAGATGCCGGTGTCGATATTGATGCAGGTAATGCACTTGTGGATCGCATTAAACACGTTGCCAAGAAGACGCGTCGACCTGAAGTATTAGCAGGCTTGGGCGGTTTCGGTGCCCTGTTTAGCCTACCCAGTGGTTACAAAGAACCCGTACTGGCATCGGGTACCGATGGGGTTGGCACCAAACTCAAGCTGGCCATGGAGTTGGATCTGCACGACACCATCGGTATCGACTTGGTGGCCATGTGTGTCAATGACTTGGTGGTCTGTGGTGCTGAGCCACTCTTTTTTCTCGACTACTATGCTACCGGCAAACTCAATGTCGACATGGCAGCATCTGTTGTTGCCGGTATCGGCGAAGGTTGCCTTCAGTCCGGATGCTCCCTGGTAGGTGGTGAAACCGCTGAAATGCCCGGCATGTACGAAGGCGAAGATTATGACCTTGCAGGCTTCTGTGTCGGTATTGTAGAGAAAGCAGATATTATCGATGGCAGCGCCGTACACGTTGGCGACACCCTGATTGGACTTGCCGCCAGTGGCCCACACTCAAATGGCTACTCACTGATTCGTAAAATCATTGACGTCTCTGGTGCCGATGTTCGCAACGACTTGGTCGATGGCGTACCTCTAGGTGAAGCTCTGATCATCCCCACTAAAATTTATGTGAAATCGGTTCTAGCACTGGTGGATCATGCCCACGTCCCCGTACATGCTATTTCCCATATTACCGGTGGCGGCCTGCTGGAAAATATTCCACGCGTGTTACCTGAAAGCGCCAAAGCCATTATTGATACCACAAGCTGGCAGCGCCCCGCTATTTTTGATTGGTTACAAGACAACGGCAATGTCGACCCAGAAGAGATGCACCGCACCTTCAATTGCGGTGTAGGCATGATCGTTTGTGTCCCCAGCGAAGCGGCTGAAAAGGCCATTGATACCCTCCATGCTGCGGGTGAAGACGCCTTTATCATCGGCTCGATTGCTCACGCTGAACCCGGTGAAGAACAGGTCGAGCTTCAAGGGCTATAACGAATGACAGCACCTAAGCGCCCTCGGTTAGTCGTACTGATTTCAGGTAGCGGCAGCAACCTACAGGCCTTCATCGATGCCTCTCAGAACAGTACTCTCGATGCTGAGATTGTTGGCGTTGTTAGCAACAAGGCCGGTGTCCTGGGTTTGGAGCGGGCCAAGAAAGCCCACATTCCCTGCGAGATTCTGGATCACCGAGAGTTCGCGGACCGAGAGAGCTTTGACGCTGAACTGGGAGAGCGAGTGTCCAGCTACCAGCCTGACTTGGTGATATTGGCAGGCTTTATGCGAATTCTCACCCCCAAATTCGTCAACCGCTTTGCCGGGCACATCATGAATATCCACCCCTCACTCTTGCCTAAATACCCGGGGCTACACACTCATCAACGCGCCATTGATGCCGGTGATCACGCAGCAGGAGCCACCGTACATTTTGTGACCAGTGACCTTGATGGTGGCCCAGCCATTATTCAGGCCGAGGTTCCCATAACTAGTGGGGACACCACTGATATTCTGGCAAGCCGGATACTGGTTCAAGAACATCAGATTTACCCCCTCGCAGCACAATGGTTTTGTGAGGGTAGACTAACGCTGAACAACGGCGCTCCACATCTGGACGGCAACGCACTGCCTGAAACCGGATTTCCCTTCTCAACTGCAAACACTGAACAATAAGCGCTAAACTGTATCTAACAACGATCACAATCCGATCAGGGAAGCAGAAACCTCTATGGATCTAAATATGCGCCTCAATGTATATACATCCCCCATTCAACGCCTGATAAAAACGTTCATCCTCGGGAGTGTCGCACTACTGTGTGCACTAGGCACAGCACAAGCTAGTGATAACGAGGCCGAAGGGAACAAAGTTGACTGTGACAACATTAGCTGTGACACGGCCTTAACCCCCTATACCCTCTCTTATGCTGCTACATACAACGGTATGGATATCAGTGCCGAGCGTCAGCTAAAACTGGAAGGTAAACGCTACGTGTTAACCACCACCGCAAAAAACCTGTTCAGCAGTATTGAGGAAGAAGGTGCCTTCTTACTCGACGAACAAAGAGGAATTGTCGACCAAAATTATCAATATAAGCGGAATGTCTTGGGTATTAAAAAGACCGAAAAGTTGAGATATGACCGAGAGATCGGCGTTGCCAACTACAAAACAAAAAAGAAAAAGCGCCAAGTAACGCTGGAGGATGGCTACCTCAACCGCCTGTCCTACCAAGTGCAACTACAGCGGGATCTGATCAATCAGGTGTCCCCTCTGCAATACCAAGTGATTAGCCGAGGACGGCTCAAACAATACAACTTTGAAACGCAAGGTGAAGAAACCCTCGATACACCCCTTGGGAAAATCAAAGCACTTAAAGTCAAAAGAATACGTGAAGATAATGAAAGGGAAACACTGTTCTGGTTTGCCCCACAGTGGAACTACCTGCTGGTACAACTATGGCAGCGAGAAAAAGGCGGCGAAGACTACAAAATCGTCATCCAGGAAGGCAGCCTCGACAAGAAACCCCTGACAAGACCAAAAGGAAAGTCATAAACAACATCTTTAATGAATGCTACAAAGGCACTAACGCGGGGTTAAATCATGCAAATCTCACCGGACGAACGTCCAGAAAGACCCACACCAACCAACTCTTCCAGTAAATGGATCACTCTGGCAGTTGGCCTCTGTATTTTGGCGGGTCTGGGCTATTTTTTGTTGATGCCCGCTATCGTTGAAAAGCCTCTGGAAATACAACCAGAAACATTGGCCATTGAAGAACCCATGCAGGCTACCCCTGCTTCCCCCGCAGCGACAGAAACAGTAGAAGCAATCGATATACCCCAACAACAAGCGCCCGTAGAGATAGCCGTCGTACTGCCCACGCTGGATGACAGTGATACAGAAGCCAAGTCAAAGCTGGCCACACTGACACCAGAGGGAACGCTGGGGGAATGGCTCCATGCCGACCACCTCCTTCGCCGTAGCATCACACTGGTTGATGGCCTGAGCCGAGGCATACTGCTACAAAAAATGATTAAGGCGCCCAGCCCCAAAGGCAAATTTATCGCCATAAAAGAAGGGGAGAATATCTGGGTAGACCCAGCTAACTATCAACGTTACAACTACCTGGCAGATCGGCTCAATACTATTGATAGCAATAAGTTGGTAGAACTGTTCCACATGTTCCGTCCACTTCTAGAACAGGCGTACGAAGAATTAGGCTACCCCGCAGAAGATTTGGACAATGCCATTGTTGCAGCACTCGACCAAATTCTTGCCACACCGATTCCCACAACGCCAGTGGCCTTGACTAGAGAGTCAGTACAATACAAATACGCCGACCCAAAGCTTGAAGCGCTGCCCCCGATTCAAAAACAATTGCTGAGAATGGGGCCAGATCACACCCAAAAAATTCAGACAAAAGCGAGAGGGCTTCGTGAGGCACTGCTGAGCGGAGCTACTGAGCCTGTACCAACTGATAACGAATAACAAAGAATATAAACCAACCGTTAACTGTTATGCTTTGAGTACAACCTACTTAAGTGCAACCTACTTAATAGACGTTTAATGTCTTATCAACAAAGTTAAAGGAGAAATCTATGTCTAAAGGCCAAGATTCAAAAAAATCAGCTAAAAAGAAACCTGAAAAAACGATGAAAGAAAAGCGCAACGAGAAAAAACTAAAAAAGCTGAACAAATGATCCGTATCGGTTCTTAATGAAACTGAGACCTTAATGAAAGCCGGTTCTTAATGAAAGTCAGACCTTAATAAAAGAAGTCTGAGACCAATAGAGTATCCGTAAAGAATTACTAAGTAGAAAACAGGCAAGAACAACCATACAAGGCAAAATCATCCCACGGGCTGGACGTGCTAACGCGCGCCTTTGCTTGCGGCGATCAAAGCCAAACTGTTAACTAAGCCCAGTCCCACGCACCTAACCATAAGACTCACTATGTACCTTTTAATTAAACAAGCACATATCAGCTTTGCCATTATTAGCATCAGTTTTTTCGTACTTCGCGCGTTCTGGTCAGTAACAGAGTCAGCCAAATTACAGCAGCGGTGGGCAAAAATTGCCCCACACATCATCGACACATTACTGTTGGGTTCCGCTATTTACCTGATGATGACTACAGAACAATACCCGTTTGCCGACCACTGGTTAACCGCCAAATTTATTGCGCTGCTGGTTTATATTGTGACAGGCACCATCGCCATCAAGCGAGGTAAAACGGCTGGAGTGCGCTTACTCTTTAGCTTACTCGCGATTGCGACCTTCGCTTATATCGTTGCTGTTGCCGTGACGCAAACGCCCTGGTTTTTATGACGACAGCTTTTATTACGATAGCTTTAATTGGAATGACGTTAAGGCAGTCCATCGTTTAAGACCAAACCTATCACTTAAGACCATATCTATCATTTAAGGCCCGCCGATCATTAGGGAGAGAGCCTCCTCTCCCTAATGATACTGACTTACCCAGAGTCTAACTGACCTTTATACCTTCTCTGTTTTAAACGGCTTGAAGACCAGAATTAATTTTGGAAGTAATGTCATGGAAGCCAGTAATGCCGCAAACATAGCCAGCCCCGTCAGCAAACCGAAGTACACGGATGGAATAAAGTTAGACAACGTCAGAATCGAGAAGCCAACGATAATCGTCACCGCGGTATAGAACAGCGCTCGCCCAATACTGGCGTGAGCCCGGTGCATACTCGCAATATAATCGTGATCAATGGCAAACTCTTTCTTGAAACGAGTGATGTAATGAATATCGTGGTCCACCCCAATCCCCACCGTGATAGCGGCTATGGTGATGGTCATCATATCAAGGGGAATACCCGCAATACCCATGACTCCAAGGACCACACCTGCCGCCAAGAGATTTGGCAGAATGGCGATGATGGAAACGTACAGGGACCGGAATAGCACCAAAAACATGCCCATAATGCAGAGGAACACCATGCCCATGGTCAGAATTTGTGAGCGAAACAGACTCTGTAGCATGTTGTTATAGAGCACCATCAAGCCGGTAAAGTGAACCTGCTCTTCCTCGAAGCCCGCCTCATCAATGGCAAACCGATGAATTTTTTTGAGCAATTCACTGCGATCCAAATCACCCATACTATCTTTGATGCGCATGGTGATTCGCGATTGGTTTTTGCGCTCATCAACATACGGCCAGAGAAGGAAGTCAGCATTTTCAGGTGACATCAATAGCGACATCAACCCCAGCTCAAGATCACTGATCTTGTGGCCGACCAACTCAGAGTACACATCGGCAACCGTCACCAACGAGCTCACTTTACCTACTTCGGGCAACGTCTCGAGATAGGCATGGAGTTTTTCCAAATCCTCGATACCCGACCGGGTTAACCAATAGCTATCTTCAATAACCTCGAAATCCCCTGAATCCTCTTCAAAAAAGGCTTCATCCTCAACGGCAGACTCAGCGACTACGTCGCCTTCCTGTTCATCACTATCTTCGTACATACCGGCAAAGGGGTCACCATAGGGGTCAGCTGCTGCTGTGTCCTCTTCGTCAGGCCCCGCATCAACAACTTCACCCTCATCGCTATCTTCGTACATACCGGCAAAGGGATCGCCATAAGGGTCAGCTGCTGCGCCCTCTTCTTCTGCGCTCTCTTCTAACTCAGCACCGGCGGCTTCACCTTCATCACTATCAGCATACATACCAGCGAAGGGGTCGCCATAGGGGTCCATATCGGCTGGAACCTCCTCGTCAGCTTCCCCATCTTCTTCACCCATTATGTCCTCATAACTAAGAGACCCATCATCAACCTGGGGAGGGGCATCAATAATGATGTCTAGGGGTATGGTTCCACCCAATTCGTTATCAATGAGCAAAAGCCCTTGATAGATTTCAGTATCCGAATGGAAGTACTCAATAAAATGATTTTCTACCTGAAGCCGAGAGATTCCCCAGGCACTGGCGATCGCAGCCGTCAATGATAGTCCCAGCACCAGCCCACCATGATTTTCAGTAAAGCGGGAAAAACAAAGCGTCACACCGGAAGCATCGTGATTTTTATCACTGCTCTCATCATTACTGCTCACACCACCATTTTTCTTCCCTTTGCCACAGACCATCATCCCGGCTGGGATGATGACAAAGGCGACCACCAACGACAGCACCAGTCCAATGGTCATCATCCAGCCAAAGTCGATAACAGGACGGATATCACTGAGAACCAATGAAGAGAAGGCCACCACGGTCGTCAGCATGGTATAGAAGCAGGGACGAGCCATGCTTTTCACGGTATCGCGCACCAGCTCAAGCTGCTCTTTGTTGGGGAACAGGCGATACAGCTCACGGTATCGAACAATCAGGTGAATCGTTAGTGCCAGCGTGATAATCAATAACAGTGACACAAAGTTGGAAGAGACGACCGTCATACGCCAGTCGATCCAACCGAGGTACCCAAGCATAAGTTCCACACACAGGACACAGGTCGCCAGTGGCAACATAACCCAGCGCAATTCCCGAAAAATTATCGCCAGAGTAATGATGATAAACAGCACAATACCGACACCGAAGATGTTGAGGTCACTCTTAATGAAAGTAACCATATCGGCGGTAATCATGCTCAAACCACCGAGGAATATTTCTGCATCATCTTTGAACGGGGCCATTTTTTCGCGTATTTCTGCGACACGTATTTTTTCTTTAGCGGCACGAACCGTGCGGTAATCAAGAAAGTCCTGACTGACCGTCTTAAGCTCAGCGACTTCTTCTGAAGAGAGCCCCTCCGTATCACGCTTGATGCGCAAGGTATCTCGCTGCTTAACCAGCTCCTGGTATTTTTTATCCAGTGTCATCTCAACCAGAACGATCGTCGTTTTAGCATCTGGGCTAAGAACCAGGTCGCGGTAGACGGGGCTCGTGAGGAATTCCTGGCGAACTAAGTCTCGGTCAACATTGGGTTGAAGTAACGTCCGGGGCGCTTCCTTTAATGCCTCAACCTTGATTTTTGGACTATAGAGAAGGGGCACATCCAATATCGACGTCACCTCCCCAATGCCTTCAATCCCTCTTAACTCATCATTAATTTCTTTGAGGGTGTTCAAGTTCTCGTCGTCAAACAGATCACCCTTGTGGGGTTTGTACGTCACCACCAAGAAGTCACTACCACCGTATCGCTGAACGGATTCTCGGTATTCCGCCAGGGCGTTATCATTTTCAAGAGTGAGGGAGTCCAGAGAGGCATCCAGCTTCAGCCCTACTAAACCAAACGCCATGAAGACAGCCATCAGAGTCATCGTCAGAATCGCGACCACAGGACGACGCAAAATCAGTTTTTCGTAAATCCCCAATAATCTCTCTGACATCTGACTGACCCCATCATTTTTTTATTAGAAGGTGGGCATTATGTCAGAAAAAAAAATATCCATCTGCCAGCCCCCAACAAGCCGTTATCGTGGGCTTATAAGACGATAGGAAAGCTGAAGGACAGGCACAGGCACACAGTACTGTTCAGCCTATTGACTGCATGAAGGGGCCACATGGAGTGATTTTTTTGCAGTAGCCCTCAGCCATTCGGCACGGCTAGGGCCACCAGAAGGTCGTGCTGTCGTCGGAGAGGCTTAGGCTTTAGGTAGAGTAACGCCCGTCTGACCCTGATACTTACCGCCCCGATCCGCATAAGAGACTTCGCACACTTCATCGGACTCAAAGAACAGCATCTGAGCAACACCTTCGTTAGCGTAAATCTTCGCCGGAAGGCTGGTGGTGTTAGAGAATTCCAAGGTGACGTGCCCTTCCCACTCTGGCTCCAACGGCGTGACGTTCACGATAATACCGCAGCGAGCATAGGTCGATTTACCCAAGCAAATCGTCAGCACATTGCGTGGTATACGGAAGTGCTCAATGGTGCGTGCCAGGGCAAAAGAATTAGGGGGGATAATGCAGTAATCGCCTTTTATATCGATAAACGCATCTTCATCGAAATTTTTAGGGTCAACCGTCTTGGAGTGGATGTTGGTGAAAATCTTGAATTCATCCGCACAGCGAACATCGTAACCGTAGCTAGAAACACCATAGGAAATCACCTTCTCACCATTGGGATCAGGCTGGCGAACCTGCCTACCATGAAACGGCTCAATCATGGCGTGTTCCTTTGACATACGGGTGATCCACTTATCTGACTTGATGCTCATAGATGCTAACTTCCCAAAACTGTTCGATGTTGAAAGTTGGCAATCATACCCGTTTGACCGGGCTGTTCAAAGCAACTGAATAAGCAAAAGGTATGACTGACTTTTTCTGGATAGCTTAACGACCTATTCATACAATCTATTCATGAACGACTTGATTTCGCCCGTTCTCTTTAGCCCGGTACAATAATGCGTCTGCCGCATTAATTTGCTGATCCAGCGTATCCCCTAATACCGTTGCGACCCCTGCACTAACACGAACAGATATGGGCGCCTGTAGGCCCATCGGCGTTGATTCGATCTTTTGACGTGCACTGTCTACCAGTGCTGAGGCCTCGCTGTTATCCAAACCTTGCATAACAATACAAAATTCCTCACCGCCCATACGAACGACCGAATGAGGGGCTATTTGCTCGATGAGAATATCTGCCACTTCAATTAAGACTTTGTCTCCAGCATCGTGGCCGTATTTGTCATTGATCTTCTTGAAGTAATCGATATCAACGATGGCAATGGATAGCTGCCCGTCTTCATTCTTGGCCGCTCGATGAAACTCAACGCCCTTGCCAAAAAGGTAGCGCCTGTTGAAGAGGTTGGTCAGGGGGTCTCGGAATGCCCATTCTTTTATTTGATTTAAATGTTCTTGGGCTTCGATGTTATGGGTAATACGGCAGTGGAGCTCTTCCTGTATGAAGGGTTTACACAGGAAGTCATTGGCCCCATTTTTAATAAATCTTGCCGACAAGGTGTTGTTCTCTACGGCTGACAGCCCAATGATAATCAATTCAGCCTTTGTGTATTCCCTGCGCAGAGCCTTGGTGAGGCTAAAACCGTCCATTTCCGGCATATCGTAATCGGTAATAAGCAAGCTTATGTCTGGGTTTTGTTTGATTGCTGCCAAAGCTTCGACGCCATTATCCACCGTGACAACCTGATACATGTGCTGCTTTAGCAATGCTTCTATATAGTCTTTTTGCGCAAGAGAATCTTCAGCCACAAGAATTTTAACTTTCTGGTTCATCTCCAATCGTTTGATCAGTTTCAGTGCGTACTCATAGGAGTACCGACTCTCCTTGATAACGTAGTCAATGACACCCTGCTCCAACAGCTGTTCACGCTTTTTATCATTATAGTTACCGGTGAGAACAATGAGTGGCACATCCCTAGCTAGGAGGTGGTCAACCATTTCGCCGTCAGGTGCATCGGGTAAGTTGAGGTTTACAAGCCCGGCAAATATCTGATCTTTATGTTGTTCATAAAGCGAGCACCCTTCGCTAAAACTTTTGGCAAAGTGCACAACGTAATTGGATAAGTGTTCACCAACAAAGTGTTCTAGTATCTGTATGATCAGACTACTACTTTCAACAATTAACACATGCTTGGCATCTATGGCTTTCTTGGAAGGCGTGCGGCTTTCGGCTCTAGCGAGAGTTGTCATCCTGCTGTCAGTTCCTTGTATCACCCATCAACTCAAGCGTGAACTCCCATACGCCAATCTAGTTTGAGCTATTGTACAGAGCCAGTCTGGTGCGGTCGGTGGGGTTCCGGCTCGTTAAACACACCTTTTTATTATCGGCAGTTTTTCCAGACACTTGAATCTGCAGGATATGGCGTGATTGAAAGAGGAGCATGGTTTGATTTAAAGAAAAGGGGTTGCCCTAAAAAAATGTATCGTGGGACTATGAAAAACACATACATACGCTATTTGATACCTTGTTTATGATGACCTTACATTGCTCCATACGCGAGGAAGACAATTCAGCTTTCAAAGAGTACGACCGGATCATAAAAAATAAAAAAAACGATTAAATTGAATACGTTGGCGATACGAATAAAAATGCCTTACTCTTAGCCACACAATACGATGAGCTAAAATCACCTTTAAGCCAGGATGCAATCTGCCCAATAAGTTTTGATGACGTACGGGGAGTGGATTGAGTATGGATGGAACTGTAGATATGGAAAAAATCGTAGGCGAGTATGGAATGCAAGCAGAAGAGAAGTTCCAGGGAAATGGACAGAAACTGCGGCTAATTACGGATAACGTGCCTGCATTCATTGCCTATGTTGATTCAGACCTGCATTACCGGTTTAGCAACAAGAGTTATGAAAACTGGCTTGGTAAATCATCAAAAGATGTCATTGGAAAGCATGTAAAAGATGTATTGGGTGACGAGGCTTACCCAATCCAAAAAGAACGATATGCCTCGGTACTTTCAGGTAAGAGAGTCAACTTCGAGTACTCGCTCCGATTCAGTGATAATAAAGAGCACTACATCAGCGGCTCCTTTGTCCCGGATATTTCGGATGACGGAGAGGTCAAAGGTTTCTTTGTCCTGGGGACAGACATCACCGAGCGAAAACAAGCTGAGGAGCAGCTTCAAATTGCAGCGGCAGCTTTTGAGACAGGGGATGGGATGATGATCACAGATAGCGAGGGAGCTATTCTGCGGGTTAATCATGCTTTCACCATCATTACCGGCTATACCGCTGAGGAAGCTGTAGGGAAGAATCCTCGCTTCCTCCAGTCAGGTCGTCATAATAAAGCGTTTTTTGCTGCGATGTGGGAAAGCATCAATAGCACCGGACAATGGCAGGGAGAAATCTTTGATCAGCGCAAGAACGGCGAAGTGTATCCGAAATGGCTCACCATCTCGGCAGTGAAGGATGACAACGATAACACGACCCATTACGTTGGTTCACATAGCGATATAACGGTGCGCAAACAAGCTGAGGAGCGAATTAGGAAGCTGGCCTTCTATGATCCGCTCACAGAGCTCCCCAACAGGGCACTTTTTCAGGACCGCTTGCGTCAAGCGATGACAGCCAGTGGCCGTGATGGACGTCATGGTGCACTACTACTTATCGATCTTGATAATTTCAAAACACTCAACGATACACGCGGTCATGCCACAGGGGATAAACTGCTAAAGAGCATTGCTCAGCGCCTAGATAACACTCTACGTGAGGGAGATACTGTATCGAGACTGGGCGGTGATGAATTCATGATACTGCTTCCAGGGTTGTCTACGGTAAAGCAAGACGCTGCCATCGTTGCTGGCAAGGTCGCTGAAAAGGTCCGTTTATCCATCAGTCAGAGTGATTCCTTTGGCAGTATTTCCCACCATAGTACGGCAAGCATCGGTGTTACGTTGTTCTCGGGGAATGAGTCTAGCATTGACGACCTAATGAAGCGGGCTGATCTCGCGATGTATAAGTCAAAGTCCTGTGGCCGAAATACGATTTATTTCTTCGACCCCGCCATGGAAACTGCCCTTCTAAAACGCATAACGTTGGAGGCTGATCTTCGGCTGGCAATTCAAGAGAACCAGTTCCTGATCCACTACCAGGCTCAAGTCGATAACAAAGGGCGAGTTACCGGAGCCGAAGCTCTGGTGCGCTGGATGCATCCTGAAAAGGGCATGATTTCGCCCGCTGACTTCATTCCACTGGCAGAAGAAACCGGGCAGATCCTTCTTGTGGGTCAATGGATTCTGGAAGCGGCATGTGCACGACTGGCTGAATGGGCTACCCGACCAAAAATGGCCCACCTCACGATTTCGGTTAATGTTAGCGCCAAACAGTTTTTCCAGGGCGACTTCGTGGATCAGGTGCTCACTATACTGAAGGATACCGGTGCGAATCCAGGGCGACTTAAGCTGGAACTGACAGAGAGTGCACTGGTAGAGAATGTTGAGGGTATTATCGAGACCATGTTAGCGCTAAAAACCAGAGGCGTGCGCTTTTCGCTGGATGATTTTGGTACAGGCTATTCCTCGTTGTCATACCTGAGCCGCCTGCCGCTAGAACAATTGAAGATTGATCTATGCTTTGTGCGCGACATGCTTGCTGACAAGAATGCTGCTGCAATTGCCAAAGCTATTGTGGGGCTAGGCGAGAGTCTCGACATGGAGGTAATGGCAGAAGGTATTGAAACAAAGTCACAACAAGAATTCCTGGCCCGTATAGGTTGTCATCGCTATCAGGGCTATCTATACAGCCGACCGATCCCCGCGGAAAAATTTGAAGAGCTTTGCGATGAAAGCTTGGCCTGCACCTCATGGAGAGTGGATTAACAAAACAATCAAGCGCGACGGCCTACAGCCGCCGCTTATTTAGGCCTTACACTTTGCCTGGAAAATCGTTATGAACTTAGATAAATCTAAAAAGAGAATTGCGAAAAGAGTAAAAATGGGATTTCAAGGATACCCTGTAATTTCTATTTCCTACGCAGGTAGTAGCTCAGGCTTAGCTGAGGAAGTGATAGTCGAGTTTATTGCTGAAGAAGGATCAAGCCCAATGGAGGAAAGATTTAAAAGTAAATCTGACGCCAGAGAGGATGAGGTTATTCAATCTGCCATCGTCAAAATGATCGAACGTTCTGAGGCAAAAACAGTAACGCTGGCAGAAGGTATTGTAATTAATCCGTAGTTCCCGGGCACAAGCCTTCGAGTGCTGAAAATTAGAACCAAGCCATTGTTAAAACCGAGCTACTGCTAGAACCAGCCCATTATTAAAACCAACCATCTACTGAATCATCCAATGATTTACTGCACTTTTTTAACTGCGCATTGTAGGTTTCTGTCTGGCTCTGCACCTTAGCGGCCACACGCAGTAATTGAGGTTTCTTGTTGAAAGACCCTCTTGCATAGCCACCCCAGCCCTCGTGATAGGCGAGATACTGCTTATAGGGGTCCCATTTTGAAACACTGAGTCTTTTCTGCGTCACATCGGTATACCAGCCAATAAAATTGATGGCATCACCGAAATCATCCCGATCATGACTCCAGTTTCCCGTCGCTTTTTGGTAATCACTCCATGCCGCATTCTGGGCCTGGGCATAGCCATAAGCAGAGGATCTTCTTGGCAAAGGGATAAATAAAAACGTTGGCCTATCGGGTCTAACATCAGACTGAAACGTAGATTCTTGCTTAATGATGGCCATCATTAAGCCAATCGGTGTACCCCAGCGCTTATGAGCGTCTCGAGCATCTTCGTACCAATCAGTTTCTCCACGAAATATCTTACAGACATTGTTAACTTGACTGGGCTGGTAAGTCGCACAGCCACTTAACATCAATACTAAGGTCGTCACTAAGGACCACGATATAAGACGAATGATTGGCATCTATTCTTTCACTGATCTACAGGGGTTATCCATAAAAAGGGCTATCCAACAACAAAGTCTACTCAATAATAATTTCCGGGCCACCCGTGGATACGGCTTCTGATAGCTTGGTCACAATCTTTGTCGCAATAGCTCGATAATGTTGTGCGGCCACACTGCCTGGATCTGTCATTACCGTGGGTGTTCCGGCATCAGCTTGCTGACGAATCTCGAGTGATAACGGCAGAGAACCCAGTACTTCAGTGCCGTATTCAGACGCCACCCGCTGACCACCACCATCGCCAAAGATATGCTCTTCATGACCGCACTGACTGCAATGATGAACAGCCATGTTTTCCACAAGACCCAACACTGGAATACTCACTTTGTTGAACATTTCAACAGCCTTACGTGCATCCAGCAGAGCTATATCCTGAGGGGTTGTGACAATCACCGCACCGGCCAACTGGGCTTTCTGCGCCAGTGTCAGCTGAATATCGCCCGTACCGGGGGGCATATCCACCACCATATAGTCGAGCTCACCCCACTGGGTCTGGGTGAGGATTTGCATCAGGGCACCACTGGCCATAGGGCCACGCCATACCATGGGCGTCTGTTCAGTAACTAGGTAGCCCATCGACATGGATTTAATACCGTGAGCTTCCACCGGCACAAAATATTTATCATCAACGACTTGGGGGCGAGTGCCATCGGCAACACCCAGCATCATTGGCAGGCTGGGGCCGTATATATCAGCATCCACAATCCCTACCCTGCTCCCATCGGCAGCCAGTGCCAACGCCAAATTAACCGCTGTGGTTGACTTGCCCACGCCGCCCTTGCCGGAAGCGACCGCAATAATATGTTTCACGTCTTTCAAACCATCTTGAACTGGTGCGTCAGCCATCACTCATCCTCTTACAAACTAATGAAAAACCAAGGGAAAACCGTTATAGTGGCGCCCCTCTACGGTGGCGTCCTTTACAAGGGTTACGCCCCTTTACAAATACCAAATCTTAGCAGTCTACAATCATGACAGAACGCACGACCGAACGCCGAAAAATTCTTGTTACCAGCGCACTGCCTTACGCCAATGGGTCGATCCATCTCGGCCATCTGGTGGAGTACATCCAAACTGATATTTGGACACGCTTCCAGAAAATGCGCGGTCACGAATGTTACTACGTCTGTGCCGACGATGCGCATGGTACGGCGATTATGTTGAAGGCGGAACAGCTGGGTATTACGCCTGAAGAACTAATTGCTCAGGTGAAAGCTGAACATGAAGCTGATTTTGGCGACTTCCTGATTGAGTTCGACAACTATCACTCCACTCATACGGATGAGAATCGGGAGATGTCGTCACTCATCTACAACCGTCTGCGAGACAATAATCATATAGCTAGCCGAGAAATCACTCAGGCATTTGATCCAGAAAAAAATCTATTTCTGGCAGACCGCTATATCAAAGGCACCTGCCCAAAATGTAAAACTGATGACCAGTATGGTGATAACTGTGAAGCCTGCGGTGCCACTTATGCACCCACTGATCTGATCAACCCAAAATCGGCTATATCTGGTGCTACCCCGATTGAAAAAGCCTCCACCCACTACTTCTTCAAGCTACCGGAATTTTCCGACTTCCTGAAAAAGTGGACCCGTGCCGGTCATGTTCAAGATGAAGTGGCCAACAAGCTGGGCGAATGGCTGGATAGCGGATTGCACGAGTGGGATATCAGCCGTGATGCCCCTTACTTCGGTTTTGAAATCCCTGATGCACCCGGCAAATACTTTTATGTCTGGCTGGATGCACCGATTGGCTATATGGCCAGCTTCAAGAACCTGTGCGAGAAAAAAGGTCTAGTGTTTGATGACTTCTGGAAACAGGGCTCTGACACTGAGCTCTATCACTTTATCGGCAAAGATATTGTTAATTTCCACGCACTGTTCTGGCCAGCCATGCTGACCAGCGCCAACTTCCGCACCCCCACAAAGGTCTGCGTACACGGCTTCCTAACGGTGAATGGCAAGAAGATGTCGAAGTCGCGAGGCACCTTTATCAATGCCCGCAGCTATTTGGATAACCTCAACCCGGAATACTTGCGCTACTACTTTGCGGCCAAATTATCCTCGGGTGTCGATGACCTCGATTTAAACCTGGATGATTTCATTCAACGGGTGAACAGTGATTTGGTCGGCAAGGTGGTAAATATCGCCAGCCGTTGTGCCAAGTTTATTACCAAGGGCAACGATGGTGTGCTTTCCAACACTATTGCTGATGAGGCCCTGTGGCAGCAAGTCGCCGAAGCCTCTGACAGTATTGCCGACCACTATGAAAACCGCGAGTTTGGTAAAGCGGTTCGTGAAATTATGGCACTGGCCGATGCAGCCAATGAATACATTGCCGCGAAGGAACCCTGGAAACTCTCCAAAGAGCCCGGCCGTGAGCAGGAAGTATTGGACATTTGCTCCTTGGGTATCAACTTGTTCAGGGCGCTGATGGTTTACTTGAAACCCATTCTGCCCGCCATGGCCAACGATGCCGAAGCGTTCCTCAATGACACCCTCAGCTGGGATGGAGAACTACACCCACTGAAAGATCACCAAATTAATAAGTTCAAACCGCTGATGCAGCGTGTTGAACAAGACAAGGTAGATGCCATGTTAGAGGCAAGTAAAGAGGCCCTGGCGGCCGCAGTAGAACAACCAGCATCAGGGGCTCCTGCTTCCAGCCCCTTAAGCGATGAACCACTGGCTGACGAAATCAACTTTGATGATTTTATTAAGGTAGACCTGCGAGTTGCCCTTATTACCAAAGCCCAGCACGTTGAGGGCGCGGATAAATTACTACAACTGACATTGGATATCGGTGGCGAAACCCGCAATGTATTTTCGGGAATCAAGTCCTCCTATCGGCCTGAAGACCTTGAAGGTCGGCTGACCGTATTGGTCGCTAACCTGGCACCACGTAAAATGCGTTTTGGCCTCTCGGAAGGTATGGTGCTAGCGGCGGGAGATAAACAAGGTATTTATCTACTCTCGCCCGATAGTGGCGCTGAACCAGGGCAACGGGTTAGCTAGTTGCCTACCGGGCTACACTGTTATTCTGCGTTGCGCCCGACAGACGACTAACCACCATCGTACTACTTAGAAAAGTCTGATGAACTAGAAGAAACCCAGTGGATCAATCTCATAGCTAACCAATAAATTCTTGGTCTGCTGGTAATGATCCAACATCATTTTATGATTTTCACGTCCAATACCAGACCTCTTGTAACCACCAAATGCGGCATGCGCTGGATAAGCATGATAACAATTAGTCCACACTCGTCCAGCCTGTATAGCACGACCCATACGGTAAGCCCGATTCATATCACGAGTCCAAAGACCGGCACCAAGACCATATTCGGTATCATTAGCAATAGCCAATGCTTCAGCCTCATCCTTAAAGGTAGTGATGGACAATGCAGGTCCAAAGATTTCTTCCTGGAAGATACGCATGTCGTTGGTACCTTTCATCAAGGTCGGCTTAACATAATAGCCACCGGATAGATTGCCCTCCAATACATTGCGAGAACCGCCAACCAATACTTCAGCTCCTTCTTCGACACCAATATCCAGATATCCGAGAACTCTATCCAGTTGCTCTTGTGAAACCTGCGCACCGACCATTGTATCGGTATCTAGTGGGTTGCCCTGGATAATCTCCGCAGCACGTTTCAGCACTCGCTCCATAAACTTATCATAAATGGATTCCTGAACCAGCGCGCGAGAGGGACAGGTACAGACTTCACCCTGATTAAAGAAGCCTAGCAACAGCCCCTCAACACATTTGCTAATGTAATCCTCTTCCTGATCCATAATATCTTCAAAGAAAATATTGGGAGATTTACCACCTAGCTCTACTGTCGAAGGAATCAAGCTGTTTGCAGCACATTTCAGAATCTCAACACCAACTGGTGTGGAACCAGTAAATGCAATCTTGGCAATACGACTACTGCTAGCTAATGCCACTCCAGCTTCCCTACCAAATCCATTAACAATGTTTAATATACCTGGTGGCAACAAATCCTGAATTAACTCGATGAGGACGAGAATACTGACTGGAGTTTGCTCTGCTGGTTTCATCACCACACAGTTACCCGCAGCCAGTGCTGGCGCTAATTTCCAGGCAGCCATCAGCAGTGGGAAGTTCCAGGGTATAATCTGTCCAACCACACCGAGAGGTTCATGGAAATGATAGCTAACGGTATTGCCGCCGATGTCTGCAGCAGAACCTTCCTGAGCACGGATACAACCAGCAAAATAACGAAAGTGATCCACAAATAATGGAATATCGGCATTCAATGTCTCACGAACACCTTTACCATTTTCCCATGTTTCAGCAACAGCCAATAATTCCAGATTTTGTTCAACTCTATCAGCAATTTTTAATAATATATTAGAGCGTTCTGTTACTGAGCTTTTGCCCCAACTATCTTTAGCCTCATGCGCTGCATCTAGTGCTTTTTCAATATCAGCATCTGTAGAGCGAGCCACCTCACAAAAAGGTTGCCCTGTAACCGGACTTATATTTTCAAAATACTGACCATCTACAGGCGGCACCCAGGCACCACCAATAAAGTTATCATACCGGGTTTTAAATGTAACAATGGAGCCATCTTCACCAGGTTGTGCATATATCATAACAATTACCTCTTAAATTCATTATTCATCTTGGCATTGCCCACAAAGCTGTGGATCACTGCGCTAACGCCCTCTCAGCCTGCGTCCTGAACCCGCCTTTTGAGCTATTGGTCTACATGCCTACAGGCAGTGTCAGTTTTAAACCGTACTTAGGTGGCTATGGTTCTAGTCTTTTAAACTCGGCAGTGTTGACTGCTGATATAAGAGCATCGTTTCCCCCATGATTAACTCTCTGTTTAATTTGAAGGCTATGTAATTTGGGTAAGCTCTCAAACATGACAACCTACTGTCTTGTTTCATTTCCTCAAAAAAAATTCCGAAACATGGGGAGAGCATGTTCCGGAATAGGAGGGAGGGAACCTTGTTCTCTACTTAGAAATTAACAATCAAGCCAATGCCAAAAGTATCTGCTTCTTCAGTATCGCCACCAATTTCAAATTCGTTTTGGGTGAATTCAACCGCGGTGGTGAAGGTACTGTTGATGCGGTGAAACCAAGCAACTGTCCTGGTCTCATTTTCCCAATCACCAGCATTATCAATTTCAGACTGACCGAAGGAGAGAGCCAGACGATTAGTCCCCATCGTATAAGAGGCTTGAGTCAACCAACCGCTGCTGTCAATCTCATCTTCGTTCTCGACAACAAGATTGCTAAGGCCAAGACCTTGCGCATCAGCCGGGCCGATCAACATACCTATCCCTTCGCCGTCATAACCGGAGGCATGCAGAGCCAGCCCACCAATTTTCACACGAGCACCGAAAGAAACGCCGGTAGAGTCCACATCACTAGTTGTGCTACCTGAAGAGGACTGCTGCAAACCGCCAACCCAAGCTGCCAACGTGCCGTCGTCCCATGCCGTGTTATAGGTCAGCTCACCTTCAAACCGAGGCGCCTCTTCCTCAGCATCATCATCACCATTGGTGCGAGAGGGGTCGATAATACCAATCGCCAACTTAAAGCCACCGATAGTGGGGGTGCGATAGGTAATCTGGGAGGTAGGTAATGGATAGATATAACCACTACCGATATTACCAAAGGATACATTGTTACCATCTGTTAAACCGATAGTGTCGTTAACCCAGCCGTAACCCAACAGAATCTCGTCGTTGAAGACATTACTACGGTTAAACAGCGTGAAATCCTTACCAAAAAGAACTTGCCCGAAAGCGCCATCAACAGTCCCATAAAATTGCCGAGTATCGATCAAACCATCCGTTGGCGATTCATCACTATCATTGATACTCACCCAAAACGAGGCACGACCACCAAATGTTAGGTCGTCCACTTTCTTCTTAAAGTTGAACCCAACCCAGTTTGGAAGAAAACCCATTTTAACGCGAGACTGATCGCGGTCATTACCACTGATGTCATTATCTGTGCTCGTACTGGTATAGAAAGTATTGAACGATGCATCGATAGAAACCGTTGTATCGTCCTTGTCATAAAATTCAATTGCAGCACTGGCTTGCATGCACGCAGCCAACCCCAAGGCCCCCGGCAATAAATTTTTCAATAATTTAGTCTTATTCATGTGATTCCCCTAACACTGGTTTATATTTATTCACTAGCTGTATTTGTTCGCAGTCAAGACGCACCCTGTGAGCCTTTGT
The DNA here is from genome assembly GCA_018066715.1 of Porticoccus sp. GTDB lineage: Bacteria > Pseudomonadota > Gammaproteobacteria > Pseudomonadales > Porticoccaceae > Porticoccus. Next base: position 6,081 of record JAGPWA010000132.1, on the reverse strand, counting down.
TTTATCGTTCGAAGTACGCTGCTTTCGATAAGTGCTTGGTTCTCTGCAAAACCAGGCGCTATTGAAAAACAAAAAATTTCAGATAAACCCAACGTCTTTTTCAGGGTTCTAATATGAACAACTTTTATATTTTGGCCAATTGAACATTACGACTATTTTGATACTGCTTTTGTTCACGCGGGGCTACGCAAAGGGAACTACTACCAAAGTATCAAGCATGACCAGTTTCGGTATGCCTGGGTCACATTTAACCCACAAAATTAAGGCATTTTTTTCACCTAATAATTTAGTGTCAATATTATTTAATTTCAGGATTACACGAAGAAAAACTACCAGTTCATCTCAATAGATAACCAGTATTGACGTGGAGAACCGGAACTGAGAAAACGCCCGCCACCATCACCAAGATCGTCGAATATTTCACCTGCCTGACCATACAGGCCAAACGTTTCGTACTCTTTATCGAAGGCGTTATCGATTTTAAAACTCAACGAAACACTGTCACTAAATTGATAGCGAGCATAGACATTCAATAGTGTATATCCCTCTATCCGGTCATCAATATTAGCTTCATCACCACGCAAATATTGACCACTATTGGCCTGTGCCTCAAAACCAAGCTGCACATGGTCACTCAGCGTATAGTCCAACCCCAGTTTCATACTGTGATCGGGAAGCCCTGGCAGACGACTACCCGAGTCAACCATCAATACACCATCTACAGCAGAGGGGTGATTGGGTGTACTGGATAAGAAGCTATCGGCAAAACTCGCATGTAAATACGTATAGTTGAGATACCATACCCACTTGTCATGAATACCCGACAAATCAAGCTCCACCCCTTTTCTCACCGTATCGGAGGCATTGGTAAAAAATCCCTGATTGGAAGAGATACCACCAGTAGTCTGAAAAATAATGTCATCACGATTAACGGAATAAAACAAACTGACCCGCCAGTGTTCCAAATAATCACTTTCACCACGCAAACCAAACTCGGCACTCTGTGCTACCACATCATCCAAAGGGGGATCAGCGAGAAAACTGTTGGGCAGACTACAGGGGGCATCGGCATGTGAGCAGGCCAGCTCCACCGGCGTCGGCGTTCTTGACGACTGCTGGACATTACCATACACCGACAAATCATCTGACCAAAGATAGACCATCCCCAATCCTGCATTAAACCGTTTGTAGCGATGACGACCGTCCAACTCGGGACGCTCTCCACTTTGGTCACGATTTTCGACCTGAGTATCATTGTAACGAGCTGAAAACGTCAGGCTTAGCCGCTCATTCAAATGCAATAAGTCACTGGCATACAATGAGGAGGTACGACTACGAGCCTTCATTTCAGTCCGCCCCTCTTGATCAAAAAGACCGCTGGTGGTAGTACCCCTGTCCTCAGTCAAGGAAGAAAATTCCACGGTGGAGTCAAAATCTGTATCACCGAAGAGCACATCAACCCCAAAAAGTATCTGCTGGGGTATCCCCCACAAGTCCACAGGTTGAAGCCATTGAGAGGTCAACCCGCCACTGCGCTGCCGGCGCTGACTCAGGTTGTTAATGGCATCCAACTGTGCAGAAACCGGATTGCCAAACTGATCTCTCAGCAACTCGGATTCATCCTCATCACAAAGAAAATGATCATCCAGCGGGGCCTCACACGCTTCGAATTCTGACCCGTCACCATTAAAACTGTCCGTAGTATTTCGTCGATAAAACAGATTGACGCTCAACTCCGAGCCAAAGTCATAGCGCCGACGATAGGAAGCACTGATCTGAGCCAACCGGTTTTCAGTAATGTCCGGGTGAGTGAAAACGGACTCACGCCTTTCATTCAATAATGCTTCCGGCACCGTACCATTGCCCCGCAACTTCGTATCAGCACCATTAAAGAAGACATCTAGATCCTGCGTTTCACTTCTCCAGCCAAGTGTGGCATAGATATTTAAGGCTCGGGATTCAGAGAAATCGCGCCAACCTTCTTCCTCCATACTGTCCACCGCCAGGAAATATCCCCAATCACCATGATCTCCTCCAGTGGTGATGGCAACATCCCGTACCTTCTCAGATGCCAGGCCGACCTTCACTGTGGTTCCCGGCGAAGAAAAGCCGGTCTTGCTCTGCACTACAAAGGCGCCACCCAATGCATTTAGGCCATAAATTGGATTAGAACCTGCTACTAACTGTAAGGAATCAATGGTACTTGCAGGCAATAAATCCCAGTTGACACTGTCACCAAAGGTTTCGTTAATCCGCACTCCGTTTTGATACACCGCGATACCCTGAGGCAATCCAAGAAGCGGGGATGCTGTAAAGCCGCGAAACTGCAAGTCTGGTTGCAAACGGTTATTCTGTGCTGAATTAAATGTTACGCTGCCAGCACGGGCGGCCAACATTTCAGCAACAGAGTAAACACCATTTTTATTTAACTCCGTCTCATCAAACACCTGTACCGCATAGGGAAGACTTTTCGTGTCAAGACTACCCTTCATGGGCGCTACGCCAACCACTACGATAGACTCCATCACAGGTTCATTAACCTCGGCCAAGCCCTTAGCTGGCAAAAAACCTGCACCCAATATCAGGGCACACAACCACCGTACACACCGACTGCCCTGGATCCTAAAATTGGAATCTTGACCTGACATCTTCTATATATTCTCGATGGCTAATACACCTGACAAGCATGCCTGCAAAAAATAACTGCAGGATGGATATAAACAAGAGGACTTCTGATTAACTCATGCGGGCCTACGATCGTCCATGAGACCCTTAGATTGAATAATACTGACCTATGCAGCACTACCAAGGTAGCAACCATCTCTGCCAAAAGGCGCATTGCCTGAAAGCCAGAAATGAAAGACAGTTACGGATGAACTATATTTTCCACGCAATATTTCTGATCTATCTGTCCTTGATGGCACCCATTACCCTGTGTGACGAAGAGCCACAGATTGATCAGCTGATTCAGACGATGTTCCCCAAGGCAACCGTTATTGGTGACAAGACAGCAGACCCCGCTGCACCCCTCAGGCCGGTTTACCAACTCAATGAAATTATTGGCTATGCCTTTGAAAGCAATGACCTCGTAGATTTACCTGGATTTTCAGGTGAACGTATTAACCTGCTAATTGGTATCGATACACAGGGCACCTTTACTGGTGTGTCATTACTACACCACCATGAACCAATTTTTATGCATGGTCTGGGACCTAAACCGCTGCTTGAATTCCTTCGCCAGTATGAACAACACTCTGTCGCCGACCGTTTTATTGTTGGTCGAAAAAAGGGCCATACCAACACCGGCGCCACCTATCTCGATGGCGTCACCAAAGCTACCGTGTCTGTTATCGTCGCCAACGACACAATCCTGAATGCGGCACTTAAAGTTGCACGAAGCAAACTAGCTGAATTTGCTCAACAGCCACCCGCCACCATAAAGTTCGATCACTTAGAAAACATGAGCTGGCCCACCTTGCTCAGTTCTGAACTGGTGCGACACTGGACCATTGATCGATCAACAGTGGAGACTGCACTGGATGGGTCACTGAATGATTACCCAACACAACGGTTAAACTTAACCAATGAAACCCTAGATAAAGACACCCCGGACGATAAAACTGGCAAGAATAAAATTGAACTCTATTATGCCTACCTCAACCCTCCCACTATCGGCCAAAACTTGCTGGGAGGACATGAATATCAGCAATTAATGGCCCGCCTAAAACCGGGCGAACACGCCTTCGCTATCATGTCGGAGGGGTTTTACTCCTATCTGAAGGACGACTTCAAACCCGGCACCGTACCCGCCCATATCAGCTTGGTACAACATGGCCTGCCAATCAGTATCCGGGATACCAACTTCTACGAAATGGGTGCCTTATCGCTGATGACGGGAGCACCAAAACTCGACAACCTCCACATCTTTCGCATTCGGCCCCAGGCTGGATTCGACCCCAGCGCGCCCATGCAGTTACAACTCATTATCGAACTGGCCAAAAATCATCTAATAACAGACCGCGTGTCTTTTGATGATGACTACACACTGCCAGCAAGATTTTTTGACGTCGTAAAAGTAGAGAACACGGAGCAAAATACAGAACTGTGGGTACGCATTTGGCAATCTCGCAGCGGTCAGATAATAATTCTTCTTATCGCACTAGCATTGCTGACCATCGCCTTTATCAAGCAACATAAACTCACCCGTCAACATAAATTTTTCCACCGCTTTCGCTGGGCTTTTCTTATCTTCACCCTGTTGTTCATTGGCTTTTATGCCCAAGGGCAATTATCGGTCGTCAATATATTTACGGTGTTACTGGGACTAAGAAATGATTTTGATATCGGTGTTTTTCTATTAGACCCGATTATTTTTATATTATGGGTTTACACTTTTATATCCTTATTTTTATTTGGAAGAGGATTATTTTGTGGCTGGCTATGTCCCTTTGGCGCCCTACAGGAAATGCTGTCTTGGCTCTCCAAGCGGCTTGGGCTTAAACAGGTCAACATCCCTAACGCCCTACATCGACGACTACTAAAAGTCAAATACCTGCTGCTTTTCAGCTTGCTTGGATTATGCTTTTACTCACTCAACTACGCTGAGAAGGCTGCCGAAATAGAGCCATTTAAAACCGCCATCACACTGACGTTCATCCGCTACTGGCCCTTTGTAGTCTATGCCGTACTACTTCTTGGTATCGGCCTTTACATCCATAAATTTTATTGTCGCTACGTCTGCCCATTGGGAGCGGGCCTTGCAATACTCGGCCATTTCAAACTGTTTGAATGGCTGACTCGCCGCAAAGAATGCGGCAGCCCTTGTCAACTCTGTCATCACCGCTGTGAAATTGATGCTATTAAAAAGACTGGCGAGATCGATTACGACGAATGCATTCAATGCCTGGAGTGCATTGTAATTATTAACGATCCACAGCAATGTGCACCGGCAAAAGTAGCACTTAAAAAATCTGCCATAAGATCTAACTAAATTACTGTCACAGGACACCAGTGTTAAATTTTCTATAATGGTGGATGATCAAATTATTGATTACATTAGCCAATGTGTATCAATGAGAAAATGGTTCGATGCTCAAGTATGGCAACCATCCCACACCCGGCTCAACTAAGGTAAGGTCTGCATCAACAATGGGATAAATATCACCCTCTTCTGGTGGTGACGCCAGTATATTTAGATCTACTTCGGCCAATTCACCAATAATAACCTCACCCTGCCAACGCAACTGAAAATAACGTCCATTCCAAGGGTCAATACCGTATTCTTTTTTTGTGCGGGCAATAAACAGTAAATCGTATTCAAGGTCGGTAAGATCGTCACGAGAAATAGACCGGCGATTATTATAGGGATAGGGAAGATAGCACAACATATTGCCCTGTTCAGATAGGCATTTAAACGGACGCATGGATAAAAAATGATCGGTAAACGCCGTATCCTCAAGTGTGAATTGATAACTCTGATTTTTACCTAAGGCAGACAAAACTAGTTCACCAATAACGGTTCGGTGTTCAGTATTGCTGTGTAGATACACTTTGTAACGCATATCTGCGTTCACTGCTGTGGTCGTCATCAACAACACCATCAGCGTGCTGACAACATACTTTAATGCGGCTGCTATAGCGGGGGGCATCATTATCATCACTCTATCCTTATCTTACCAAGAATGGAGCTCTGGCCATTTTCTAGGCCGGGCACAACCCCACCCCTATACCTATATCCTATTACAGCGATTATCAATCAAGTCCTTCACCACCGAAGGCTCGGCTAAGGTACTAGTGTCTCCCAGGCTATCCAGTTCGTTTGCGGCTATTTTACGCAAGATACGTCGCATAATTTTTCCCGAACGGGTTTTCGGCATATCCTTAACCCACTGGATAATATCCGGCTTGGCTATCGGACCAATTTCTGTCGAGATAAGCTGAAGCAAGCCGGCCCGTATCGATTCACTGGGTTCACTTTTTGACATTAAAGTCACGTAGGCGTAGATACCCTGGCCTTTGATATCATGGGGATAACCCACAACGGCGGCCTCAGCCACATCCGGGTGTAACGTCAGTGCACTT
>JAGPWA010000126.1 GCA_018066715.1 Porticoccus sp. | reverse complement strand
TTGCAGTTGGTCCTCCAGGTCCTTGCGCTCTCTCGCCTGTGGATGAAGAGTGCGAGCCAATACAAAGCCTATAATTAGGCCGGCAGCAAGGGAAATTAGTCCGATTAGCAACGTTGTGGTGGTCAAGTCATGGACTCCGTGGAATGTGGTTTCTAAATACAATAGCCATAGTCTGAAAGATGCGGGGGTTTGAGGCAACCCCTTTTTAGTGTGAGACCCCTTGGGGGCGTATGCATTTAAGTGCTTTCGGGTTGCTAATCAACGAACGCCTCGCTACAGTTCACGCCCAATTGACGTATCTTGTTTATTTAGTGAGCCATGTCCCAGCCTGTCGTATCTACACCTCTGACGCCCGTCCAAAGATACCAGCATGATCTTCAGCAGGAGGGGTTTAATTATGATGCCTCTCAGGAGGAGGCTGTGTATTGCCTCCAGTCGCTGTATGACCGCTTGGTTGCTGATATTGAAGGCGTGCAACCGGTTGGGTTGTTGGCAAGGCTGACGGCTAAATTTAAAGCTTCTGAACCGGCCGTGCCCATCAAAGGGCTTTATTTTTGGGGTGGCGTAGGTCGTGGCAAGACCTATTTAATGGACAACTTCTACGAGAGCCTCCCTTTCGAACAAAAGATGCGTGCTCATTTTCATCGCTTTATGCGGAGAGTGCACCGTGAGTTAAAACAGCTCAGGGGCGAAAAAAACCCATTGGAGAAAGTGGCGGACCGTATTGCCGGCGAAGCCCAGATTATTTGCTTTGATGAGTTTTTCGTATCAGATATCGCCGATGCCATGTTGTTGGGCACGCTGCTGGAGTATCTGTTTGCCCGGCGGGTAACCTTGGTGGCCACGTCTAATATTATTCCGGATAACTTGTACAAGAATGGCCTTCAGCGCCGACGTTTTTTACCAACGATTGCTTTACTTAATAAACATACAGATATCATTAATGTAGATGGTGGTGTGGATTACCGGCTTAGGGCGCTTGAGCGTGCTGAACTTTTTCATGTCCCTTTGGATAAGGCCGCTGATAAAGCGCTAATGTCGGCTTTTCAAGGTTTGGCACCTGCGGTAGGAGAAGTGAGAGAGTGCGTATCAATTGAGGTGGAAGGGCGGACGATACTCTGCCGCTATGTAGCGGAAGATGTGGTTTGGTTTGATTTCGATGTTATTTGTAATATTCCCCGTAGTCAGTACGACTATATAGAGCTGGCCCGAGAGTTCCACGCAGTTTTGGTGGGTGGTGTGATACAAATGGGGAGAAAAAATGATGATCAGGCGAGGCGTTTTATCAATATGGTAGACGAGTTCTACGATCGAAATGTGAAGTTGGTGTTGTCCGCTGAGGTTGATATAGGGTCTTTGTATGCTGACGGAGGGCTTGGTTTTGAGTTTCAGCGTACCCAGAGTCGATTATTAGAAATGCAATCTCATGAGTATCTGGCGCGGCCACATCGCCCCTGAAAGAGCATTTGGTCGAGGCATTTAGAGTAATTGCCTTTTAAGGTAGAAAGTCCCTTGAAAAGTCTCTTGAAAAGTCAAAGCCCCATCTGTAGAATGCGCCCTCCTTTTGGTAAGCCCCATTTGGTGGGAAGGCCAAAAATTTTTCAGGCAGGAAAAGATGAAAACATTTAGTGCGAAGCCAGAAACAGTCCAGCACGACTGGTTTGTTATTGACGCAGCTGAACAGACGTTGGGTCGTTTGGCAGCCGGAATTGCTTCCCGTTTGCGCGGTAAGCATAAGCCAGAATTCACGCCCCATGTTGATACCGGCGATTACATCGTGGTTATTAACGCCGAGAAGGTTCGTGTGACTGGAAACAAGGCAAAAAACAAAATTTACCATCACCACACCGGTTACCCGGGTGGATTGAAGTCAATTAGTTTTGAAAAACTGATCGACAAAGCTCCTGAGCGTGTCATCGAGGGTGCCATTAAAGGCATGCTGCCTAAGGGTCCCCTTGGGAATGCTATGTTCAAGAAACTGAAAGTCTACGCAGGCACTGAGCATCCACATACCGCTCAGCAGCCGCAAGAACTGAATATCTGACGGATAGTTAATTATGGCAGACACTCAATACTATGGTACCGGGCGCCGCAAAACCTCATCAGCTAGGGTTTTTATGGCCAGTGGTAGCGGTAATGTAACCGTTAATAATCACACTTTGGATCAATACTTCGGGCGTGAAGTAGCTCGTATGATCGTACGTCAGCCGTTAGAGCTTGTTGACGCTATCGAAAAATTTGATCTGAAAATCACCGTTGCCGGTGGTGGCAGTTTCGGCCAGGCTGGCGCAATTCGTCATGGCATTGCGCGCGCACTGTTGCAGTATGACGAAACCCTGCGTAGCGCTCTGCGCAAAGCCGGGTTCTTGACTCGTGATGCTCGTGAAGTGGAGCGTAAGAAAGTTGGCTTGAAGAAAGCACGTAAGCGTCCGCAGTTCTCGAAGCGTTAATTTTTCGCACAGATCAAAAAACCCGGCCAAAAACAGCCGGGTTTTTTGTTTTTTGGCCGCATGAAAACTGAATTGTTATAGGCCATTGCCTTGTAAAAAATGTGGGTTTTCATTACTATTGCACGCCATTTCGTACACATAAAAAATTTTTCCAACCTTTGCTGTTAATGGGAGAGCGTCATGAGTAATGACGGTATTAATCAGGGGCGTCGCCGCTTCCTGACTGGGGCCACCTGTGTGGTGGGCGCTGTTGGGGTAGTTGGAGCAGCCGTTCCTTTTGTCGGTTCCTGGAACCCAAGTGCCAAAGCGAAAGCTGCGGGTGCTCCGGTCAAGGCCAATATTTCTAAAATTGAACCTGGTCAGATGGTGACGTTTGAGTGGCGTGGTAAGCCGGTCTATGTCGTCCGTCGTACAGCTGAAAGTCTGAAAACTCTGGAAGGGATAACGGAAGAAGTTTTAAGGGATCCATCCTCGGCTAAGGCAAAACAGCCGGCTTATGTGGGTGGTACTCACCGGGCAATGGAAGGCAAGGAAGAATATCTCGTTGTTGTAGGTCTTTGTACACATTTGGGTTGTGCGCCAATGTATCGCCCGGAAGTGGGAGCTGAAGATTTGAGCACCAGCGATACTGCTTGGATGGGTGGCTTCTTCTGCCCTTGTCACGGTTCTAAGTTCGACCTTTCTGGTCGAGTTTTTGCCGGTGTTCCGGCACCGACCAATCTTGATGTTCCTCCATACTCCTATGAGAGTGATGGTGTGATAGTTATTGGTGTAGACCAGGAGGCCGGCTAATGAAAGCGTTAATATCATTCCGTGATTGGGTAGACGCTCGTCTGCCAATTGTGCGGGCCTGGAATACTCATATGGCTGAGTATTACGCCCCGAAAAACTTTAACTTCTGGTATTTCTTCGGCGTGTTGTCGATGATTGTACTGGTGATACAGCTGATATCCGGCGTATGGCTGTTGATGAGCTTTGAGGGTTCATCAGAGAGGGCCTTTGCTTCCGTTGAATACATCATGCGTGATGTAGATTACGGCTGGATGATTCGGTATATGCACTCTACCGGTGCCTCTGCCTTCTTTATTGTGGTCTATCTACATATGTTCCGTGGTTTGATTTACGGTTCGTATAAGCCACCTCGTGAGTTGGTGTGGATCTTCGGTATGACGATCTACGTGGCTCTGATGGCTGAAGCCTTCTTAGGCTATGTGTTGCCTTGGGGTCAGATGTCGTTCTGGGGTGCTCAGGTTATTATTTCCTTGTTCGGTGCTATTCCGGTGGTGGGTGAGGATATTGTGCAGTGGGTTCGAGGAGACTACTTGATCTCCGGGATTACACTAAACCGATTCATGTCTCTCCATGTGGTTGCCGTGCCGATTGTATTGTTGGCGCTGGTTGTCTTGCATATTCTGGCTCTACACGAAGTGGGTTCTAACAACCCCGACGGTGTTGAAATTAAGAAGAATAAGGACGCAAATGGTATTCCTGTAGATGGCATTCCATTCCATCCCTTCTACACTGTCCATGACATCGTGCCAATTGTGGTATTCCTATTCGTGTTCTGTTTCATCATGTTCTTTGTGCCTGAAATGGGCGGCTATTTCCTTGAGCATGCAAACTTTGAAATTGCTAATCCACTGAAAACACCAGAGCACATTGCGCCTGTTTGGTACTTCACGCCTTTTTATTCAATGCTGAGAGCAGTTCCCGATAAGCTTGCGGGCTTCGCAGTGATGGGGGCGGCGATTGCTATCATGTTTGTGTTGCCTTGGTTGGATCGCAGTCCAGTGAAATCTATTCGCTACAAGGGCACCTTTAGCAAGGTAGCGGTGTTGGTATTTGCATCTTCGTTCATTATTCTTGGTGTCCTTGGTGTTAAAGCGCCTACCCCTGAGCGTACGATGCTGGCACAGGTTTGCGCGATTTTGTACTTTGGGTTTTTCCTGGCGATGCCAATTTGGACCAGGTGGGAATCATGTAAATCAGAACCAGCTCGAGTCACGATGGACGGTGGGATGGGTTTCTGGAAATCATTATTGGCCCTCTTAGTTGTGCTATTCCTGGCATGGGCACCATTAAAAGCAGTGGGTTCTGAATCAAACTTCGATTGTGGCACTATGCACTGTGATGAGTTTGAGGCAGAGCTTGGTGATAAGGCTTCACTGCAGCATGGTGCTCAGTTATTTGTGAACTACTGCATGGGTTGCCACTCTGCCAAGTACTCTCGTTGGGAGCGGGTTGCTACTGACCTGAAAATCCCTGCAGGCTTGGCGATAGATAACCTGGTGCTTGCCAACCAAAAAATTGGTAGCTTGATGAATATATCCATGCCAGCTGACAATGCTAAGCAATGGTTTGGTGCCGCGCCCCCCGACCTGACACTGGTAGCTCGTGCCCGTTCTCCCGAGTGGCTGTATACCTATTTGCGTAATTTTTATGTAGATCCAACGCGTTCAGTTGGCGTTAATAACAAAGTGTTCAAGGATGTGGGCATGCCCCATGCGATGCTTGATCTTCAAGGTTTGCAGGCGTGTGCTCCTGGTCCGGTCATGGCTCATAATGGGGGTGTCAAACGTGACCCATTAACCCGTGAAGAAATTCTGGAAGATGATTGTGGCCGTTACACTCTGATAAAAGAAGGCAGTTTGTCTCCTGAAGAGTATGATAAAGCAGTTTTTGATCTGGTGAACTTCCTGACTTATGTTGCTGAGCCAATGGCTGAAGACCGTAAGCGTATTGGTATATACGTGTTGCTCTTCCTTGCCTTCCTATTTATCTGGGTATGGTTACTAAATCGTGAATACTGGAAAGATATTCACTAATTGCTATGGGGGTGGCTGGATAGCAGCCGCCCATCCAATTCCATCATCAATCTTGAGGTTTTAATATGGGGGTTGTTGCAAAACGATCTTCCATGACATTTTATTCTGACCCTAGTTGTCACTACAGTCACCGGGTTCGTATTGTCTTGGCGGAAAAAGGGGTTACTGTTGACATCGTAAACATCGATGACAATGTAATACCTGAAGAAGTTCTAGAAATTAACCCTTATGCCTCATTGCCAACCCTGGTTGATAGGGATTTGGCGTTGTATGAAACCAAAGTGATGATGGAATATCTGGATGAGCGCTTTCCACATCCACCATTATTGCCTGTTTATCCGGTTGCAAGGGCGTTAAGCCGCCAGTTTATGCACCGGATTGAAAAAGACTGTTGTGTTCAGGTAGACAAAATTCTCAGTGATGAAAGTAGTAAGGATGCTGAGGAGGCGCGGAAGGAGTTGCGGGACAGCCTTGTGAGTATCGCCCCTATCTTCACTGAAATGCCTTACTTTATGAGCGAAGAGTTTACTTTGGTAGATTGCTGTCTCGGCCCCATCTTGTGGCGGTTGTCCAGCCTGGGTATTAAGCTTCCAAATAATCGCCAGACTAAGCCGTTGCACGATTACATGCAGCGTTTGTTTGAACGAGAATCGTTTCAGGAAAGCTTGTCCGAACTGGAAAAAGAGATGTAGACCTAATCTCGATCAATAAAGTGGTAATAAAAAAAGGGACATATAAGGTCCCTTTTTTTGTAGAATGCCACTCGAGAAACATGAGACCTGATTCAGCCCATATGAAAATGACATCAAACAGACCTTATTTGATACGCGCTTTTTACGACTGGATTGTCGAAAATGAGTGTACGCCATATTTGGCCGTTGATGCCTTTTTCCCTGGTGTAGAAGTGCCTCAGGAACATGTGGATGATGGGCAGATAGTGTTGAACCTTGTGCCACGAGCCATAACTGGGCTGGTGATGAACAATACAGAAATTTCTTTTAGTACTCGTTTTGGTGGGGTGCCTAGTGAGATTAGGTTGCCTATCCAAGCAGTCATGGGAATTTATGCCCGAGAAAATGGCGAGGGAATGATTTTCCAGCCAGAGGATTCCAGTGGGCCAGAGCCCGTAGGGCCAGCACCAGTTAAGTCGGTGTCACCCTCAAGTGTCCCCCCAAAAGGTGGCGGCTCTGGTGAAACTAGCAAGAAACCCTCTTTAAGAGTGGTTAAATAGAGGATAGAGCTATGTCAGATCCAATTGTAATTGTCGGGATGGCGCGAACGCCTATTGGTAGCATGCAGGGTCAGTTTGATGGCGTGCCTTCAACAGAATTGGGCGCAGCAGCAATCAAGGCTGCTGTGGAGCGTGCAGGTGTTTCTCCAGAGAAAATAGGCTCTGTTGATATGGGCTGCTGCCTCACTGCTGGTTTGAGGCAGGCGCCAGCTAGACAGGCTGCATTGGGTGCAGGGCTTCCTACTAGTGTTGGTGCTACTACACTGAACAAAGTGTGTGGTTCTGGTATGAAAGCCGCTATGAATGCTTGGGATAGCTTGACTTTGGGTCACGTTGACGTGGCTGTGGCGGGTGGTATGGAGAGTATGACCAATGCCCCTTATTTGATGCGCCAAGGTCGTGGTGGTTATCGCTTTGGTGATGCCAAAATCCATGATCACATGACTTTTGATGGTCTGGAAGATGCTTACAATGGCGAAGCCATGGGTATCTTTGCAGAGTTGTGTGTTGATAAATATGGATTTACTCGTGAAGAGCAGGATGCTTTTGCTATTACTTCTCTGGAGAGAGCGAAGAAAGCCATTGCTGACGGTAAATTTGAGAATGAGATCACCCCGTTTACTGTGAAAAGTCGTCGTGGTGACGTTGTCTGTGATACTGATGAGCAGCCAGGAAAGGGTAATCCTGAAAAAATTCCACAAATGAGACCAGCCTTTAAAAAGGATGGTTCTGTGACAGCGGCTAATTCCAGCTCCATTAGTGATGGTGCAGCTGCGTTAGTATTAACGCGCTTATCGGTAGCCGAAGAGTTGGGCCTCAAGCCCCTGGCTAAAATTTGTGCCCATACCACCAATTCTCACGAACCTGAGTGGTTTACCACAGCTCCCGTAGGGGCCATCCAGAAATTATTGGAAAAAGTAAACTGGTCAAAAGATGACGTTGATTTGTATGAAATTAATGAGGCTTTTGCCACGGTAACCATGGCGGCGATGAAGGAGCTCGACTTGCCCCATGAGAAGGTCAATGTTCACGGTGGTGCCTGTGCTCTGGGGCACCCGATTGGCGCTTCTGGTGCACGTATTATTGTCACGTTACTGTCTGCTATGCAGACTTATAATAAAGCGAAAGGCGTTGCGGGTATCTGCATTGGCGGAGGGGAAGCCACAGCTGTTGCTTTAGAGTTGATGTGATCAAGCATTGTTAGGCTAAACATCTAAGCCAATAAAAAACCGGCCCTATCCAGAGCCGGTTTTTTTATATCTGATTATTTATTAGTCGATATATTCAAATACCTTGACGACTCGTTTTACCCCGCGGGTGTTGCTGGCAATCTGTGCGGCTTTATCGGCAGTGCTATGGGTCACCAAGCCCAGTAGGTAAACGATACTATCTTCGGTCACTACCTTGACGGTGGTTGATTTCATGTTTCGCTCGGCGACCAGCTTGGTTTTTACTTTACTGGAGAGCCATGTGTCTCTACTGCGCGCAATGAGGGAGGATTTTTCCCGTGCCTGTAGCTCATTGTGTACCTGCCGAACCCCCCGGAAGTTTCTTGCCTCATCCCCTGCTACAGTCCGTACCTTGGTTGTGGGTACTTCCCCTGTCAGAAGTATCACGCCGTTATAGGCGTTGATATTGATATGTGCATGTTCCAGGTCTGGGTGGGCTTTCTTAATATTGACGCCGATCAGGGTTTCTAGCTGCCAATCGTCAATATCAGTCCCTATGGAGGTGTTAGTGGGATCTGGTTGAATCGGTTCGTCGGTGGTGGCGTGGATAATATTGGTGCAGCCAGCCAGAGTGACACTGCAGAGTAATAGCAGAACTGTCAGTCGTGGCACCATTAGGGTGTTCCTCCAAATAATTGTTGATCAATGAGTTCGCAGAGACAAAATAGGCTTAGCATATGGACTTCGCAAACCCTGTGTCGATCATCATGGTCGACTTGTATTTCAATATCATCCCCACTTAAAAGTGCGGAAAGATCTGTATCTCCAGCCCCGGTGAAGCCGATCACCGACATAGAGCGATCATGTGCGGTGTGTATGGCTTGCACAAGATTGCTGGGGTTTGTCCCGTTGCTGAAGATGACCAGCAAATCTCCAGGTAGTCCGAGTGTGCGAACCTGTTTACTGAATACTTCACTGACACTATGGTGATGGCCAATTGCTGTAATGGTGGCCGAGTTACTGTTAAGGCTGATAGCAGGGAAACCTGGCCGTTCAAGCTTGTACTGAAGCATGAGTGACTGGGTGAACATATTGGAAAGAGATGCGGACAGGCCATTGCCACAGCAAAGAATTTTGTGTTCTTGAAGTAGTTGTTGAACGACCCGAGAGCTGGCGTTGACGATGAGTGGTGCCAGTGCTTCACCACAGGCCATTTTGGCCTCAATACTTTGGTGAAACTGCTCAATAACGCTGGATTTCATGGTTTGTTGTGGCTTCTCTCTAGAGGGTATTCATGTGCTAAAGGCGTTGCGAAGCCATTCTACCTGATACTTATTGCCGTTGTCGGGGTCTTTGATCAAGCAAATGGCATCAAACCGGCACGGGACCTGATCCCATAGTTTTTTTGACTGTAGGTAATGTTGGGCGGCATGGATGAGATGCTGTTGTTTTCTGGCATCAATACTATCCGCAGCACTACCAAACTGTTTGTTGCTCCGTAGGCGCACCTCAACAAATATTAGCGTGTTTTTCTCTCGCATAATCAGGTCAATTTCACCACGGGGGCAGCGGTAGTTGTTGGCCACTATTGCTAGCCCCTGAGTTTCTAAATAGTGTTGTGCCCATTGTTCCGCACGAGCGCCCACGTTACTGTCGACTTTGGTTTTTTTTCTAAAAATCATGGCGAAATCCTTTTGCCAAGTATCCGTTGAGTTTAATGGCGTCTTGATGCGTTGTTGGGCCAATCCGTTTTTCTAATAATTTTAATCAGCAGTAAGTTGTTGGGCGGATTGTACCTTTCCAGCATGAAATACTGCCCAGGGTTGCGCTCGCTCGATAGCCCCTTGTGGGTTTAGTTGGAGTGTACCCGTACTACCAAACAATCGAGTATCCGGTTGATGGATCATTAGTGTCAGCCATTGATGCAGGTGATAAGTATCAACGCCCAAAGCAAATATATGACGGTATAGGGCAGGTAATTCTGTCGCAGGTTGTAGTTTCTCTTCGGTGGCGCCGGGTAAGGTCCAAGGCATAGCGCTAAAGCGAATACCCTCAAGGTCTCGGTTGCGTCCAGTATCTTGAGTGCCGGCATAGAGGTGGGAGGTGCCATAAATTTTCAGGTCACTGGCAAAGAGAAAGTCGAGAGTAGGTTTGATTTGGCGGGCGTGGTCCGGATACGCGGCCATAAAGACCATATCAATATCCTGCCGACGGCGTGGTGTGTGAGCCAGTGGTTTACCCAGTAATTGCTGTAAACGTTTTTTTCGTGCATTGCTGTGATCGAGATGTAATACAGGCTTCAGTAGAGGGGCAAAATCACTTTGTGATGTCCCGTAGGGCGGGGATTCGATCAGCGTGCCCCCTTTTTCATGCCAGCGGTCTCGAAATGCAGATAGAGTACGGTCTCCCCAGTCACTATTTGGGGTGATGGATAGCGCCGTTCGTTGGCCTTCGATCCACGCTCTATCTGCAATTTGTTTTGCCTCATCCGTTGCTGAAAGTCCAAATTGGAAGAAATTCTTTGGTGCCGACGAGAGGGGTGGCTCTACATAATTAAGCGCAATGGTCGGTACAGGGAGTTCCGGAAGGTTGAGTAGCTGTCGTACTTTTTCTTTTTGTAACGGACCTATAACCAGTTGTGCGCCATCGGTAACGGCCTGTTGATAAAGGCCGGAAATGTTATCGCTGGTGGTTGTGTCGTAAAAACGAATTACGGGTGTTTCGCCATGGTGTGCCCGGACATCATACCAAGCCGCCAGAAAGCCATTGCGAATGGCTGCCCCTGCTTGAGCTAATGTCCCTTGTAGAGGTAACAGCAGAGCAACTTGCTGTGGAAGGTCGCTGAAAGCTTGCTGGGCTGATAGTAAGCTGGTGGGCGGTGTTAGTGAAGCGGGGTGGCCCGGATGGGTTCTGCGCCACTCATTGATGAGAGAGAGCTGCTGACGGATATCTCCCTGGTTTTGCCGGGTAATGTTGGCCAGTGTAAACCATCCCAATATTGTCTGATCCTGCTCAGTGATGGCCAGCTCTTCCAGTTCTTCATGGGTTATATGGTTCAGAGCAAACCAAAGCTTATCATGTGCTTCTTGGCGGACTTGAGAGGTGGGCGAGAGTTCCGAGAGCGCGACATAAGCATCAATGCTGTACTTGTGTTCACCGAGAAGAGAAAAAAGCTCACCTCGCAGTTGATACCATTGCTGTTGTTGTGGAAGCGATAATTGTTGCCAATATTGCTCTATTCGTCGGTCTGAGAGCAGCTGCCGAGCTAAAAAGAAGTGGTCATTGGTGAGAGCCAGTTCTGCATACATCAGCGTGTACTTTGCAAATTGCTCCGGTGACAAAGGGTCGGGAGAGATACTCTCTAATACAGTGAGAGCTTTACCCGTATTGCCCGCTTTAACAAACAGCTCAGCTGCGGTCAGTTGGTACAGTTGTTGCTGCGGTGCTATGCTGCTTGCCGCCTGAGACAGGGCATTATTAGCCTGTTCCGTGAGTGTTTGGACGGGTGGCATACTGGGCTTGCTAGTTCGGGGTTGCTTAACACATCCACTCATCATCAAAGCCAGCAAGCATAGAGCAGTTATTGTGATCCGAATTTTAAGCATAGGTGTCAGTTCTTATGGCAGGTGAATTGTATGTGGTGGCCACGCCTATAGGCAATTTGGGGGATATGGTACCGCGTGCAGTAGATGTTCTCCATGCAGTTGATCTCATTGCCGCTGAAGATACGCGTCACAGTGGTCGCTTGTTGAAGCATCTGGGGGTGGACACGCCTCTGACTCCCTACCATGACCACGGTGATGATAAGCAGCTGCAACGAATTGTCAGTGCGCTAGAGTCCGGCCAGAAGGTGGCACTGATCTCTGATGCGGGCACTCCGCTCATTTCTGATCCCGGTTATAAGTTGGTTAGGGAAGTCCGGTTACTCGATATTAGGGTTATTCCCATACCGGGCCCCTGTGCTGTTATTGCTGCGCTTAGCGCTTCGGGTATGCCCAGTGACCGCTTTTCCTTTGAGGGGTTTCCCCCTCACAAAGCAACTGCCCGCATAAAAAAATTTGAGCGCTTAGTCAAAGAAACTCGCACCCTGATTTTTTATGAGTCTCCCCACCGTATTCTAGATACCCTTGCCGATATGGCGGCGGTTTTTGGCTCAGAGCGTGAGGTGGTTATGGCCCGGGAGTTAACCAAGACCTATGAGACATTTCTTTCGGGATCTCTGATGGGTGTTCATCAGCAGGTAACGGATGACCTCAATCAGCAAAAGGGAGAAATTGTGTTGATTCTTCGGGGTGCTGACGAGGCTGAACTGTCCCCTGACGATGATGAGCAGGATCGTATTTTAAAGTTATTGCTGGATGAGCTACCCCTGAAGCAGGCTGCATCACTGGCCGCGAAGGTAACTGGTGGGCAAAAAAATGCGCTTTATCAGCGAGCTTTGGCGTTAAAAGAGTAGTATCAATGTGGCATTGTTTAGGCGTTGCTAGCAAGGGCTATGGTGTCGGGGCTAATTTGCCTGAAGCCTGTTGAGTCTTTGGCGGGGCGCCTTCTTTCGCACCACTGTGCTATCCGGATAAGATCTATTTTGTCTCTTCGGTAGTGAGCTCCGTTCATTTCACTTATACCTAATCCGTGAGCCGCAGCCTGAATGTAGTTGCGGGTATCCCTCAGCGTCGCGATAACGGGTAGTCCCAGTTGTTCCGATAGCTGATCGATTTGTTTTTTAAGTAGGGTAGTTTTTGGACTTCGGTTGAAAACTAGGGCAATATTTTGTTGGCTGGGTAGGCTGCGCCGTATTTGCTGAACTGTATTAGCAATAGCATGAAGATCAAACTCATTTGACAGGACGGGAAGCAGAATAGCACTGGCTTCTTTCAATAGCGGGTTGAGGCTGATTAAGTCAGGTCTTGCTGGTGTGTCCAGCACCAATACATCGGTGTTGCGGGGCGGTTGAATAGCCCAGCTTCGAGTGACGTTGTGGGGGCAATTGTGGGCATCTACAAGTTGTATCTCAGCGGCTTTCTCCGGACGCTTATGGGCCCAAAAAACGCTGGAACCCTGAGGGTCCAAATCCATTAAAGTTGTTATCTCACCTTGGTTGCTGAAATAACTGGCCAAATTGGTCGATAGTGTTGTTTTTCCACAACCGCCTTTAGGGTTCATTACGACGATTCTCAGCATTATAGGTACTCGGATAATTTTTATATATTTGTCAGAGTAGCGGAGAAACTGACACTTAAATGTCGATTCGATCATAAATTTTGAATTTCAGTAGATAGCTGAAGTATGTTGTTTGGCGGGTAACATTCTATTTTCGAGGGTTTATTTCATGGTACCCTTGCCGCGGGAGTTGGCTGGACAGTCGCCGCTTCGTTTTCTCGGTATTTCCATCGGTGATATTGGGTTGCGTAGGGGAGGAAAGTCCGGGCTCCATAGGGCAGAGTGCCAGGTAACCCCTGGGGGGCGTGAGCCTACGGAAAGTGCAGCAGAGAGTAGACCGCCGATGGCCCCACTTTCTTTTATAGAGAGCGATGGTACAGGTAAGGGTGAAAGGGTGCGGTAAGAGCGCACCGCGCAGCTGGCAACAGACTGTGGCATGGTAAACCCCACTCGGAGCAAGACCAAATAGGAATCCATTGGCGTGGCCCGCGCTGGATTCGGGTAGGTTGCTTGAGGCATATGGTGACGTATGCCCTAGAGGAATGACTGTTCACGACAGAACCCGGCTTACAGGCTAGCTCTCAATATGCCAGAAGCCCCCTGAATGGGGGGCTTCTGGCTACCTTTACCGCACCTCTATTCTGAGGTGGCACAAAAAGTGTTACAACAGCGTGGTCAAATATTATACATTCGGTGGATTATTCCAACTGACTTACATTCTCTGTTGGTTTTCACTGCCGCCATTAAAAACACATACTTCGACTTGGTTGAGCTTTATTTTGTTGTAGTTGGCTTTTTTTTCTACCGACGATGCTGCCAAAGCAAAGTTTTCGGCATTTTCGTAGTCTAATTTTTTTAAGTCATCCAGATCCTTTGTCCACCATTCGCTTTTAAGTAAACGTGTTTTGATGGATTCATTAAATCTATATCTGATAGGTTGTGCTGGGTTTCCCGCAACGACTTGGTACGGCTCAACGTTTTTTGTGACAACCGAATTTATCCCTATAACAGCCCCGTGGCCTATTTCAACTCCTTCCATAATGACTACGTTATGACCTATCCATACATCGTTACCAATAATGGTTGGTTTGTGGGTGTATTTATGGTCGGCACAAAGCGCATGGCTGCTTGATGCCCAATCAACAGGGTGAGTTCTTTTAGATAGCCCAATAGTCACATTCTTACCAAAAGAGCAAAATCGGCCAATCTCTGATTTTCCTTCAATGAGTCCACTCCGAATGTAGCTGTGTGCTCCAATCGTGATTGTTGTGTTAGTAAAAGCAGCTAGTCGTGTGTTGCCTAATGAAGATGGTACCTCCATCACAACCGATGAACGCCGAGATAAGTTAGCCAAGGACTTAATTTCTATACCTAAACGCTTTGCTTTATGTTTTAAAAAATAACGCTTTAATTTCAGTGCAATGTTTATTTTGAATGGATGCCGCATTTGTTTCTTCTTCTGGAAAGTAAAACGCCGTAGGGATAACCTTGTGGTATTGATTATCGCACAAAAAATAAAGCGTTAATGGATACGAGGTCGTCCAGCAAGCGGAACACCAGCTTTGACTACCTTTACCGCACCTCTGTTTTGAGGTGGTGAAAATTGAATAGCCTCATGACTCTAGACACGCCGTATGGTAAAAATGAACTATTGGCTGAAGTCTGAACAAACGTCGTTAATTCACAGAAGAATGATAAGCATGAAAAGTAGTTCGCTCACCATTCCAAGCGATTGCGGAGCCTAACATGCAGTGTCAATCTGATCTGACATCAGCCAGTCTTGAAGGTCTGTTACTAAAACTGCTACTAAATTTGGTACTATTTTCCAGTGGGTTTGTTGTAACCCTTTGATTCTGTGCGGTATGGGTAGTTAGCTACTGGGCTTACAGGCCAACTCCCTTTATTTTTCTATCATTTGGTTAAAAAACAACCATTGGGGCTTAAACCCTTGTCTTTTTATACCTAAAATATCTTTTAGTTAAAGCATCACTTTAAGTGACGTATCTAGTGATTTGTTTTGTCTGGCGATCTATTTTGTTTTTTAGTGCCGGTTTGATCGATTGCTCGCAAGTGATTGAGTTTTCTGCACATTTTTCGTGATCTCTCCCCTTTTTTTGCCTTGACTTTGGCTTTTGTCAGCATATAGTTGCGAAAGTGGGGAAAAGTGGGGCAAAGTGGTTTTTTGCCTTCAGAATAATAAAATTGGGTGAGAACATTGTTTAGAGGCAATAACGAAATCAACATGGATACCAAGGGGCGTATGGCTATTCCCTCAAGGTATCGTGATGTCCTCGCTCCCCCCAGTAATAGCTGTCTTGTTGCCACTATCGATATACAGGATAAGTGCCTGCTGATCTACCCTCTTCATGAATGGGAAAAGGTAGAAGCGCAGATCGCTGAATTACCTTCATTTAATCCGACCACTCGCAAGTTGCAGAGAATCCTTATTGGACATGCCCGTGAAATGGAGCTGGATGGTAACGGACGAGTTTTGATTCCGCCGGAGTTGCGGCAGTACGCACAATTGGAGAAAAAAGTGATGTTGGTGGGTCAGCGTCATCGTTTTGAGTTGTGGAGCGAAGAAAACTGGAATGCAGGACGAGATGACTGGTTGGCAGCGACCAGTGGCGATCTTGAGATTCCAGAAGAAATGCAGTCCCTCTCATTGTAATGCAGAGGTAAGGGGTTATGTCAGGACAAGATGAGCATGCGGCGGTTTTGCTCAGTGAGTCAGTAGCAGCACTTGTTACTGACCCTGATGGGTTTTACGTGGATGGTACGTTTGGCCGTGGTGGTCATTCAGCATTGATCTTATCCAAATTAAATGAGTCCGGTGCTCTGATGTCTATAGACAAAGATCCCGATGCTTGTGCTGTGGCAAGTAAAAAGTTTTCTCAGGATTCACGGTTCGAAATTGTACAGGCGTCCTTTGCTGATTTGGGCGCTCTGGCGGCAGAGAGGGGCATGACGGGTCGCGTGTCCGGAGTGCTGTTGGATTTGGGCGTGTCGTCCCCGCAGCTGGACGATCCTGAACGAGGGTTTAGTTTTTTGCGTGATGGGCCGCTGGATATGCGAATGAATCCCGATGCGGGAATCAGCGCTGCCGAATGGTTGGCTACAGCCGAGGAAAGGGACATCTCGCGAGTATTGAAAGACTACGGTGAAGAGCGATATGCGAGGCGAATTGCACGGGCCATTGTTGAGGCTCGACAAGAGGAGCCGATTACTCGTACTGCTCGGTTGGCCGCTATCGTAAAAGAGGCCAATCCCTCATGGGAAAAAGGCAAGCACCCTGCCACAAGAGCGTTTCAGGGAATCAGGATTTTTATTAATCAGGAGCTTGAAGATCTCGAGAAAACATTGGCTGGTGTATTGGATGTACTGGCGGTAGGTGGTCGCTTGGTGGTGATTAGTTTTCACTCGCTTGAAGACCGCATTGTTAAGCGTTTTATTCGGGAGCAGGAGCGCGGCAAGCCTTTGCCAAAAGGATTTCCCATTATGGAAAAAGACATTTTTCGCCCGATGCGTTCAGTGGGCAAGGCAGTCAAAGCTGGCAGGGATGAAGTGTCTGTGAATGTACGTGCCAGAAGCGCGGTGATGCGAGTTGCAGAGAAAGTGGCTTAGGCAAAGGAGGCTGGGATGAGGTCTTCGGGGTCGGGTTTGATGTTGCCAGTGATGTGGTTGGCCGTCATTTTGTCGGCATTGTCGGTGGTATACGTCAGCCATTTGTGCCGGCAGTTGTATAACGATTTATCCCAGCTGGAGCAGGAGGCGAATGCGTTTCAGGTGGAGTGGGGCCGCTACTTGTTAGAGCAAAGTTCGTGGGCGTCATTAAGTCGTATTGAGCAGCTAGCAAAGACGCGTCTCGAGATGCGAGTGCCAGGGGCTGAAGAAATTATTGTGATTCGACAATAAAGGGTTTGGGGTAATAATCGAGTGACTGTGAAGCAGGCCAAAATAACCATATCCCGCTGGCGCTACCTATTGTTGGTGGCGGTGCTGTTTATGCTGCCTGTGGCCGGATTGTGGCACATTGCTGGGCTTCAGGTTTTGACCGATGTGGACAAGGGCTTTGAGTTTCTGCAGGGGCAGGGTCAGGCGCGCACGGTTCGCACAGAAGCTATACCAGCCTACCGCGGTGTGATTACGGACAGTCGAGGAGAGCCGCTGGCAGTGAGCACCCCAGTCGTCACGTTATGGGCCAACCCTCAGGTGATAGATAGCACCTCGCCGGGTCTCACGGGGTTAGCCAAGCAATTATCAATGAGTCGTGATGAGTTGCAGCAGCGACTATCGAGATACTCCAATAAAGAGTTTATGTACTTGGCGCGCCAGGTGACACCAGAGCAGGCGGAAGAAGTACTCCGTCTGGAAATTCCCGGTGTTTATGGTCAGGGTGAGTACAAGCGTTTCTATCCTGCGGGTGAAGTGACCTCTCAGTTGGTGGGTTTTACTAACATCGATGATCGCGGGCAAGAGGGTATGGAGCTTGCGTTTAATGAACGGCTTACTGGCGTACCCGGCGCCAAAAAAGTACTGAAAGATTTGAAGGGTCGGGTGATCAAAGATCTGACGTTGGTTCGTAGCGAAAAACCGGGACAGAATCTGGCGCTTAGTATTGATCTCAGATTGCAATATACCGCGTATCGAGAACTGAAGGCAGCTGTGGCAAAACATCAGGCGGCCTCGGGATCGGTAGTGATGTTGGATGTGCAGACGGGAGAGGTTTTGGCGATGGCTAATCAACCCTCCTTTAACCCCAATGACCGCAGTCGGATGAGCTCAGATTCGTTGCGTAATCGTGCCATTACTGACTTGGTAGAGCCTGGTTCTACAATGAAGCCACTGACAGTGCTTGCGGCACTGGAGAGCGGCAAGTTTGTTCCAGAGACGGTAATCGATACCAATCCCGGGTCTATCAGAGTGGGCCGAAAAACATTTTACGACCACCGAAACTATGGGCTTATTGATCTGACCACATTGCTGGTGAAGTCGAGTCAGGTTGGTACGACCAAACTGGCTCTCCAGATGGATCCCACCCATGTGCGGGATATGTTTTTCCGGATGGGGTTGGGGCAGAGCCCGGGGACAGGGTTCCCCGGTGAGAGCCCTGGAAGCCTGCCTGAACATCGACGCTGGAAGCCCGTAGAGCGGGCTAATTTTGCATTTGGGCATGGCTTGTCGGCTACTGCATTACAGCTGGCTCAAGCCTATGCGGTATTAGCCAGTGATGGTGTGAAGAAGCCATTGTCTCTTCTGAAGGTGGATCGTATTCCTGAGGGTGAGCAGGTTGTGGATGCGAAGCTGGTATCAAGGCTTCGGGAAATGATGAGTAGTGTTACGCGCCCCGGGGGCACAGCAACACGTGCAGCCATTCCTTCCTATGAGGTGGCAGGCAAGACAGGCACGGTCCACAAAGTGGGCAAGTCAGGGTATGAGAAGAATCGCTATGTAGCCCTATTTGCGGGCATGGTTCCTGCGGATAACCCCAGGCTTGTCACAGTGGTCATTATTAATGATCCACGGGGTGGAGAGTATTTTGGCGGTGCAGTTGCCGCCCCGGTGTTTGCCAATGTCACAGCAGATGCGTTGAGAATGTTAAAGATTCCCCCGAAGGTAAAAAGTGGGGATAAGGTTGTAACGCTAGGCAAGGGTAAACCTGGGGGTGCCACGTGATGAGCGCGCCATTCAGTCCTGTCGAATGTACTTTGCAACAGTTGCTACCTGATGTGATTTTGCCTCAGGCGCTCACTGAACTACCGGTAGCTGGGTTGTCTTTGGATAGCCGCTCGGTCAAATCCGGGGAGATATTTGTTGCTCTCTCTGGGGGTGTCAAGGATGGCCGTGATTACATTGAACAAGCACTAGCAAACGGTGCTGCGGCGGTGTTGGCTGAGGCCGAGGGTCTGGACGACTTGAACCCTCGTGTGATTTCTATTAGTCACCTTAATCAGAAATTAAGTGGTCTGGCGGGGCGTTTTTACGGTGACCCTTCTGACCAGTTGTCTTTGACTGGGATTACTGGAACTAATGGGAAGACCACTTGTAGTCAGTTGTTGGCTCAGGTCTTTAGTTTGGTGGGCGAGCCTTCTGGTGCGATTGGCACCCTTGGTTATGGTGTGGTCACGAAGGGTCATTCCAATATGACCGATACCGGGATGACGACCCCAGATGCAATCACTGTTCAGGCGATATTGGCGGAGTATGCTGCTGATGGGGTTGACCGTGTGGCGATGGAAGTTTCATCCCATAGCCTAGATCAATCGAGAGTGGCAGGCGTGTCATTCGATACGGCCATCTTTACAAACTTGAGTCGAGATCACTTAGATTATCACGGTGATTTGGTGAGCTATGCTGGGGCCAAAATGCAGCTGTTTGCTATGCCGGATTTAGCTAATGCGGTTGTTAATGTGGATGACCCGGTCGGTTCAGAAATTGCACTGCAATTAGCGTCATCTATCAATGTTTGTGGTTACTCCCTGCTGAATAACAATGCGTCTATTTTCGCCAAAAATATTGTGCTCTCTGGATCAGGTCTTCGTGCTTTGGTTCTGACTCCCTGGGGGGAAGGTGAGATCAATAGTTCATTGCTGGGGAAATTTAATCTACAAAACTTATTGGCTGTGATTGGCGCTGCCTGTCTTCAGGGCGTGTCGCTTGATGATGTGCTGAGGGTCGTGCCACATTTGCAGTCAGTGCCTGGGCGTATGGAGTTGATCAGCATTGATGTAGGGCCTCAGGTTGTTGTGGATTATGCGCATACCCCTGATGCGCTTGAGAAGGTTTTAGAGACATTACGAGAACACTGTTCTAGTCAGCTGTGGTGTGTGTTTGGTTGTGGTGGTGATCGTGATCGTGGCAAGCGAGCCCAGATGGGTAGCATAGCCAGCCGCTATGCAGACCACGTTGTAATTACCAATGACAACCCTCGTAGTGAATCAGCAGAGAGTATTGCTGCTGATATCCGTGAGGGCTTGGTTAAAGGCGTACCTGAAGGCGCAACTACGATCACTTGTTTGGATCGTGCTGAGGCTATACGCACGGCAGTAGATAATGCAGGCGACAACGATATTGTGCTGATTGCTGGAAAGGGTCACGAAGAATATCAGTTGCTGGGTACAGAGCGGTTGCCGTTCAGTGATCAGGTGCAGGCCAGATTGGCATTACGTCAGCGTGGGGGGCCGCAATGATGCAAGAGCTGACTCTTTCGCAGGCGGCACAGACGTACGGTGGTACGTTGATGTATCCCGACTGCCATTTTGGATCGGTATCCACAGATAGTCGTCAGATCAATGAAGGGCAGTTATTTGTTGCTCTGAAGGGCGAGCATTTCGATGCACACCAATTTTTACCGGAGGTGGCTACTCAAGCCTGTGGCATGGTGGTTGAGCGTCCAGCTAAAGATATCAATGTGCCCCAGTGGGTAGTGCCCGATACGACGGAGGCGCTGGGGCAGATAGCGTTGCTTAACCGGCAGGCCTTTAATAATCCTCTGGTGGCTGTCACAGGTAGCAGTGGAAAAACAACTGTCAAAGAAATGATAGCCACCATTCTTCGTGAGTCTGGTGAGGTGCTGGCCACGAAAGGAAATTTGAATAACCAGATTGGTGTGCCGATGACCCTTCTGGGGCTTCACCGTAGACACCGTTATGCCGTGATAGAAATGGGTGCCAGTGCTCCGGGTGAAATTGCTTACCTCTCTGGTTTAGCTCGCCCGGATGTGGCGCTTGTGACTAACGTTTTGCCCGCACATGTGGCTGGTTTTGGCAGTGTGGAAGGCATAGCTAAGGCCAAGGGTGAAATCTATCGAGGTGTCTCTGATCAAGGTACGGCGGTTATTAATCTGGATGAGCCCTATGCCGACCAATGGCGTAACTCGACGCGATCAAGAGTCCTTACCTATTCCATCGCGAATGACCGTGCAGATTTTTATGCCAAAGAGATGGTCTCTGATGACTTAGGTTGTCACCATTTTGTGCTCGTGACGCCCGCTGGAGAGGTGGCCGTACGGTTGCCTCTGAGTGGAGAGCATAACGTGGGTAATGCTGTGGCCGCTGCAGCTTGTGCGCATGCTGTCGGCGCTGAGCTGGGCCTAATTTCTGCCGGGCTAAATAAACTACAGCCAGTGCCCGGTCGCTTGAATCGGCTTCAGTTACCCAGTGGCGCTTCTGTTATTGATGACACCTATAACGCAAACCCAGGTTCAGTGAAGGCCGCCATTAATACCCTGGTGAAGTTTCGTGGTCGCCACATTCTGGTCTTGGGTGATATGGGCGAATTGGGTGATGAGGAGATCAGCTTGCATGCTGATATAGGTCGCTATGCGGCAGCTCAGGGTGTTGAAAGCTTTCTGGCGGTGGGGCCTCTCTGTGCCAGCGCTGTCCAGGAATTTGGTGCGGGCGGCAAACATTTTGAGAATAAAGAAGCACTGAGCGTGCACCTTAAAACACTGCTTGGCCCTGATGCGGTGGTTTTGGTGAAAGGGTCGCGCTTCATGGCCATGGAAGATGTTGTGCAGCAGATAACAAAATCGGGAGAGCAGTAGTTATGTTGCTTTTATTGGCTGATTACCTAGCACAATATTTTACTGTGTTCGGCGTGGTGAAATATTTAACCTTTAGGGCTATTTTGGGTGTCCTTACTTCTCTAGGTATTTCTCTGTTGCTTGGTCCGGCCATGATCAGGCGGCTGAACTACCTCCAAATTGGCCAGTCGATTCGAACCGATGGCCCTCAGAGTCATTTGAGTAAATCAGGCACGCCAACCATGGGTGGCGCGTTAATCCTGATATCAATTTTTGTCAGTACATTACTTTGGTCTGATTTATCTAACCATTATGTCTGGGTGGTATTGGCCGTGACCGCTATTTTTGGTGCGGTGGGTTGGGTAGATGATTATCGCAAGGTGGTGGAGAAAAATTCCCGAGGGTTGCCTGCTAAGTGGAAATATTTATGGCAGTCAGTGGCTGGTTTGGGCGCCGCAATCTTTCTTTATCAAAGTGGAAGTACTGGTGCAGAAAATGAGTTGATTGTGCCGTTTTTCAAGGAAGTGGCCATGCCGTTGGGCGTTTTCTATGTGGTGCTTTCTTACCTCGTTATTGTTGGCAGTAGTAATGCCGTCAACCTTACCGATGGTCTAGATGGTCTCGCCATTATGCCGACAGTATTGGTGGGTGGCGCTCTCGGTGTCATTGCCTATCTAGTAGGCAATGTTCAATTTGCTGATTACCTGCATATTCCCTACGTTGAGGGAGCAGGTGAGCTGGGCGTATTCTGTGCGGCTTTGGGAGGCGCAGGTCTCGGCTTCTTGTGGTTTAACACTTACCCGGCCCAAGTATTTATGGGTGATGTGGGCGCACTGGCGCTGGGCGCAGCACTGGGCGTGATAGCGGTAATAGTGCGTCATGAGATCGTATTTTTCATTATGAGTGGTGTCTTCGTTCTGGAAACGGTGTCGGTAATTATACAAGTGGCTTCCTTCAAGTTGACCGGCCGCAGGATATTTCGCATGGCACCCATTCATCATCACTTCGAATTAAAAGGTTGGCCAGAGCCACGAGTTATTGTCCGATTTTGGATTATTACTGTGATTCTGGTGCTGTTTGGTTTGGCGACATTGAAGTTACGGTAAGCAGCTGCGATAAGCGGCAGGGTTACAGGGTATGGCAATGACACAATTGATAGCCAGTAGCAAACTGAAAGTAGTAGCCGGTATCGGCACTACGGGTTTGTCTGTGGCGCGTCATTTGTCGCAAATGGGTGAGCGTTTCGTGATGCTTGATACCCGCTTGCAGCCGCCTTGTCTTGAGCAGTTGAAAGCCGAGTTGCCGGAAGTGCCGGTGGTCTTAGGTGAGCTGGCAATGGACAGTTTTGATGGGGCGGACGAGGTCATTCTCAGCCCCGGTCTTTCGCGTCAGACCCCCGCTATTCAGTCTGCTCTTAAGTCTGGCATATCGGTCATTAGTGATATTGAGCTATTCGCGCGGGCAGCCAATGCGCCCATTGTTGCGATCACCGGTTCAAATGGCAAAAGCACGGTAACCACACTGCTGGGTGAGATGTGTGCTGCGGCAGGTGTCGCAGTAGGTGTCGGCGGTAATCTTGGGGTGCCAGCACTAGAGTTGCTAGATGAATCTACCGAGTTCTACGTATTAGAGCTCTCCAGTTTCCAGCTTGAGTCAGTCTACGGGTTAAACGCTGAGGTGGCGACGGTACTGAACATCAGTCCTGACCATATGGATCGCTACAATAGCCTGCTCGATTACCATCAGGCCAAACACCGAATCTTTAATGGGGCAAGACAGGTAGTAGTCAACCGCGAGGATAAGCTTAGTGTTCCGCTCGTGAGTGATACGGTGAAGCAGTGGAGCTTCGGTCTTGATAAGCCTGATTTTGGTGGCTTCGGGCTGCTGGATCAAGATGGTGAGCCTTGGCTGTCCTATCAATTTGAGCGATTAATGCCAGAAGCAGAGCTGGGTATTAAGGGTTGCCATAATACCCGGAATGCCTTGGCTGCATTGGCGCTGGGTTCGGTCATAGGATTGCCCATGGCTGAGATGTTGGCGGTGTTGCGTGATTTTCAAGGATTATCTCATCGCTGCCAAACAGTGAAAAATTTAGCGGGTGTCACCTATATTAATGATTCCAAAGCAACCAATGTAGGCGCTACGTTGGCTGCGATCACCGGGTTGGCGGGAGAGAACAACCTGGTGTTGATTGCTGGTGGGGAGGGTAAGGGGCAGGACTTTTCACCGCTCGCCAATGCGATGGCAGGCCAAGTAAAGCAGTTGGTGTTGTTGGGTGAAGATGCAGCTGTAATTAATGATGCGGTAGGTGGCAGAGTGCCTACCGTTTTTGCTACCAGCTTGCAGAGTGCTGTGGAAGCTGCGCAGCAGGTTGTTGAAGCGGGTGATGTGGTGCTGCTGTCTCCTGCCTGCGCTAGTTTTGATATGTTCAGTAGTTTTGAAGACCGTGGCGAGCAGTTTGCAAAAGTAGTGGAGGGGTTGCGATGACAGCGCTATCTCTTCGGCTGCCCTCTATTGCTGATTTTATTGATGGTCTTGATCGTTCATTACTGTTGGCTACTTTGGCTATTGTCAGTATTGGCTTGGTGATGATTAGCTCGGCTTCTATAAGCTTTGCTGAGCATAACTACGGTGATGGGTTCTTTTACCTCAAGCGACATCTTATGTTTCTGGCCATGGCGCTCACGGTTGCCATTGTCTTTCTCTGTGTCCCCTCAAGAATTTGGTATCGCTATGGCGTGCCGCTACTGTTACTCACGTTGCTTATGTTGCTTGCTGTGCTGATTCCCGGCATTGGCCGCGAAGTTAATGGTAGCCAGCGTTGGATACCAATGGGCCCGATTAATCTGCAAGTATCTGAGCTGGCTAAGTTTGTGGTGATTCTCTTTATGGCGGGTTATCTGGAGCGCCATCAGCGTCAGTTGCGAGTGCAGTGGCAAGGCTTTATGAAGCCAGTCGCTGTTCTGGGTTTGATGATCTTTCTGCTGTTGTTAGAGCCGGACTT
This sequence comes from Porticoccus sp., assembly GCA_018066715.1. Classification (GTDB taxonomy): domain Bacteria; phylum Pseudomonadota; class Gammaproteobacteria; order Pseudomonadales; family Porticoccaceae; genus Porticoccus. The sequence continues at coordinate 592 of JAGPWA010000126.1, read as the reverse complement.
TGGTTCCGCTGTAGTGATGAGTGGCACCGTATTGGGGATGTTGTTTATTGCGGGCGTTAGGTTGTGGCAATTTAGTGCACTACTGGTGCTGGGCGTATCCGGTTTGGCCGGAATTGCCTTGATGTCGCCCTATCGAGTGCAGCGGTTAGTGACCTTTTTAGATCCTTGGGCTGATCAGTACGACACCGGTTATCAGCTGACCCAGTCATTGATCGCATTTGGCCGTGGTGAATGGTTGGGTGTCGGCCTGGGTAATAGTGTGCAGAAACTGTTTTATTTGCCGGAAGCACATACTGACTTTATTTTTGCTATTTACGCTGAAGAATTTGGGTTGCTGGGTGTTGCCGTTGTTATCGGGCTTTTCGTTTTGCTGGTGTCTCGCATCTTTCATGTGGCTAAAAAAGCACTGCGTCGGCAGGACTGGTTTGCTGCTTATAGCTGTTTTGGTATTGCCATGATGTTGGCGGGCCAGGCATTCATCAATGTTGGTGTTACCTCCGGGTTGCTGCCGACCAAAGGGCTGACCTTGCCGTTTATAAGCTACGGCGGGAGTAGCTTGTTGATTTGCACTGCAATGGTGGCGTTAGTGTTG
>JAGPWA010000111.1 GCA_018066715.1 Porticoccus sp. | reverse complement strand
CTGGGTGTTCATCTTCTATGTCCTCGCCAAAGTGGTGGAGCATTTTGACCATGCCATTTATCAGCTGCTGGGTAGTATCAGCGGCCACAGTATCAAGCACCTGTTGGCTGCGGCAGCTACCTATATGGTGTTGCGAATGTTACAGCGGAGAAAATCAGTGTAGGGACGGTTTCATTAGTTACCGCTATCGGTTGGATAGCTATAATCAAGTAGAGCTATTGGTGTTTCCTAACCTATAGTGTTGGCCAATGAGGTAGTCAATGTAACTCACGTTAACAAGTGACTATGGTTCCAAGTCAAGTTTTTAAGCCATCGTTTCATCCCAATGAGTCCCATTTTTAACCATGGTGTTTAAGATAATCAGTTGCTTCCTCATACAGGCAACAATAGCGACTTTTTTTGGTTTACCCGCAGCGACCATTCGCTGATACATCGGTTTTAATTTAGGGTGGCATTGGATCGCCGACATCATCGAGACAAATAAAACCGTCCTCACTTTGTGTCTTCCGCCTCGGATATACCGTTTACCTTCATGAGAACCACTGTCTCGATTCATCGGTGCCACACCGACAAGTGAAGCAATTTGTTTCCGGTTCAGTGAACCGAGCTCGGGTAGTTCGCTAATGAGGGTGTACGCCAATACTTTCCCAACCCCTTTAGCACTGGTGAGCTGATCTACCCTAGCTTGCCATTCGGGTATTTCAGCGATGAGCTTGTCCAGCTTCGCATCAATACGTAGACATTCTTTTTGAATGGCTTTAAGTATTTTATCTATAGGGCCATGTACCGTTCTAGGCATCCGTTTCAGTCGGTTTTTTTGCATGGTACTCATGTCCAGGCACTGACTTCTGACGGTCAGTAAATCACTGATAAGGCGGAGCTTCTCTGGTTTTAGTGCCGTGGGATGAGGTTTTAGTGCTTCACCAAAATGGGCAATATCCTGAGCGTCCAGTTTATCGGTTTTGGCCACTCGCCCCGTGGCTCTGGCAAACTGACGGACCTGGGTCGGGTTACACACCACCACGGGGAATTTGGCCTTATGAGCGGCACATACAAAGTCCATTTCTAACCGCCCTGTGGCTTCGATTAACACCCGAGTCACATCAAACTGTTTAATGTATTGAACCAGCTCTTTAATACCATTGGGTGTATTATCGAAGGAGACGAAGTGCCCCAACGGACGCACATAGACATCCAATTGCGCTTGGCTGGTATCAATCCCAATATTGATTTCATTGCTCTTTGGAGTTTTCATAGGTTAAGATTTCTCTGCCTTGCTATTCGGGCTCGAGGCCCATATGACTATTCGAGTTGTACCTAACGAGTTTTGTAGCGCTCATACTTGTTACCGGTCTCTGTAAAGGAACCTGCAAAGCAACGAGCTGCTACAAAAGGCCTTTGGCTGCATACCAAAGGTGGGTCTCAATTTACCCGTTTTTAAAAGGATTTAATAAGTGAAAATAAGACAGGAACAACCATACAAGTCAAAGCACGCGGACTTGGTAAAGCTGTCACCTTTTTCGCTTGCGCAAAAAAGTCGCCAACTTCACCAATCCGGTGTTTGAGGCGTTAAGTACACAGGAAGAAAAACGTAGGGTTTAGGTTTTGGTCGTCGAGGTGGAAGTCACGCTAACTGACTGGTTGATTAATTGTACCAAAACCCACCAATGACTAAATGGCCTGAACCAGCTGTTGCCAAGTTGCCAGATGGTAATTACTTAGTTGAAGCTCCGTTTAGAGTCTTATTGACTGTAAGAAAAAATATGAAGGTGGACATTTTGTGGACACCTCCCTGTTTTTTGGCCTAAAACCGCAGACCTATCAAACATAAAAAAAGCCCTGCAGGCTAGTCGCTGCAAGGCTTTCAGTGTGGTGCCCAGAGACGGAATCGAACCGCCGACACGAGGATTTTCAATCCTCTGCTCTACCGACTGAGCTATCTGGGCTTTGTCTTGTTACAAGTCTTGCTGCATACCTATGCGGCGAGAGGCGCGTATTAAACCTTCTCGCCTGTATATCGTCAAGGGCGTGATGAAAATTATTCTGATGGTGGGACGTAACCTTCTGCTTCATCAAATGCTTCATCGGAAAGGAACTTGTTTCGTTGTTCACTGAGGTAGGTTCTGGCCGTCATGTCCATCATATTCAAACGTTTTTCGTTGATTAGCCGGGTTTGGTGTTCAAGCCAGTCTTCCCAAGCCTGTTTAGAGATATTGTCGTATATCTCCTGTCCCTTTGGGCCGGGAAATGGGGCGGCATCAAGGCCTTCAAGTTCTTTATTTAATTTCTTGCAGTGAACCATACGTGCCATCGGTGTATCCCTTATTCAGTCAGTTGTTGCAGCAGCTGTTTTACCGGCTGAGCGGTGCCAATTTCTAGCGGTGAGCTAGGGTTATACCAGACTATGCCTGGGCTATCCATAATGGACGACGCCAGTGTTGCATTGATTAGCACAGGGCGGTAATCCAAATGAAAGTGGCTGAAGGTGTGACGCTTTTTAGGTAGTAGTTGCCAGTCTTCAATTTGGCAGCTTAGCTGGTTGCAGGTAATGGTGATGTCATTTTCTTTGTCACATTGGGGGAAGACCCAAAGCCCTCCCCAGAGTCCGCTAGCCGGGCGTTGTTCAAGGAGTATGTCTCCCTCAGGGTTTCTAATAATCAGGAACAGGCACTCACGGACAGGTTGCTCCTTACGGGGTTTCTTACCGGGGTAACCCGTGGGGTTGTTGGCCTTGAATGCTTGGCATTCATTAGAGAGAGGGCACTCTTGGCAGCGTGGTTTGGTGCGAGTACATAAGGTGGCGCCCAAATCCATAATGGCCTGGGTGTAGTCAGCAATCCTGGCGCTGGGGGTATGTTGTTCGGCTACAGCCCATAGTTGACTACTGACAGCAGTTAGTCCCGGCCAGCCATCAATGGCGTGATAACGGGCCAGTACCCGCTTTACATTGCCATCGAGGATGGAGGCTGGTTTTTGGAAGGCAATGGCACGGATGGCCCCGGCGGTAGAGCGACCAATACCGGGCAATGTCTCCAGCTGCTCAATGGTCTCGGGAAAGATGCCGTCAAACTCGTTGATGATGGTCTGTGCCGTTTTGTGCAGGTTGCGAGCGCGGGCGTAGTAGCCCAGCCCCGTCCAGTGATGTAAGACGTGGTCTTGAGGGGCCTTGGCTAGAGTCTCCATGGTGGGAAAGCTGGCCACAAACCGTTGGAAGTAGGGGATAACCGTGCTGACTTGGGTTTGTTGCAGCATGATCTCTGATATCCATACCCGGTAGGCGGTGATGTCCTGCTGCCAAGGCAGATCCTTGCGGCCATATTGATCAAACCAGTCCAGCAGTTGCTGAGAAAACGAGTTGCTCATTAGTTGTCGTTCTCTACTCAACGTTCACTACTGGCAGTATTCACTATTGGAAAATACCTTTTAGTAGACCTTCTATGGCCTGCTGTGTCGCATCTTTTTCTTCTTCTGGGGCAGCGCCTTGATCTGTGTCGGTGGCGGTGTTTTCTGTTGATTCTGGTTTTTTCAGGAATCTGTCAAACAATACGTTTTGAAGTTTTTCCTGTAACAATTGGCTGATGAATTTTGAGTCTGGCAGGCAATTACCCTCGCCATCTTCTGCAAAAGAGCCCTTGCAGCGGAGAGGGATGTCTCGATTTTGAATTCGTTTACTCTTCACTAAACACCCCGTTTCAGAGGTTTGGTCTCCGTGAAGATTCGCGGTAATCAACATGTCGTAGCGCTCTTCAGCAAGAAAGACTGTGCCATTACCTGATACGGCCAAATTGCCAAGGCCCGTGGTGAAACCCGGCAATAGGATACGCTGATCTCGCCATTGGATATCACCCTGTAAATCCTTCAGTAGTGTGCTGTTTGGCCAAGTTTGGTTGGTGGAAGGTTGTTTCTCTATCAGTGCAGCCATTTCACAGTAACTACGCTCCACGTTGATATTGTCCACCTGGAGGTTTTTAACACTGAATTTACCATTGCCATTCACGTTGGCAACTAGAGCATCTTGAGTATCACCTTGAGTTGTTCCACCGAAGTCCATGGTCAACGTTCCTCGAACATCAGATTGCTCTGCCAGTGTGGACAGGGTCTGGAGCAGATCTATATCAACTAGCTGTTTGGTAAATGCCACTGTGGGGCTTTTTTTACCAAGGTTTGCCTTCATGGTTGTTTGGAAGCTGCCACCAAAAACTTGGCCTGATAAATCGGTAATATTGACGACTTTTCCATTGGCAAACAGATTGAGGTGGAGCTTTTCGATGCGAATATCATCGCTGTTGAGGCTGGCGAGATTGAGTTCAATATGGCCCTTGCCGCCGTCTAGCAGCGCTAGTGGTGCCAGAATAGGAGAGAGCATAGCGGCTTGCGCATTATTGCCCTCTTGGCTGTTCTTGTTGCTAGTGGGTAGGGTTAGATTGTCGCCCTTTAAGACCATCTCCAGTTGGCGAGGACTCTCCAGCTTGAGAGATAGTTTGCCACCGAGGTTGAAGTTATCCAGCGCCAGTTTAAGGTCGTTCAATTGGACGGATTGTTCGGAGGCTGAAAACTGGGACTGAATACTGACCTTATTGAACCCTTCGGGCGCCTCTATAGGCAGTTCAGCCAGAACCAGATTTTGAAGTGATAGTTCACCCGTCAGTAATGGGGCCGTTGTCAGCTGTTGGCCTTTGATATTACCTTTGATGTTGGCTGAGCCAAGTGTGCCTTCAACATTATTGAGGGTTAGGGAATCTGCCTGACCGTCATAAAGTGCGTCAAAGCCGAGGTTCAGTGGCAGTTTGTTAAAACCATTCAGTGTCAGTTTTGCCCCTGATAGTGAAGCCTGTTGCACCTCTAGCTGTAATTTAAGTTGGGTGTCCAGTGCAATGTTGATGGGGCTGGGTTGGTCTGGCAGGGTGGTTGAAACCTTGAAGGTCACCGGGAAAGGCTGCCCATTGAGGTTTAACCCTTTACTGGTGAAATTTAATTGTTCGAGGATTCTATCTGGGGCACCTGCGGTCACCAATATGATGCGGCTATTTGTCAGGGCTAGTTGATCAATGGCTACTTCAAAGGGTAATGCGGATGATTGAGTTTTCTGTGTTGATGCTGCGGCACCGGGTAGCGCGGCGACACTGGCGGCCTCTTCGGCAGACTCTACTCTGATTTTGGCCCCGTCGATGGTAATGGCTCGAAGGCGAATTGTGCGAGACAGCAGGGCTTTCCAGTCCAAAATAAAGTTTGCTTGCTTAAAATGTATATCCGGGATTCCTGCTTCTTTGCCCGATAGAGAGGTCGTGCCAGCATGAACAGCCAAGTTGGGGTAGAAGGACCAGCGAAGGTCGCCCTCAATGGACAGTTCTATGTTGTTTTGGTTAGCGAGCTTTTCTAGTTCTGGCTTGTAGGTGTTGGGGTCAGTCCCCAAAAGTAGGTAAGTAATACCCCCCACGGCAACCAGTATCAGTAAAAAAGCCAGAGCAAAAAATAGTTTTAATACTCTCAACACACGTACTCCCTTATATAAAGTTCTTTGCGAGAACCCAGTGACCATTGCGAGTAATTATCTTACTCGCAATGGTTGGGATTGTTTACTTGAAAGTGACGTTGGTAGTCAGCTTACTATTAGAAGCTTAACCGTATACCTAGTTCCAAACTGCGGCCAGGTTCTGGTGCTATTTCTCGTAAAAAAGAGGTGGAATTACGGATTTCTTCATCCAGTAGGTTGTTGGCCTTGAGGGATATCAACCAAGTACCATTTGCCGTATCTAGGTGGTAATGGATGTGGCCGTCGAGCCGGGTATAACCCTCCGTTTTTTCTTCAAAATCACCTGGATTTTCCTGCTCTTGTACTTCTGTTAATTTCAGTTTGGTGCTCCATTGGTCGGCGTGGTAGCCCAGAGCCAGGCCATAACGGAGAGGCGGGATACGCGGAACATCACCACTTTTATCTAGTTCGGCACGCACATGGTCGCCAAATAGCTCTAATTGCCAAGAATCATTCAATGGGACGCCAATGCTTGCTTCAAGACCTTTGAAACTCGCATCTTCTTGCTGATACTGAAAAATAGACAGTTCTTCATCTACATCGATAAGACCGGTGTTTCTTTTAAAGATAAAGTCATCGATAGCGTTGTAGAACAGGTTGATATTAAGGTCTACAGCACCGTGATATTGATAACCAAACTCGATGTTATGACTGGTTTCCTCATTGAGGTCGGCGTTGCCAATATCAAAACTTTCACTGGCGTGGTGTGGGCCAAAGGAGAGGAGTTCCTCCACAGCCGGCGCTCTCTGGGCATGGGTGAGAGACAGACTTACGCTCTGGTCGTCCGTCATTTGCCAGAGTCCACCTAAGGAGAGGCTTTGGGTGTTATGGCTGATCTCTGAATCATCTTCAGGGTCGATAGTCTGGCGGTCGACCCTTAAGCCCAATTCATAGCTCCAGTCTCCGTGGGTGGTTTCTCCCACCCAAAAAATACCGCCGTTACGAATATCTGATTCTGGAATAAAGGCTTCTTCGCCAATTGCGGCAAACTCGCGATCCTCCAGCTGTACCCCAACAGCGCCAGTCCATCCGGCAACTTCTTGATGCAACAGTTCAACACGACCTTCAATAGCTTCATTGGTAAAACGGGTACCTTTTTCACCATTTTCGAGTTCCGTATGTTCGTAATCGTTGTGGCTGATACGAAACCGGCCCAGTTCAAAACCAGGGAGTATGTCGGCCCATTCAGCTTTGAGGTCAAACCGGGTTTGCTCCATATCGATTCGAATTAGCTCAGGCTCTTCATCATGGCTATCACCTTCATGACCGTGGGCTTCAGGAGGAATGCCGTAGAGGTTTTCCATTTCACTGAGAGAGATACCTATAAACCCTTTTTCTCCGATCCAAGAAATCCCGGCAGTACCTGTTGTCGCTCGGGTGTCGGTATTATCAATATAGCCATGGGTACTTTCGTGGTCTGCAGGGTCTTCGCCTGGCTCTGGGTTTTGTGCGTAGCCATCGATTCTGGTGTTGTTACTATCACGGTGTAGGCCATCTAGGTGCCAGGCCCAGTTTCCCATGGGAGTTCCAGTAATAGCGCCGTCGAGCAGTATGACGGTACTATCTTGGTCGTTAACTGAATTGTGACGGTATTCAACGGCACCGGTGGTTTTATCGGGAAGTGTGTCGGGGATACGGTTGTCAATGACATTGACCACACCACCAATAGCACCATTGCCATAGCGTAGTGTGGCTGGTCCACGGAGTACTTCAATACGTTCGGCCACAAGAGCTTCTGTCGTAATGGCATGGTCGCCGCTGGCCGAGGACGCATCAAGTGTGCCCAAACCATCTTGCATCACCTTAACTCGGTTGCCTACTTGTCCACGGATCACGGGCTTGCCAACACCAGGGCCAAAACCTGAATTGGTCACCCCCGGTTCATCCTGTAAGGTCTCACCTATGGTTGCGGCTGCTTTTCTATGTAGGCTGTCACCCGTCAGCACGCTGACGGCTTGATTGATTCCAGCAGAGTTTTCTTCAAGTGGTGAAGCCGAAATGACGACTTCATTGAGTTCGTGTTCATTGTGTGAGATATCTTGCGCTATAACGGCACAGGGCAGGCTGGACAGAGTCAGCACTGCTATAAAAGTACTTTTCATGGTCAATAAATCCTATAGCAAAAACGGAAGTAAGTTAGATTCCTTGTTAGTCGCTATAGGATGGGGGGGGGCACGGCTATTACGCGCGGCAACGGGGGTAAGTTGTGGGTCGGGGAAGTGGCTGACCACAATGTCTGTGGTGAGTAATTCAACGGGAAAGTCTGAAGGATTGTTTTCGAGGCTGGTTTCACCAGTACTGGAGCTGAGGCACAGCTCACAATGGATATTGTTATCATCTAGGTGAATATGCGCGGCCATGGTCTGACTTAGCCATAGGGTAGAGAAGGCAAGTAGGCAGACGAGAATGATGTTGGGGCTTCGAAAACGCATCTTTTTGGGTGTATCAGCTTCAATGACAGAACAATATAGGCCCAGAAGTGTAATCACTTCATGCTTCTTATGGAAGGGTGGGTGTGACCCCTTTATAATGGCCAGCCTGATTGCCTGAATGTGGCATTGTTGGAAAGTGGCTTGTTTGGAGAGAAACATGGCGGAACGTAAGGCGGCTGTAAGTCGTGACACGCTAGAGACCCAGATTACGGTTGAGATAAATCTTGATGGTACTGGTCAATCTAGCTTTGAGACGGGTGTCCCCTTTCTTGAGCACATGCTGGACCAGATTGCTCGCCACGGTCTGATTGATATCAACGTACGAGCTAAGGGTGATACTCATATTGATGATCACCACACGGTTGAAGATATTGGTATTACACTAGGCCAGGCGTTTATGCAGGCGCTGGGGGATAAAAAAGGCATCCGGCGTTATGGCCATGCCTATGTTCCTTTGGATGAAGCATTGTCTCGCGTTGTCGTGGATTTTTCCGGTCGGCCAGGCTTGGAAATGTTTGCTGATTTTACTCGGCCCAAGGTAAAGGATTTTGATGTGGATCTGTCCTATGAGTTTTTTCAGGGATTTGTGAATCACGCTGGGGTTACATTGCATATTGATAATCTGCGTGGCAAGAATGCTCACCATCAGCTAGAGACTATCTTCAAGGCGTTTGGTCGCGCTGTACGCATGGCTATTGAATTGGACCCACGGATGGCAGGGATTACCCCGTCAACCAAAGGAACCCTGTAGCTTTAAAAAGACACCCATAACTGAATTTCTTATGACAGACTTTCGTACTCGCATTGCTGTGCTGGACTATGGCATGGGCAATCTCCATTCTGTATCAAAGGCGCTGGAGCATGTGGCTCCAGGAGCTGAAGTGATAATAACGTCTGACGCTGCAGAAGTAGCCGATGCTGATCGAGTGGTATTTCCCGGTGTGGGAGCTATCCGTGATTGTATGGCGGAAATTCGTCGCTTAGGTTTTGACAAGTTGGTGGCCAAGGCCATTGAGGAGAAGCCGGTACTCGGAATTTGTGTCGGGATGCAGGCACTGCTCGAACACAGTGAAGAAAATAACGGTATTGATGGTCTCGGGATTTTACCGGGCAAGGTGCGGTTCTTTGGTCGTGATTTGCATGACACTGCGGGTGAAAAACTGAAAGTACCTCACATGGGATGGAACAGGGTTAACCAATCTATTGATCACCCTATGTGGCAGGGTATTGAGCAGGGTAGTCGGTTTTACTTTGTCCATAGCTATTACGTTGAAAGTGAAGGTGTGGATGAGAGCCAGCAAGAACTGGTGGCGGGTACCTGTGACTACTCCGTGAAGTTTGCAGCAGCACTGGTTAGAGATAACCTGTTTGCCGTACAGTTTCACCCCGAGAAAAGCCAGGCAGCAGGATTGCAGTTACTGAGTAATTTTGTGACCTGGCAGCCCCACTGTTAACGGCCCATTTATTGATGGCTCAATAAATTATCGTGGTGAACAGTTTATTACGAACAAAACACCTAATTATTAACCCTAGATGTGACAGGAATTAATTCGTGCTGATTATCCCCGCAATTGATTTGAAGGACGGCGAATGCGTACGCTTACGCCAAGGCCGTATGGAAGATTCCACGGTATTTTCTGGTAGCCCGGTGGACATGGCGACCCGATGGGTGAATACGGGTGCGCGTCGGTTGCATCTGGTAGACCTTAACGGAGCTTTTGCTGGAGAGCCCGTCAATGGTGAGGTAGTGACCGATATTGCCAAAGCCCACCCTGATTTATCTATTCAAATTGGTGGAGGCATTCGCAGTGGTGAAACCATTGAGGCCTACCTGAAAGCCGGCGTTGAATATGTCATTATCGGTACTAAAGCGGTAAAAGAACCCAGATTTGTCACTGAAATGTGTCAGCAATTTCCAGGTCATATCATTGTGGGTATTGATGCTAAGAAAGGCTTGGTGGCTACCGATGGCTGGGCAGAAGTGACCGAAGTGAAAGCAGCGGATTTGGCGAAGCAGTTTGAGTCAGATGGCGTCAGCTCTATTGTTTACACAGATATTGACCGTGACGGGATGATGCAGGGCGTCAATGTGGAAGCGACGTTGGCCATGGCCAAAGCATCATCCATTCCGGTAATTGCCTCCGGTGGCATCACTAATATGGATGATATTGTGGCCCTCAATAGGGTCGCTAGTCAGGGTATTCTCGGAGCTATTACAGGGCGAGCGATCTATGAGGGAACGCTCGATGTAGCTGAAGCTCAATTACTTTGTGATCAGTGAATTTCGGGCTAAATTAATACACTTTTAAAGATTTTTTAGCGAGAAAACAGAAGCCGCTAGTCAGAAAATAGAAGCCCTCTAATTAAGAGGGATGGTGTTAGTCGTTATTATTCCTTCTTTTATCCTCCAGCGGTAAACCCGCATCAACCGCGTCATAATATTTAACACCTAATCAGAGTTCTATGATAAAAATAGTACTTTGATAAAAACAGCACTTTGGATTTGGTTTTTCTGACTATGGCTCGTGGTGATCATGTTTATGTTCGTCGTTTTGGTGGCATGTATGCCCACCATGGTATTGATGCTGGTGACGAAACAGTTATTCACTACACCAGTAGTCATTGGTTGTCTCCCAGGCAAGTGCGCCGTACTGCTATGACTAAGTTTGCCAAGGGTGATGAGGTTTACGTTCGGGATTACAGCCGATTTTATGAAAAACTAGAGCGTGGAGATTTGGTTGATCAAACCAGTCAGGGTTTGAATCAATGGATGGATAGCTTGCGAGGTTTGAATGTTGGTGCGCTAGATTTCTCAGTAGAGGCCGTGATGGAGCGAGCAGAAAATCGTCTCGGTGAATTTGCGTTCGACATCGTTTTCAATAACTGCGAACATTTTACTACGTGGTGTAAAACGGGTATCAGTAGTAGTGAGCAAATTACAGACCTTTGGCGGCAAGCATTAACAGGCGGGGGTTTGGTTAAGTCTGGTTTAGGCTCAAAACATACCAGTAAAGCCGAGGGTGATATTGCGGAGATACCTTGGCGTCTTCTTAAATAGTGTCCTATTTTTAAACATAACTGAGACTTTATTGGTCTCGGATATTCGAGGAGGCTATATGGGTAAGGGCGATAAAAAAACTCGTCGTGGCAAAATTTGGCGCCACAGTTACGGCAAAACTCGACTGAAAGCAAATCGTAAGCGAGCCAAGGCGGTGAAACAGTAATATTGGGGTCGTCCGGCTTTGAAAAAAAGCGACGCTAAATAGACGATGAAGCTAACCTGTATGCTAGGTGTAGTGCAGAGAGTATAGGCAGGTTATTTTCATAAGGTGTTGGATGCCCCTAATGAGGCACCCGGCGGATCGAAATGCTTAGTAAGTTTTGTAGGGAAGAAATTTCCCCGACATGACAATATTGACCCGGTCTCCGTTGGGGTCTTCCTGCCGATTGATATCCATTGAAAAATCGATAGCGCTCATAATGCCGTCGCCGAATTCTTCGTGAATTAACTCTTTAATAGTGCTTCCATAGACATTCACCAGTTCGTACCAGCGGTAGATTAGTGGATCTGTGGGAACGGCCGATGGTAATGATCCTTTGTAGGGTGCAACTTGCAACCAGGCGACGGCTTCGTCGGACATGCCAAACATGTTGCCGACAATTTCAGCTTGTTCCTTGTCGAAGGTCATCTGTCCTAGACAAGCTGCTGTGGTCCATTCTTTGGATAGACCAATAGCGCTGGCTACATCACTCCATTTGATACCCTTGGCGATTTTGGAGGATAGGAGTATTCGGGTTACTTCGTCACGATTACTGATCATAGTGGTGTCCTTTTTTGCTAATTTTTAATATCGATTAAAAAGGTTATGTGTGTATTTATTTGAATGATCTGGTGTCACGAATAGTTGATCATTTATTCAGTAATAAAATAATAATGACTGTCAGAGCAGCGGAGAGACCTTTCCAGAACAGCACGGGATTCCGTTCAATTAAAGCCGGACGCGTCTTATTTAAAAATGTTTTGTTGGGGTGACGAAGATCGAAGATAAACTCTGATAGTTCTTGGTACCGTTTATGTGGGTTTGGGTGAACGGCTTTCTTGAGGGTTTCGTCGACCCAGGCAGGAATCTCGCGCTCGTCGTCGAGCACGGACAGGTAGGTTAGCTTTCGTTGTGCTGCCGCAGTTCTTGATTTTGATACCTGGGTGCCATAGGGGAATTTCCCCGAAATCATATGATAGGTGATCACCCCAAGGGAATAGAGGTCAGATCTGGCGGTCCCAACGTCTCCCAAAAAATATTCCGGTGCACTGTACAAGGCAGTTCCGAGAATAGGGTCTTGTTCTTGAGTGATTTCAGCCTCAATAATTCCGGCGACGCTGGCCGCTCCAAAATCTATAATTTTAACCGTGTCGGTGTTATCGATCATGATATTGTCGGGTCTGAGATCCTGGTGAAGAATCTCCATGCGATGGAGTGCACGCAACCCCGTAATGATCTGTCCAACGATATTGCGTACCGATTCAAGGTTGGGCCTTGGGTTGTCAATCATCCATTGTGTCAGGGTTTGTCCATCGATGAACTCTGTGACGGTATAGAGATAATTGCGTTTACGGTCCTGTAAGCCAGCCTTCAAAACATGGGCACTATTAATGCGTCGGGCAACCCACTCCTCCATTAGGAATCGTTCGAGGTAGGCCTGGTTGGCGCTAAGATCAATGGATGGTGTTTTGAGAATGACCTTAGTCTTGGTCTCACGATCTAATGCCAGGTATACGTGACTTCGGCTGCTCGCGTGAATTTCTCGAACAATGGTGTAGCCATCAAAATCGTCTCTTGGCTCTAGTATTGGTGGTAATGAAAGTTCATCAATTTGTTTCTGGAGTTCGTTGGAGTTTTGCTTCGGAAGACTTTCGATATGGACGATTTGAATGGTTAAATTATCAGTACTACCTTGCTCATACGCTAGGGTGACGATACGTTTAGCCGCTGCTTCCAGATCGTTGATATTGTCATTAATGGTATTGATGATGACTTGAGTTTTGGTATGTTCATAGACGCCATCGGTTGCCAAGATAAAAATATCTCCGACATTGAGCGCTAGGGTTTTATGATCAATGTCTATATGCGCTTCAATGCCCAAGGCTCTGCTCAGATAACTTTTATCCTGCGATATCCAAAGACGGTGATCATTAGTTAATTGTTCCAGTGCGTTGTTGTGAAGCTTATAAATTCGTGTGTCGCCCACATGAAAAATATACGCAGTTGTGGCCTTGATAATCATGGCACTTAATGTGCAAACATAGCCTTTATCTTTATCGTAACGGAACTGGCTGTTTTGGCTTTGTGAGTGAAGCCATGAGTTGGTGGCCGTCAATACACGATTGACTGAGTTTCTAACAGACCATGCACCTGAAGTGCAAAAATAGTCGTCTAAAAAGTTTTTAACCGCGGTTTCGCTGGCGATATGACTCACGTCACTACTGCTAATGCCGTCAGCCATTGCGAATGCTATACCCTTAAGGCTAAGCATGGGCTCTTTGGGTGTATAAAAACCGTGAAAGTCCTGATTAGTTTCTTTACGACCTTTATCAGAATATTGCCCAACGGATACTTTTAATTGAGTAGTCATATGGTTTGCCATAAGCCTCAGCCAAATGAATTGGCTGAGGCTTTGATTGTTACCTATTAAGCAATGGCACGACTTTTAACAGTCTTGATGTGAGTTGTGTAAAGAGTCAGGCCGGTAAATGCCAAGCCACCTACTAAGTTACCTAATACAGTTGGGATCTCATTCCAGAGAAAATAATCGGCGATTGAGAAATCACCGCCCATAATCATTCCTGATGGGAACAAAAACATATTTACAACGGAGTGCTCAAATCCCATAAAAAAGAACAGCATGATTGGCATCCACATTGCGATGACCTTTCCGCTGACCGATGTGGAGATCATTGCACCCACGACGCCCATGGATACCATCCAGTTACAGAGCATGCCGCGGATAAATATAGTGATCCAGCCACCCAGGCCGTATTGGGCATAACCCACAGTTCGAGCCTCACCTACACTAGCAATTTTTTGACCCACAGCACCAGGATCAACATTAAAGCCGTAAGTAAAAACAAATGCCATCATGATGGAGACGGTTAGTGCGCCTGCAAAGTTACCGGTGAATACCAGTCCCCAGTTTCTTAAAATACCTTTTAGCGTTACACCGGGACGTTTGTCCAGAAGCGCTAGTGGCGTCAGCACAAACACACCTGTTAACAGGTCGAAGCCCATTAGGTAGAGCATGCAAAAGCCAACTGGGAACAGAATGGCTCCTATTAAAAATACGCCTGTTTTAACGGCGACGGTAATAGCAAAGACAGCAGCCAATGCTAAAATTGCACCGGCCATGTAAGATCTGATTAGAGTGTCTCTGGTTGACATATGAACCTTGGACTCCCCAGCATCGACCATCTTGGTGACAAATTCGGATGGAACTAAATAAGACATTTTTTTTCCTCATTTATGGGTATAAATTATTTATTCAATTGAAGATGATCCGGTACAGGTTTAACTTTGATTTAGATACTGCTGTCCGGGAAAATCAGACCCACCACAACTTAGTTTTGGTAGGTCGAGTTTGGGTGCTATTGTTCCTGCATTTTTCAAATCGTCAGAACCTTTATTAGCTCAGCTAATGGTTTGATATAAGCAATAGCCGTGCCATGTTTATAAATCCATATAAAATCAGTAAGTTATTGGTTGTTGTCGAGTGCTGGTCTTAGGCGCTTATGCTTCATAATAGGGCGGTTTGTTCCGCACTTGCTCTTAAATAGAGTCGTGTCATTAGAGTTAGCTTGTTCTCTAGTGAGGTTGAATTAACTATGTTGATACGCCATATAAATGAGTAATAAACAATCTGGTTCGACGATGGCTAGTTTTTTACGGAGGGGTCATGGAGCAGCGAATGGTTTGCAACAAACTACCAAAGAGCAAGTGGTGAGATTCCGTTGAAACCAATTTATTTTCAATGATGAGGAAATTGTTTTCTCGGTCTTTATAGGTATTACCCTACAAAAAGAGAAGAAGCACTGAAATGCCTAGAGGGGCTTATATAACGTGTTCACTAAAACAGAGAAGTGGTAATAGTGAATTTGATTACTCAAAAAACATGGCTATTAGCTTTTCCAGACTTTCCATACGGTTTTCTCGGCGAGTGAAAAAATCGACATGTTGCCCACTATCTTGGGCCTTGGAGAGCTTAATTCCCCATAAGGGGGCAATTTGATGGGGCAGGAGTGAATAGCGAATATCGACTATTCCCATGTTGTCTTCAGGATCTTTTCCTAGGTAATCAACAGAGAACCAGCTGAAGCGTTCAAGATCCTTGGCTTGCTGGGAGTTCACGTCCAGCCAGGGAAAGTCCTTAGCCAAATTGATCTTGTCAGTACTACTTCCTACCCAAGTACGCGGTTTAAATATCCCTGGTTTGACTGCATCTACATAAAATTTTTGATCAGTTTCATACACCAGCTTCCACACCACTATATTGGCAAAACTGGGTTTGGCTTCCAGGCGCAATGGTTGGTGTCCCCGTTCTGCGGCAATCTGACGGCCTATATCCAGTGCCTGTTCATGTTGAATCGCCCCGACACTTAGGTAAAGCGTGCCCCAAACCAATGCACCATAAAGATAGCGCCGGGATTTCAGTGTTGAACACAGCAGTATTAACAGCAGTAAGGGTAGTGAAAATAGAGGGTCGATCACCGAGATGATATTCCAAGAAAAACGATAGTTAGTGATAGGCCAGAGTAGCTGGGTGCCGTAACTAGTAAATCCATCCAGCACTCCGTGGGTTGTAAAACCTAGCAGACTCCAAAGGTAGATGGACTTAAAACTTAACTGCTAGCGGCCCGCAAACAACGGAAAGAACACAAGAGCACAGATCAGTGCCCCGAATGGAATAAACAACAGAGAATGGGTAAATTGCCGGTGATACTCCAACGCAAGCAACGGATCAGTGGATGAGCGTATTAGTATATCAAGATCGGGTGCCATACCAGCCAGAGCGCCAATCACCCCGGCCTTGGCCAGAGTTTTTGTTTCACCTTTGGTTTGTGCTAATGCTGCACCTACGATGCCTTGGGTTATTGGATCCATGAAAATTCTCTTAGCAACAGAGTACCCATATTTTCCTTCTTCAGGTGCTGATGGTACTCGCTATGTGTAGTGCTTAGATGTGTAGTGGCTATTGATGCGTCATTTGGTTTAACAAAAATTCTACCAGTGCTTTTTGGGCATGGAGGCGGTTCTCCGCTTCATCCCATACCACCGACCATTTGGATTCCATAATGGTGTCGCTAATTTCAAGTCCGCGGTAAGCGGGTAGGCAGTGCATAAAGAGCGCATCTTCTGCTGCGTGCGACATCACTTCTTCATTCACTTGGAAGCCAGTGAAGGCTTGCTCCCTCAGCTGTTTTTCTTCTTCCTGGCCCATAGAGGCCCAGGTGTCAGT
Organism: Porticoccus sp.; assembly: GCA_018066715.1. Taxonomy (GTDB): domain Bacteria; phylum Pseudomonadota; class Gammaproteobacteria; order Pseudomonadales; family Porticoccaceae; genus Porticoccus. The sequence goes on along the minus strand of JAGPWA010000111.1, from coordinate 5,799 downwards.
TACCACCAAGTCTGCGCCAACAATTGCGCTGGCTGGATCGCGAACAATAGAGACACGGCTGCTGAATTTTTCTAATAGATCAGCCGATGGCTCGTACCCTTCAGGACAGGCAATGATGAGTTGAAAGTCCAGCATGTCTGCGGCATTCATATAGGACTGGCACATGTTATTGCCATCACCGACCCAGACGACACGCTTGCCCTGAATACTACCGCGATGCTCTTCATAGGTTTGCATGTCGGCTAATAGCTGGCAGGGGTGATAGTCATCAGTGAGTGCGTTGATGACGGGAACGGAGGAGTATTCGGTAAACTTCTGTAGCTTGTCATGACCGTAGGTACGCACCATGATGATATCCACCATGCCAGAAATTACTCTGGCAGAGTCTTCAACAGGTTCGCCCCGTCCCAATTGTGTGTCATTGGGGGATAGGAATAAGGCACTACCACCCATGTGAGCCATCCCCGCTTCAAAGGACACTCTGGTACGGGTAGAGGATTTTTCAAAAATCATTGCCATAACTTTGCCTGGAAAAGGCTGGTCAGCAGTGCCGCTACGATGTGCTGTTTTAAGCTCAATAGCCCGTTTTAGCAATTGCTGTAATTCGTCTTTAGAGAGGTCTTGTAGCGTCAGAAAATGTCTTAGCGCCATAATTTATAACTCCTGCTTGATCAGGTCGCTCAAAATATCTACTAGCTGATCAGCTTCTTCATTATTGATAATCAGTGGTGGTAATAACCGGATCACTGTTTGGGCTGTCACATTGATTAGCAGCCCTTTTTCAGCGGCTTTATCGACGAGTGAAGCACAAGGTTCACTGAGCTCGATAGCCAGCATCAGACCTTGCCCGCGGATTTCTACCACATTGGCGCAACCTGCCAACTTACGGGCCAGGTGTTGTTTTAGGTAGTTACCCATTATCCGAGCCTGTTCACAAAGCCCATCGTTGACGATTGTATCTACGGTTGCCAGCCCCGCAGCACAGGCCAGAGGGTTGCCACCGAAGGTTGAGCCGTGACTGCCTGGTTGCATAAGGTCAGCTGCCTTTTCTCCTGCAAGGCAGGCACCAATGGGCATGCCGTTACCCAGCCCTTTCGCCATTGTCACCACGTCTGGAAGGAGATCGTAATGCTGATAATTAAAGTAGCGACCGGTACGGCCATTACTGGTCTGAATCTCATCTAACATCATCAACCAGCCTTGGTCATCGCAAAGCTGGCGTATACCGGGTAAGTAATCATCTGAGGGGGTTTGAATACCACCTTCCCCCTGAATGGGCTCAACGAGCACCGCCACTACATTTTTGTTGTTGGCAGCAATGGTTTTTAGAGACGCTAGGTCGTTATATGGCGCCCGAACAAACCCTCTCACCAGCGGCTCAAAACCGGCATGTACTTTGCGGTTACCCGTGGCAGATAAGGTGGCCAGAGTCCGACCGTGGAATGAATTTTCCATCACGATAATGACGGGTTCAGCAATGCCTTTTTTGTGACCAAATAGGCGTGCAAGTTTGATCGCTGCTTCATTAGCCTCTGCACCAGAATTGCTGAAGAATAACTTACTCATCCCGGAAATATCCCGCAACCGCTCTGCGAGCTCTTCCTGAACAGCAATGTTGTAGAGGTTGGAGCAGTGAGTCAGTGTGGCGGCTTGATCCGCAATAGCTTTGGTGACAGCTGGATGAGCGTGACCCAGGCCGCAGACTGCGATACCAGAAAGAGCATCCAGATAACGGTTGCCCTGATCATCCCAAACCCAGACACCTTGGCCTTTGCTAAGGGTGAGTTTTCGGGTTCCGTAGTTGTTCATTAATGCAGTGCTGCTCATGCCTTTCGTCCCAATACCTACTGTTTCAACAATTAAGTCTTAGTCGTTTCAAAACAAAAAGGTCTCAAAACAAAAAAAGGCAGCCACCTGCTGCCTTAATAGGCGAATGTTATAAGGATTTATGTGTGTTGGCAACGATTGGGCGTGCGGGTACTTATGAAGTTTTATTGGTTTGGGATTGGCGTTATCTTGGAGTGATAGTAGGCACGGATTTATTCACGTAAGTGGTATTGCTTCTCTCGGTGAAGCCAACACTCGTAGGTGTGTCTGATTTGGAGGTTAGCTTTAGTTCGCCATGCAGTATACTGGGCGGGTTAATAGGTGTTATTCAGTAAATATGGCTTATGAAGACAGAGTCGTCGGGGTTTTTTGTGGCGTAAATATAATAGAGTCTGTGTGAATAAGGATCTGTTGGGTTTTTAGCGATTTGATACTAGAAAGAAAAAAGGGGTGGCGTTAGTTGGAAAAGAGATTTTTAGATCAATTATTGACAGCAAAAGATTTACCTTCTTTACCTGTTGTCGTAACACAGGTTTTGGCGCTATCAAATAATTCTGCATCGTCGTTGATGGATTACTCTGAGATTATCATCCGTGATGTAGCTCTTTCTACTCAAATTATCAAATTGGCTAACAGCGCTTACTACAAAAGCCGCGGTCCTATCGTCAATGTACGTCAGGCAGTTCAATTTATAGGGCTATCTTCAGTGGTTCCACTTATTGTCGTGTTTTCGATGAAGGGTGTGTTGTCTACAACTAAAAGCCCAATTGATTTATTGCCATACTGGAAAAGGTCAGTACTTTTATCTTGTTTGAGTGCATTCCTCTCGCGCTATGCCGCTGGTGTTAGTTGTGAAGAGGCAATGTTGGCTGGTCTATTGCAAGATATAGGGGTGTTGGCTGGATGTACTGTTTTTCCAGCGAAGTATCATGAGGCCCAGAATTATTTTTGGTCAGATCACGACAAGCTAATTACAGAAGAAAACGCTATTTTCGGCAACGACCACAGCGCGGTTGGCCCCTATTTATTGGAAAAATGGGGTATCCCCGTTTCTATAGCTAATGCTGCCTTGAGCAGTCATCAAGTGCCGGTGAAAGAAGATCAAGGTGGTCTGGACTGGTGTGTATCTGGATCAAATATACTGGCCTCTTGCATCATTCGTGGTATCGAAAATCATAACCTGTTGGAAGAAGTTCAAGGGGCGCTGAATGGTTCCTGGTTGAACGTGGCACCTGAAGATGTAGAGGATGCGGCGGTTGCTTTATTAGGCATTGTGTCTGAGACAGAGAGTATCTTTGAAGTGGCGATTCTTCCTGACGATATAGAAAAAATGCTTAAGTACGTGTCAGATGAAAACAGCTAACGTTTAACCGCCGCTTTTACGGAGTTTATTGTGACTGTACCAGGCCCATAGGCCCGTCAAGGCGAGTAGGCACACTAATAATCCGATCAAATCTACAAATAGTACGCCAGCGTTGCCAAAGAAGCGGCCGCTGTGTAAGTCGAGTATGAGTGTTTCCATTGATATTCCTGGGCGTTCGGCTCTCGTGTCTAATTGTGCCACGAGTTCTGCCGGCAGAGGGGTGGGCATACTCCAGCCCTTCTGATGGCGATCGACGGGTAAGAGGTCCAAGGTGTCGATATCGAGTGATACGGTTTGGTTGCCGGTATTAATCAAAATTTTCTGGTCAGCGACCTGAAGTGCCGTAGCCCCGGCGGGTAGCCCACTGAGTTGATCCAGTTTTTCAACCAGCTCTCCTTCGGGTGTGAGAAGAACCAGTGCATCCTGGCACAGAGCGAGAAGTAGCGACTGAAAATGGGCTGCTCCCAAGAGCGGTGGTTGGCAATTGGCCACTGGTTTACTGTTAAGAAATAACTCGGTGTGCCCAGAATGGCTCAGCCATTTTTCATTAATATTAAATCCATGGCGCTCAACGGGTTTCAGGTTGTCGTTCTCAAAGCCATACCAGTCCATCAGCCATTGGTGCTTAAGGCTTTGTTTGCTGAGCCCGAGAGAAGGGGAGTGGTTTAACAAAAGGCCGGTGATGGCAAGAAAAATCACCATAACGACGACGGACAACCCAATGCGCCGATGCCAGCGCAGGTTAAGAATAATGGTTTTACGGAGTTTCTGTGACAAGAGGGCTGGTCTCTTTGTTTTGTGAAAGTTTATTTTGTGATGATTTGTCTTGTGCTGCAGTGACTTGTTGATGATAGAAAAGCGCCAGGGTGGCAACCTTGGTTACTGCTCGAACAGACAGTGTGGCACCCGTTATACCATCAACATGTGTATCCATTTTTTTATCGGGTGTCATTTGGGCACCCAGATACTGAGCAGTAAACGCGGGGTAGCGTACTTCCCATCCGCGACTTTCCCGGAAGGCGAGTATCTTAACCTGCTCGACACGGCCCTGATTGATGACGACGCCAATGGTGATAGGTAACTCCTTACCAATTTCTTCCATAACCCAGGCAGTTTTTACACCTAATCGCCAGTACCTTACTCTCAGACCGCGTACGGAATGTTTCATGATGACACCAGCACTGGTTTTCAGCTCTGGTGTTAACCACAGGTACTCCTGCTGGGATTCCTCGGGGGAGAAAACGTCAGTAATAAATTCAGGGGCTGTTTGGTAAACACCCTTACCTAATGCTGCAGTAGAAAATACCGCACCAGAAAAGAATAGAGCAATCGCCAAAAGGAGAGCCACTGAAGTGACTCTCCTAACGGATTGATAATGATGGCTGATTAGAAGCTCCAACCTACACCCAAGTTAAATCCACGAAGTTCATCTCCAGTTTCAGTGTCTTCTTGCATGTAGTCTGCTTTAAGTACCACATGGTCATCCAGCCAGTAGTTTAAACCAATATCGTATTGTCGTTTCTCCGTATCACTGCTGCCACTCGCCTGGTTATCCCATTCACTGTAGCGGGTAAAGAAACCGAGCTTTTCGGTGAGTCGGTAGGAGGGTTCAATGAAGAAACCTTCTTGTTCATCGGCACCGGCTTTAACAGATTCAATGACGTCATCGATATCCCAATGGGCATAGAGTGCGCGGAGGCCAAAGGGACCGTTGTTGTATACGCCATGTAGCTCCCATAGGGTCGCATCGGCTTCTTCTTCACCAGCATAGGACTCACCCTGCCAGACGTCAGACTGGTACTGGACTGTTGCTGCCAACTCCAAGCCAGGCATGCCGGTGTACTTGAGCCGGCCAGTGTAGGCTAGATCATCAGCCTTTGCTTTACTGACTTTCTGGCGACCATCACGAATTTTTGATTTTCCTTCAGTGGGATCAATAAAGAGCCCTGAGTGAACGCCGGCGTCATAGCTAAAGCCTTCAGCAATTTCACCGCTGAACATTAAGCCACCTTCCCACCAAGTGGCAGGAATAATGTTTTTCTCAACAGGGTTACGTTCTACCCCGTAAAACGTCTCAGGTTCATGGGTTTCATTAATAATACCCGTGGGTAGAAGGAAGACACCGGCTTTAGCTCGGTGGTTTTGAGTGTAGTCCCATTCAATGAAGGCTTGCTCAATTTCTACTTCACCATCTTGGTCTTCTCCAGCAATACTGTGTTCCACTTCGAGTTCAGAGAAGAACCTCAGGTCATCACTGTACTGGTGACCAAAAAAGACAACAAAACGGTGAAGGTCCATTTCATTTTTTGAGCTATCAGAGTTATCTGAGGTCAGGTTGTTGTAATGCAACTCTCCGTAACCACCAACACTGGTTTTATCCGCCCAGTCTGCCAGCTTGGCAACCGGTCCAGCAGTGACTTCTTCTACAGCGGCAAACGTGGCTTCAGTTTTAACTTCTGTTTGAGTGATTCGTTCTTCAGTGGAGCTTAGCTCAGTTTTCAGCTGGGTTATCTCTGCTTGCTGTTGCTGAATCAATATCCACATTTCCTCCAAACTTGGTGTTGCTTGTGCCGCAACAGCAATGTTGAGGCCGATGATGGTGGCTAAAA
>JAGPWA010000101.1 GCA_018066715.1 Porticoccus sp. | reverse complement strand
GAGGCATGGGCACGGCAGCACCCGGTACACGCCGATAGCTGTGCCAGGTTGGCTCAAGATGAAACTTGCGGTTAGGAAAGCGTAAAGCGGGCAAAGTTGTGGCCTGTACATCATTGATCGCGGAGTATTCTAACCCAGAATACAGTTCTGATAGGGCTATATTAAGCGATAGGGGATACTGCTAATCGCACGATAGTGCCTTACCAATAATAACAGTCACCAAGAATAACCGTTACCAAGAATAAGAAATCGATAGCGATCCATACTCATGGGATTTGTCTTGTTCTTCAAATTCACGGGTGCGGAATACTTTGGCATAGGACACTTTCCAGCCACTGATAAGAAAGCTGAATCCCACGGCGGCATCGGCCACATAAGGGCGGCGATCTACGCTATGGCTATCTTCAAAGGTGTTGCCGTCGAGAAAAATATCCCGCGCAACCGCCCGGCTATCTACAGAGATAAAGGCATGTAGCCCACAAATCATCTGGCTACAGTGTCGTATATCGCCCTTGCCGGGAGCGCTGTTATCGCCACCGGGCCTGACCGCGGCAGTGCCAAAGTCTTCTGGAAGTTGCCAGCCAATGCGGTATTCACCACCCAGGTTGAGATAGGTGGCTACGTTACCCAGGCTGATCCCGCTGTGGGCAATCACATCTTGGTGAGGCCAGCTGTCGGTGAGCTTGAAGCGGTGTTTGTGTTCATAGACAAGCTGCAGCCCCAGCTCATTTTCTAATTGGTTGTCCCAGCCGTTAAATTTATCGATAGCACGCAGTTGGTGGATGGCATCTTGGGATTCTTCTGCCAGTGAGGCAGGCCCCACCATGCCCACATTGACTTCAATGGTGTCCAGTTGTTCTTCGTCCCGGGTGTGGTAGGCAAAGCCCAGGTAGAGGTAGCCAGCATAGGGCCGATCGTCCTCGATCAACGCTTTCTCTTCATCATCCGTGGGGGTAAACATCAGCTGACCCAAACTAATAACCAGGTTGCGTTGAAGCTCGGGGCTTTCATCATCTTTTAGGCCATGAAAGAAGCGTAGTTTACTGTTGACCGTCCGCACCCACGGGGGGAGCTGTTCATCATCAAGGTAGGAGCTGAGGTCGGGCGACACGCAAGAAACGCGAATACCGTTGGTGTAGTGGAGATCCGTTTCACCGAACAAGTCATTTTCCAGATACAGGTTAACTGTATCGCAGTAGCGGTCTTCCTCTGCCATGGCAACGCTGCACATAAAAAGCAGGGATGCTAGCACCGGTGCTGATAGGTATTTCATCGATTCATCCTGAAACTGAATCGCTATTATGGCGAGGGTGGTCGTGTGTGCAAGAGGGCTGAGTCAAACCTCAGATTGAATATCTGTAGGTAGACCGGCAAGATGTCCGCCTGTGACAGGTAAAAATAAGGGATTAGGGTGAGCAAAAAAGGCCAGTTTCAGCTGATGAAGTCCCGGCGGTTTATGCCTCTTTTCCTGACCCAGTTCTTTGGGGCGCTGAATGACAACCTCTTCAAGAATGCCTTATTGGTGATGATTGTTAGCGCCAGTATCACGGGCGTGGCTGCCGGAACCAACAATACTAATACGCTGGTTAATTTGGCGGCTGGTTTGTTTGTCCTGCCGTTTTTTTTATTCTCTGCCATTTCTGGCCAGCTGGCCGACAAGTATGAAAAGTCACGGATTATCCGCCAGATTAAGCTGGCCGAAATTCTGATTATGCTGATGGGCTTTGTAGCATTTTGGTATCAGGCGTTGTGGTTGCTGATGGTGGTACTGTTCTTAATGGGCGTTCAATCCACCTTCTTTGGGCCGGTAAAGTATTCGATTCTGCCCCAGCACTTACATGAAGATGAATTAGTGGCGGGAAATGCCCAAGTGGGTATGGGCACGTTCGTGGCCATTTTAATCGGGACTATTAGTGGGAGCTTGTTGGGCGGCGCTGAACATGCCACATGGCTGGTGGGTCTGGCCGTTGTGTCTGTTGCGGTGGTGGGCTGGTTGAGCAGTTGGGGAATTCCTATGGCTGAATCTAAAGCCCCCAATCTAAAGATCGATTGGAATGTCCCACGGATCAGTTGGCAGCTGATCAAGCTGGCGTCGGAAAAGCGAACGGTCTTTCTAGCCATTCTGGGTATTTCCTGGTTTTGGATGTTGGGTGCCAGCTACCTGACACAGATGCCGAATTTTACCGTGACCGTATTGAAAGGCAGCCCCGGTGTGATCGCGCTGATTCTCTCGGCATTTACGGTGGGGGTGGCCACGGGCTCACTACTCTGCGATCGGCTCAGTGGGCGCCGAGTGGAAATCGGGTTAGTGCCATTGGGTTCGATTGGCCTGAGTGTATTTGGGATTGACCTCTATTTTGCGGCTCATGGTTACAGTGGTGTCGATGGCGTTGGCCCCTTCAGCTTTTTTGTGCAACCCGGCGGTTTTCGAGTATTGCTCGATATTCTGATGATTGGTTTGTTTGGCGGGCTATATATCGTGCCGCTGTACGCCATGGTTCAGGCTCGTACCGATGGCGAAAAGCGTGCTCGCATCATCGGTTGCAACAATATTCTCAATGCATTGTTCATGGTCTTTTCCAGTCTGTTGGGTATTTTATTCTTGGGCGTTGCGGGGTTCAGTATTCCCGATCTGTTTTTGACGGTGGCACTGATGAATATTGCGATTGCTGTGTTTATCTTTCAACAAGTGCCGGAGTTCACGATGCGATTTTTGGTATGGCTGTTGAGCCATACGATTTATCGGGTAAAGCATCAGGGTTTGGAATACATCCCTTCAAGGGGTGCGGCGATGATCGTCAGCAATCATGTAAGCTATGTGGATGCCTTGTTGTTGGCGGGAGCGGTGCGTCGGCCCATTCGCTTTATTATGTTTAAGCCTATTTATGAGCTACCCGTACTCAACTTTATTTTTAGAACGGGAGGCGCAATTCCCATTTGTTCAAGACAGCATGATGAGCAGGCTTACCTGAAGGCGATGGATGATATTGCCGGGGCGTTGGAGCAAGGGCATTTGCTGTGTATTTTCCCTGAGGGAAAGCTGACTCAGGATGGCGAAATTAATGAGTTCAAAGCTGGCATAGAACGTATTTTGGAACGTACCCCAGTGCCGGTGGTTCCGGTGGCATTACAGGGATTATGGGGCAGTTTCTTTAGCCATAGCCACGGCGGAGTTTTTAAAAAGCCTTTTCGTCCACAGTGGCGGCGTATTAAGGTGTTGGCCGATATGCCAGTTTCACCGCAACAGGTGACGGCTCAGGTATTACAGGAAAAGGTGACTGTTCTGCGCGGGGACAATCGTTAAAACCCTGTTAACAGAACTTAGTCATTACACAAACTAGGAAGTGAACGTAACTCAAGAGATGAGAAATAACGATGGGTAAATTAAAACTACATTGGCAAATGCTGATAGCTATTATTGCTGCGATCATGGTTGGACTTTGGTCAGGAACCGATAGCCAGCTATTCGGAGTCAGCCTCTACGATGTCTTTAACTTTATCGGTACGCTGTTTCTTAATGCCCTAAAAATGATCATTGTGCCGTTGGTGATGTCCTCGATTATTGTCGGGGTGGCGGGCATGGGCAACAGTGACAATTTAGGGCGACTCAGCGCCAAAACTATTTCGTTTTATATGCTGACCAGCCTGCTGTCGATCACCGTTGGACTCATCTTGGTAAACCTCTTTGCGCCGGGGATCATTGATGGTGAAGCGGCAGGCGGTCGTTTGAACCTGAGTTCATCGGATGCCATCACAGAACAGCTAGCACGGGTTGAAGGGCGCAGTGCGGGCGATATTACGGCGGTCTTCCTGCGGATGGTGCCACCTAATATTGTAAAGGCCGCGTCAGATGGCCAAATGTTAGGGCTGATATTCTTTAGCTTGTTGTTTGGTGTTTTTATGAGCCGCATCACCACGGAGTTCAGTAAGACTATGCTGAGTTTCTGGCAGGGTGTGTATGAAACCATGATGGCGATCACCATGTTTATCATGAAGTTTGCGCCGATTGGTGTGTTTGGTTTGGTGGCCAAGACGGTAGCAGCCACCGGGTTTGATGCTTTTCAGCCTTTGCTGATTTTCTTTGTGACGGTTGTGTTGGCGCTGGCCATCCATGTATTTATTAATCTGAGTCTGATGCTTCGTCTGTCGGGGGTTAATCCACTTAAGCACTACCGGGCCATGCTGCCGGCATTATTAACGGCTTTTTCAACCGCGTCCTCTTCTGGGACCCTACCGGTGACCATTGAATGTGTGGAGAAGAATGCGGGTGTTTCAAATCGCACCACCTCTTTTGTGCTACCTCTGGGGGCCACCATTAACATGGATGGAACGGCGCTTTATGAATGTGTGGCGGCGATGTTTATAGCTCAGGCTTATGGGTTGGAGCTTAGCTTTGTTACCCAATTTATCATTGTGCTGGTGGCGCTATTAACCTCCATTGGCGTTGCTGGTATTCCCGCAGCTAGCCTGGTGGCGATTACGGTGATTTTGGGCGTGGTTGGGTTGCCTATGGAGGCTATAGGTATGTTGCTGGTGACCGATCGTATCCTGGATATGATTCGCACCGCCGTGAATGTGTTCAGTGATTCCTGTGCTGCGGTGATTATTGCCAGATCAGAAGGTGAGGAAGGGGTACTGGAAGGCTAGACTGTTAGATAAGCCAACAAAAAAGCCCGGCCTAAGAGCCGGGCTTTTTCATTCCTTGATAAAGAAAGCCTTGGTTAACCAAAGATTCCTTTAAAGAAGAAGAAAAATACAATGGCGAGACCGGCGCCAGCTGGCAGAGTAATCAGCCAAGACATAAAGATAGTGCCGATAACTCTCATGTTGATTGCAGCAATACCTCTGGCCAGACCAACACCCAGGACCGCACCAACGAGTGTATGGGTCGTTGAAATGGGAAGGCCAATACCTGATGCGAGTACCACGGTAGCAGCAGCACCTAGCTCAGCAGCAAAGCCACGGCTTGGCGTGAGTTCGGTAATTTTTCGGCCAATGGTGCCCATGACCTTGAAGCCATAAGTGGCAAGCCCCAACATAATGCCGACACCACCCAATAGCAGTATCCAGCTGGGCATGACGCTGCTTGCTCCAACAGTCCCAGATCTCACCACGCTAACGACAGCCGCTAGGGGGCCAACGGCATTAGCCACATCGTTGGAACCATGTGCGAAGGCCATCGCACAGGCGGTGAAAATCATCAGTACAGCGAACACCTTCTCCACACTGGCAAAGCGGTTGTAGTGCTCAGCTTCTTCGTCACGCTTGACTCGATTGAGGAGTACCGAGCCCACGATGGCGACAACAATACCTACGCCCGCGGCTATCATTGCACAGTCGCCAAAACTCATGGCGACGCCGGAATCTTTTAGTACGTGTTTAAGTCCTTTGACCATGGTGACCATGGCGATCAAAAAGCCCACGGCAAACATATAGATTGGGATGATTTTCTTGGCGCGAGAGAAGGGGTCGTCTTGAGTGAGGATCAGTTTTTGCACACTGCGAAACAGCATGTAGGCAATAGTGCCGGCCAGTACGGGCGACACCACCCAGCTGGCAACAATTTTGCCCACCTTGGCCCAGTTAACGGCTTCGGGTGAAATACCGACCGCAGCAAAGCCCACAATGGCACCAACAATTGAGTGCGTTGTGGATACGGGCCAGCCCATCATGCTGGCAATCAATAACCAGGTGCCTGCGGCAAGTAGTGCCGAAAGCATCCCGTACACCAGTAGTTCGGGGGTTTCTGCCAAAATTCCGGGGTCAATAATGCCCTTTCGTATGGTGGAGGTAACTTCTCCGCCCGCTAGGTAGGCACCGGCAAATTCAAAAACCATCGCAATAAGAATGGCTTGTTTGATGGTGAGCGCCCCTGCACCCACTGAGGTACCCATTGCATTGGCCACATCATTGGCACCGACACCCCAGGCCATAAACAGCCCGAAAAGACAGGCAAGGATGATCAGTATTTGGCCGTATTCAGCAAATAGTGTCATGTCTGGATTTCCTAGTTGTAATTATCAACCCAGTTATCGGGCAAGCAGTAGTTGTAGACGCCCGCCAACACCTTCGGCTAGGTCGGCCAGTTCGCCAATCATGTCAATCACTTGGTAGAGGAATATCATATCGATAGGAGGGAGGTCCTGTTCCAGGTCAAATAACTTATGGCGAATCTCCTGTTCCAGCAGATCCGTTTTGTCTTCCAGTTGATCCAGCTCGCCGATCATTTTTTCCACAAAGTCTACTTCTTTCCCGCTGAACCCAACTTCAAGAAGCTCGTCGAGTTCATTGATCGCTTTTAGTGCCTGACGGCCCGCTTCTATTGAGGAAGAGACAAAGTCGATCATTTGCTGTTGGAGTGGCTCAGGGATAGACATTTTTCTACCCAGCATCAGACCGGCAATATCCTTGGTGCGATTGGCAATACGGTCTTGCAGGGTTAGCAGGTCTAGCAGGTCGCCTCGATCAAGGGGCATGAACAGGCTTTTTGGTAGTTGTAGACGAAGCTGACGCTTCATCTCATCTGCTTTGTCTTCTTTCTTGGAAATCGTATCGAAGATTTCCGAGCCCAGTTCCCAATCATTGGCAATGGCGGCACCAAGAAAGTCTTGCAGTTTTTCTGCGCAGGCCACCACCAGTGTCATATGGGCTTGCAGTGGACTGATAGGGGATTTACCAAAAAGGTTAAATATCGTCTTACTAAAAACCATGGAGTGGACTCCTATGAATATAGGTCGCGAGTATATGAAGCTGTAACGAAAATGTCACATGTTCGTCACAAACTTTTATACCTGACCATAACGTTCACTGCCGCCTAGCCAGCGGCGAATAATAGCGTGGGCTTGTGAGGGGTGTAGAGCCAGCATTGTTTCAGCGGTTTTTTTGATATTTGGTAGTAAATGAGCGTCCCGCTGCAGGTCGGCAATACGCAACGCCATCTCGCCAGTTTGTCGGGTGCCCAAGACTTCACCCGGTCCCCGAAGCTTTAGATCCATTTCTGCTATCTGGAAGCCATCGGTGGTTTGGCGCATGATTTTTAGGCGCTCAGTACTCGGTTGGGATAATGGTGGGCTGTAGAGAAGGACGCAGTGGCTTTCTTCTTTCCCTCGGCCAACCCGGCCTCGTAATTGGTGGAGTTGGGCGAGTCCGAGGCGCTCGGGGTTATCGATAACCATCAAGCTGGCATTGGACACATCAACACCCACTTCAATCACGGTGGTGGCAACCAGCAGTTGAATGTCACCCTTCTTGAAGGCCTCCATGGTGGCGGCTTTTTCACCGGGTTTCAGTCGTCCATGGATTAGACCAATGTGTAGCTCGGGTAACAGCAGGTGCAGTTCGTCTGCAGTTGCCTCAGCGGCTTGGGCCTCGAGTACATCAGATTCTTCAATGAGGGTGCATACCCAGTAGGCTTGACGCCCTTTGGCACAGGCTGTTCGTACTCGTTCGATGACTTCCGGGCGTCGATGGTTGGCGATAACCACCGTATTGACGGGCGACCTGCCCGGCGGTAATTCATCGATAATAGAGCAGTCCAAGTCGGCATAGGCGCTCATGGCGAGTGTTCTTGGAATCGGTGTTGCGGTCATGATCAGTTGGTGGGGTGCAAAGTTGCTGCCCTGCCCTTTTTCTTTCAGGGCTAAGCGTTGGTGTACTCCAAAACGGTGCTGTTCGTCGATGATAATAAGGCCCAAATCTTTAAAGATGACCTCATCTTGAAATAAGGCATGGGTGCCGACAATCACTTGTGCGGAGCCGTCGTTGATGGCCAGTAATTGTTTCTCGCGGGCCTTACCTTTGACTTTCCCGGTCAACCAAGCCACTCGGGTGCCCAGAGGTTTAAACCATGCTTCAAAGTTATTTCGGTGTTGCTCAGCTAAAATTTCTGTGGGTGCCATGATGGCAGCTTGCTTGCCATTGGTTACACATTGCAGTGCGGCCAATGCGGCTACGATGGTTTTGCCGGAACCTACGTCACCTTGAACCAATCGCAACATCGGAAAAGGTTTTTCCAGATCCTGTTGAATATCAGCAGTGACTCGGCATTGGGCCTCTGTGAGTTGGAATGACAGCGAAGCAAGAAACACCTGTTGAAGCTTCTCATCGTTGTTAAGCACCGGTGCACTGTTTTTCTGAAATGTTTGACGAAGGTGGAGCAGACTGAGGTGGTGAGCCAGTAGCTCTTCAAAGGCTAATCGTTGTTGTGCGGGGTGCTCTCCGTTGGCCAGGAGGTCGAGAGCTGCCGACTTAGGGGGTTGATGAATAAAGAATATGGCCTCAGTTAAAGAGGTTTTATGTAATGACTCAGGGAGTAATTCTGTAATGGCGTGCTCGCTCATCAGGGCAAGAGCTTGGCTGGCAATCGTACGCAATCGTTGTTGGCTAATCCCTTCAGACGCAGGGTATACAGGGGTCAGGTGTTGTTGGAGGGGCAGTGGTTGGTGTTGGTCAAGAAACTGGTATTCCGGGTGATAGATTTCCAGTCCGGAACTACCGCGTTTGGCCTCGCCGTAACAGCGCAGTTGGTTGCCGGTTTTAAGGTTCTGCCGCTGTGCGTTACTGAAATGAAAAAAACGGAGGGTAATGATGCCGGTGTTGTCCTGGACGCGACACATTAAACTGCGGCGTCGGCCATAGACCAGGTCGCAGCCACGAATTTCCCCTTCTATCACAACGTCGGTATTGGGTTGCACGCTGCCAATGGGGGTGACCCGGGTTCGGTCCATATACCGCATTGGCAGGTGGAACAAAATATCTTGAATGGTGTGAATGCCGAGCTTGGCCAATTTCCCAGAGAGTTGGGTTCCCACCCCCTTGAGCTGGGTGACGGGCATCTGGTCCAGGGTGTGTTCGGTCATTTTACCATTGGGCATTCTATTGTTGGTCACTCTATAGCGGGGCACTGGGGTAGGGGGTGCTGTTTGATCGCGTTTCTAAGGGCATCGATTGCTTTGTGTCGGGGAAAGCTGGCTCTCCACGCTAAGGCTGAGGTACGACAGGGTACGGGGTCAGCAAAGGGGCGAGTTGCCAGTAGCCCCTCCTGATAACCGACGCTGAGTGCCGCTGAGAGGGGTAGGATCGTAATGCCGAGACCCGAGGCCACCATATGGCGAAGGGTTTCCAGAGAGCTGCCTTCACTGTGGGTTCGGATTTGTGCCTGGTTGTCATCTTGGTGTTTGTTCAGGTTCGGCAGTGCTTCGCGTACCTGATCACCAAAGCAGTGGCCTTCTCCCAGCAATAAAACATTTTCCCTTTCGAGGTCATCGGGTTTGATTTTTTTCTTTTTGGTCAGAGGGTGATTGTTGGGCATCAGAACCACAAAAGGTTCTGAGTAGAGGGGCTGGGTGACCACATCAGGTTCGTTAAAGGGCAGGGCAACAATGATCACGTCCAGTTCGCCCTTGCGCAGTCGCTGCCGTAGGGTGGCCGTGAAGCCTTCTTCGACGACCAGGGGCATTTGTGGAACGGCTTCTTGTAGGGCAGGAATAAAATGTGGGAATAGGTAGGGGCCAATGGTAAAAATAGCACCCACATAGAGCGGGGTTTTGAGCTGATCCCTACCTGCTGAAGCGATATCTTTGATGGCGGCGCTTTCCTCCAGCACTCGCTGGGCCTGGGCAATGACTTGTTCGCCGATGGGCGTGGAGCGGACGCTGTTTTTAGAGCGCTCAAATAAGTCGACACCCAGCTCTTGCTCAAGCTTTTTAACAGCGATACTTAAAGTGGGTTGGCTAACGTGACACAATTTTGCTGCGTGGCCAAAATGTTGTTGTTGGGCTAGTGTAACGATGTAGCGTAATTCGGTTAGGGTCATGGCAATTTCCTCAGCGCTATTAATAATAGCTAAAACAAATCGGTAAGGGAAAGCTCATTGAAGAAGTCGTTGTTAAAAGTTTTATTTATTGGTTGTGGTGATATCGGTGTTCGAACGATTCAGAGGCTAGAGTGCTCTCAGGATGGTTTGGTTTGGCAGGCATTGGCTATGCGGCGACATCCAGAAAGGCTGTCACCCAATATTAGTTCAGTTGCTGTAGACCTCAAAGATACAGAGGCCCTTGCGGGGTTATTGGCTAGTCGTTGTTTTGATGCCATTGTCGTTACCCTGACGGCTGATCAGATGACTGATCAAGGTTATGTCGATACATATGTGGGGGGTGCTCAGGCGTTGCAGTCAGCCATTGTTCAGAGTGGGCAATCTCCAGGGTTGGTGATTTGGGTATCGAGTACCGGGGTCTATCATCAGAGCAATGGTGAATGGGTCGATGAGTTATCGGAAACAAATCCCAGTTCATTTCGGGGAAAAAGGCTGCTGGAAGCTGAACAGGTAATACAGCAATTGGCTGCGCCCTCTGTTGTGGTTCGGTTTTCCGGGATTTATGGGCCAGGACGAAGTCGATTGATTAGCCAAGTCAGACAAGGCGTCATCGTCCCAGCGGTGCCGGTGCATTGGACTAACCGAATTCATTCGGAGGATTGTGCGGGTGTCCTCACACACCTGTTGAACAGGTGTGGTCAGGGCGAAGCTTTAGAGAATCTGTATTTGGCGACTGATAATGAGCCGGCCCCTGCCCATGAAATGCAGCGCTGGCTTGCTGAACAGGTTGGGGTTGAACCACTGGAGACTAGTGAAGCTAGGCGAATGGGTAACCGCCGGTGTAGTAATCAGCGGTTGAGAACAAGTGGCTACCTATTTTGTTACCCTACCTACAGAGAGGGTTATGGTACGTTGTTAGCAGACAGTTAGGGCGCTGTTGTTTCTATACCCCCCCCATTGTTAAGTTGAAGCCTTAGATAACCATAATGCCATCCATTTCTACGCCGACTCCTTTGGGGAGCTCTTTAACACCGATGGCTGCACGTGCTGGATAAGGCTCTGAAAAATAGCGAGCCATGATTTCATTGACGGTGGCAAAGTTGCTGAGGTCTGTGAGAAAAATATTAAGCTTGACGATATCCTTAAGCTCACCGCCTGCTGCTTCGCAGACAGCCGTCAGGTTTGTAAATACCTGTTCAATTTCTGCATCGATACCGCCTTCCACCACGGTCATTGTTTCTGGATCAAGCGGAATTTGTCCAGAGAGGTAAACGGTGTTGGTGACTTTTATTGCCTGAGAGTAAGTGCCAATAGCTGCGGGGGCTTTTTCTGTACTAATGACGGCTTTATTTATCATGATGGTGTCCTTTATGGGTCAGCTCTTAATGCGGTAAACCCGCTGAACTTGGCTTAGGCTGCGGATACGGCGCATTACTTTTGCAAGATGAACACGCCCTTTCACGTCAATGACTAAGTCGACAATACCGGAGTGGGAGTCGCGTTCATTAACACTAATTTTATGAATAGTTGCTTCGCATTCAGCGATGCGTGAGGCGAGAGTGGCGATAATACCTCGTTCGGAAACCAGTTCGACCTTGAACTCAACGGGGAAATCCCCCGTTACTTTGGGAGACCAGTTAAGGGGCATACACTTTTCAACATTTGTGCGAATTTCATTGAGATTGTTGCAGGCTTCTCGGTGAACCACTAATCCTTTGCCGGGGCTGAGGTGGCCCAGAATGGGGTCGCCAGGAATTGGGTGGCAACAGCGTGCATAGTTGATAACCAGCCCATCGCTAGAATCAATCATGATGGGCGATTTGAATTCTTCCGGCATTGTTTCCCGGCGCTTTGATGGTGGTGCCATCAAGTTGGCTACCGCATAGGCGAGGCTATTTCCTAGGCCTATTTGTTGCAAGACCTCTTCAAACGTCGCAGCCCCGGTTTCCTTTAGAATTCGCTTGATCCAGGACTTTCTGATGCTTTTGTAGCTGGTGCCAAAATTCTCAAGTGCTCGATCTAGCAATCGTTTTCCCAGTTCGACAGACTCTTCGTGCTGCTGGTGTTTCAGGAAATGACGAATAGCACTGCGTGCCTTAGCCGTCACGACAAAGTTCAGCCAAGAGGGGTTGGGTTGGGTATCCTTGGCGGTAATGATTTTGATCTGATTGCCACTTTGAAGAGGTTCTGATAACGAAGCGAGCTGGCCATCGACCTTACAAGCCACGCAGCCATTGCCCACATCGGTGTGTACAGCATAGGCAAAGTCTACCGGTGTTGCGCCAGAGGGCAGAGAAATGATCTCACCCTTGGAGGTGAATACGTAGACTTCATCCGGGAACAGGTCTGTTTTGACATGCTCAATAAACTCCAGTGAATTACCCGCTTGTTGTTGTATTTCGAGTAGGCTCTGAACCCAGCGGTTAGTTCTTGGTGCGCCCTCTTCTTTGGATTTGTACAGCCAGTGGGCAGCGATACCGGCGTTGGCCATGGTATCCATATCTCGAGTTCTGATTTGAACTTCGATGGGGACACCGTGCATGCCGAGAAGAATATTGTGCAGTGACTGGTAGCCATTCACTTTGGGTATAGCGATGTAGTCTTTAAACTCACCGGGAACTGGCTTGAACAGGTTGTGGATGATGCCGAGGGTGCGATAACACTCATCCACCGAATCAACAACAATACGAAAAGCAAATACATCCATGATTTCACGGAACGATTTTTTCTTGCTCTTCATTTTCTGGTAGATGCTCCAGAGGTGCTTTTCACGACCAGTGACCTCTGCCGAAATTGACTCTTTCTCCAAGCGGATTTCAATACTGTCCTTGATTTCATCCACGATTTCTTTGCGATGACCCCGGGCAGCTTTGCGGGCCTCTTGCATTCGCGCATGTCTTACCGGGTACATAGCCGAAAAGCCTAATTCCTCAAATTCGATCCTGATATCGTTGATGCCTAATCGTTGGGCAATGGGTGCATAAATTTCCAGCGTTTCTCGGGCAATGCGGCGACGTTTTGCAGGGCTCAGCACTTTCAGCGTACGCATGTTATGCAGCCGATCTGCCAGTTTCACCAGCATCACGCGGATATCCTTGGCCATGGCCAAGGTCATTTTCTGAAAATTTTCTGCTTGCTGTTCAGCTTTGGAGGTAAATTCAATTTCGCTCAGCTTGCTGACGCCATCTACAAGATCGGCAACAGTGGGGCTAAAATGTTTGGACAGTTCGTCTTTACTGACATCAGTATCTTCAATGACATCGTGTAATAGAGCAGCCATCAAGCTTTCGTGGTCGAGATGCATGTCGGCCAGAATATTGGCAACGGCTAGTGGGTGGGTAATATAGGGGTCGCCGCTTTGGCGAACTTGTCCTTCGTGGCACTTGTCGGCAAACTGGTAGGCGCTGATGATGCCCTGGACTTGCGTAGGTTCGAGGTAGGAGGAAAGCTTGTGGCTGAGTGCATCGATAGCTTCCAAGGCGTCCCCTCCTCCCGAATATAAGGTTACTCTGCTGCAGGTGCGGCGGGTTGTTCGGAAACAGGGGCGCTTTCTTCAGAGGCGGTGGCAGTCTCTTCAGAGACAACGGTCTCTTCGTCTTCGTCAATCGACTCCATCAGCAGCTCTTCTGGCTCTTCTTTCTCAGTGAGGATGCTCGCATTAATCAAGCCTGCTTCGATTTCACGTAATGCCATGACAGTGGGTTTGTCATTTTCCCAAGGAAGAAGTGGGTCTTTTCCACCGGTAGCCAGCTGTCGTGCTCGTTTAGAGCTCACCATGACAAGCTCAAAGCGGTTATCGACATGGTCGAGGCAGTCTTCAACAGTAATGCGGGCCATAGGTTGTTCCGTTCATTTTCGGTTATGAGAGATTTTGCTTTTTGACAAGCAAAGAAAAAACACCGCGGATAAACCGCAGAACCTCACAGTTTACAAAATTGCGGGTTTCAGGACAACAAGTCCTTGAGTAAATTGCCATTTTTTTGTTGTTGGTTGTCTCGTGTTAGCCGTTGGCTGACCACGACAGATTTCAGCTCCGCAAGTGCGTCGTCAAAGTTATCATTGATGATCAGGTAGTCTGCTTCCACATAGTGAGACATTTCCTCCTGAGCTTCGGCCAAGCGGTGACGGATAACAGCAGGATCATCCTGATTGCGTCCCGTCAGGCGTTCTTCCAGTGTCTTGAGTGAAGGGGGGAGTATAAAGATGCCCACACAGTCAGGACGTAGTCGGCGGATTTGTGTTGCACCTTGCCAGTCGATTTCAAGAATAACGTCCTGGCCTTTGGTCAGCACGTTCTCAACCCACTCGTGAGCAGTCCCGTAGTAGTTATTAAATACTTGAGCGTGCTCCAAAAAGGCGCTCTGATTGAGCATGGCTGTGAATGTGACTTCATCGACAAAATGGTAGTTAATGCCATCCTCCTCACCCGGACGCTTAGGGCGGGTGGTGTGGGAAACTGAAACGCAGATATCACCACAGTCTTCGAGCAGAGCATTGACCAAGCTGGTTTTACCCGCACCGGATGGTGCAGAAATGGTGTACAGGGTGCCTCTAGTGGACATGGGTTTTGGGTACTCCGCCTATTCTATATTCTGGATCTGTTCCCGCATTTGCTCAATCAGTACCTTGAGCTCAACGGAAGATTGGGTAGTGTCGCTGGCGATGGATTTTGAGGCAAGGGTATTTGCTTCACGGTTAAGTTCTTGCATCAAAAAATCCAGACGCCTGCCGATGGGCTCACGACGGTTCAGTACTTGGCGAATCTCGCTTAAGTGGGTATCGAGTCGATCTAACTCTTCATCCACATCAGCTTTCTGGGCGAGAAAGACCAGTTCTTGTTCTAGGCGGTCGCTATTTAGGTCGGCACTGACTTCGTGTAAGCGGTCTATAATTTTTTGTTTTTGTGCGACCAGTAGCTGCGGTAATTTGGTGCGAACGGTATCAACTTCTGAGGTGATGGCATCAAGCCGCTGCTCAATCAATACCTTAAGTTTTTCACCCTCACGACTCCGTCCTTCTTCAAGCTGAATCAAGGTGTCTCTAAATAACGTTGTCAGCGCTTTTTTGAGCGCATCCGTGTCTACTTCTGGTTCTTTCAGCGCGCCGGGCCACTTGAGAATATCTAGTGGTGAGACTGGAGCGGGATTTTCCATTTGGTTGGCTAGTCGCTCGCAAGCTGAGATGTACTGATCTGTTAGCGCATGATTGACATCGATCGTCCCTGTTTCTTTGACAATATTGAGTTGTAGAGAGCAATCAAGTTTGCCTCGTTGCAAATGTTTGCGTGTCAGTTCGCGAAGTCCCATTTCGATGTCACGCACGGTCTCAGGCATACGGAAATTAGTTTCGAGATAGCGGTGATTGACGGATCGAATTTCCCAGGCAGCGGTTCCCCAGTCACATTCGATGGTCTGGCGGGCAAAGGCGGTCATACTGCTGGGCATCTTGGTCTCCGTGGGTCAAAAATTGGCGCATATGGTAACACGGCGCTACATCAGCGAAATAATTCCGCTAAAATGGCGTCCCCTTTTTCAAGCTGACAGGAAATACACATGACCCGACCCAGTGGCCGTCGTCCAGAACAACTTCGTAAGGTAAAAATCACCCGTAATTACACCAAGCATGCCGAGGGTTCGGTGCTGGTTGAATTTGGCGATACTAAGGTGATTTGTACTGCCAGTGTTGAAAATTCCGTGCCTCGGTTTTTAAGGGGTAAGGGTCAGGGTTGGGTGACTGCAGAATATGGCATGTTACCGCGTTCAACAGGTTCACGGATGGGTCGAGAAGCATCTCGTGGCAAGCAGGGTGGACGGACCATGGAAATTCAGCGGTTGATTGGTCGGTCTCTCCGGGCTGCGATCAATCTTGAGGCGTTAGGTGAAAATACTATCACCATAGATTGTGATGTGATTCAGGCCGATGGAGGAACACGTACAGCCTCTATTACGGGTGCTTGTGTGGCACTGATGGATGCCATCGCTCATTTGCAGAAAGCGGGCAAAGTGGCGGAGAACCCTCTAGCTAATATGGTGGCTTCAGTGTCCGTGGGAATGTACAAGGGCGTAGCGGTGTTGGATCTGGATTATGCAGAAGACTCCAATGCGGGGACTGATATGAATGTTGTGATGAATAGTGCGGGAGGTTTTATTGAGGTCCAGGGTACAGCAGAAGAAGCCCCCTTCTCCGAAGATGAGTTTCAGCAAATGATGGCGCTGGCCAAGCGAGGTATTGCTGATTTGGTGAAGGTTCAGCAGATGGCCCTAGCACAATAGAGAACCACGCTAGCATGCTGTAATCGGTAGTCATGGCGGTAACGCCTAGAAGTTGGGTGTTAGGATTTAGGGGCTGTGATTTCTGATCCTTCAGGGATTCGGCGCGGCTCCTTTATCAGCAGTGTTTTCTGACGACCGGTTTCACCACGAACTATGGATACTTTTCTCTTGGTGGTTCCGAACCATTTACTGACTAATGCTATCAGGTGCTGATTAGCTTTTCCGTCCACTGGCGGTGCAGTGATACGAATTTTTAGCCGGTTGTCGTGGATGCCGGTAATTTCATCTTTAGAGG
The DNA here is from genome assembly GCA_018066715.1 of Porticoccus sp. Taxonomy (GTDB): domain Bacteria; phylum Pseudomonadota; class Gammaproteobacteria; order Pseudomonadales; family Porticoccaceae; genus Porticoccus. Next base: position 45,563 of record JAGPWA010000101.1, on the reverse strand, counting down.
CTTTGGGCTGTAACAGACAGTGCAGTAACAAAGCTTCTTTCTGCCACTGATAGTGACTCTTTGTCTGAGAGTTCACCATTTAAAAGAGCCGGCTTCCACTTTTTCCAACCATTAGATGCCCGGGACGATAGGCAGCGGTAATTGCAGGTAGTTAGCAATGCCATGCACAAAAATTTGCAGCATCTGTATCACCAGAAACATAAAGATTGGGGACAAGTCGAGTCCTCCCAGCGGCGGGATAACTCGCCGAAAAGGTTCCATGACGGGAGCGAGTAGCTGGTTGAGTAAGAGTAACACCGGGTGATGGCTCTGCGGTGCAACCCAGCTAACAATAATGATAGCCAGAAGACCGTATAAGTACAGGTTGAGCACCAGTGATACTGCACCAACGGCCCCCCAGGAGAGTGCCAGAAGAATATTAATAAGCCCGGCACTATTGATGGAGGCAGTGAGCTGAATGGCTAGCCACTGAACCAATAGGGCCAGAACCAGACTGGCCATATCGAAAGAGCGGAAGGTAGGGAACAATTTGCGGAGTGGTTTGCTAGGCAAGTGAGTGGCCTTGACCAGAAATCGTGAAATTGGGTTGTGGAAATCCGCCTTGACCCACTGCAATAAAAATCGCAACAAGACGATAGACAAATAAAAGCTACCGATAGACTGAATCAGGAAAGTACCGGCCTGGGCAAATGTGTTCATAGCGTACCTTTTTTATAACGGGTCTTAATAATTGGGTGTTGTCGTTATTAACTGGCTGTTTCCTTTGCCATTTCCTGTGCTCGTTCAACGGCACCTGTCATGGCTTTTCGGAAGAGATCGGTGAGGCCTTCGTCCATAAAGGTCTCAATAGCGCGCTCTGTCGTTCCTCCGGGGGAGGTCACTTGGCGGCGCAATTCGGCAGAGTCTACATCACTTTCAATAGCCATTTTTGCTGCCCCCAGTGCGGTTTGCAAGGTGAGCTTGCGGGAAACTTCTTGTGTGAGCCCGAGCTCTACGCCCACTTGTTCCATCGTTTCCATGATGAGGAAGAAATAGGCCGGGCCGCTGCCAGATACAGCAGTGACGGCATCTATTTCATCTTCATCGTCTAGCCAGCAAGAAATGCCCACAGCATTTAGGATATTTTCAGCTAGGGTTTGTTGAGTAGAATTGACTCGTGTGTTGGCAAATAATCCGGCAGCCCCTGTTTGTACCAGTGCGGGGGTGTTAGGCATACAGCGAACAATGGGGGTTTCTTGTCCTAGCCACGCTTGTAGGGACGACATGGAAATGCCAGCCGCGATGGAGATTACCAGAGGCTGGTGCACCAAAGCCGCTTGAACTCCTTGGGCTACTTGTTGCATGACCTGTGGTTTGACCGCTAAAACGACCACGTCGGCACTTGCCACTGCATGATTGTTATCACTGGTGGTGTTGATGCCAAATTGTTGAGACAACCGTTCTCGGTTCTCCTTCACGGGGTCGCTGACAGTGATGTTGTTTGCAGAGTAGCCCTTCTCTAGCAGGCCGCCTATAAGGCTGGTTGCCATATTGCCACCGCCGATAAATGCCAATGTTGATGTGTTCACACTGTTTTCCTTAAACATACGCTTGGTTTGTCTTTTATTTGGGGGTTTGCCTGGGGCCGAAGATAGCCGTGCCAATGCGAATGATGGTGGCACCTTCTATGATCGCAGCTTCAAGGTCGGCGGACATTCCCATTGAGAGTGTATCTAATGTTGACAGTTGAGGGGAGCTGCTTTGTAGGTTAGATAGCAGCTTGGCGAGAGCTGCTAAGGGTTTTTGTTGTTCTGATGCGGTCGGGCGGCTTTGCGGGATGGCCATCAATCCTCGCAGTTTCAGGTTTGGCAGTTCAATAATGGCCTGAGCCAGGGCTTCAGCCTGGTTTACCGGTACACCCGATTTGCTCTCTTCGCTATCAATGTTTACTTGTAAGCAAACATTCAGAGAGCTGTTTTTTTCGGGGCGGCATGCACTCAGTCGCTTGGCAATACTGGCTCGGTCAATGCAGTGAACCCAATCAAAATGTTCTGCTACTTTCCGTGCTTTATTGGATTGGATCGGGCCAATAAAATGCCAGCAAATATCAGTAAGATCAGCAAGCTGTTGTTGCTTGTCTAAGGCCTCTTGCAAGTAATTTTCTCCGAAGTGACGTTGGCCCAGTGCATAGGCCTGTCGGATAGCTGAAGATGGCTGCCCCTTGCTAACAGCCAGCAGGGTGACATCACCTTGATGACGCCCTGCTTTTTTGGCTAAGTGTTCAATTTTTTGATAAATAAGGCTGAGATTGTCAATTATATTAGGCATATACTTGGCTTAGGTGCATTGTATTGCTAGGCTTTTTATAGAAAGTAGTAGATTAACTCAGAATAACAGGAATAACTCATGGATATTACGGAGCTGTTAGCCTTTAGTGTGAAACAGGGCTCATCAGATTTACACCTTTCAGCTGGACTGCCACCGATGATACGGATTGATGGTGACATGAGGCGGGTAAACCTGCCGCCGATGGAGCACAAGGAAGTTCACACCCTGATCTATGAGATCATGAACGATAAGCAGCGCCGGGATTATGAAGAGTTTCTAGAGACCGACTTCTCCTTTGAGGTGCCCGGTGTAGCGCGCTTCCGGGTTAATGCCTTTAATCAAAACCGGGGTGCTGCCGGGGTATTCAGAACCATTCCATCGCGAGTGTTGACCTTGGAAGACCTTGGTTTTGGTCAGATATTCCGTGATCTTGCGATGTTGCCAAGGGGGCTGGTGTTAGTGACTGGGCCCACGGGTTCTGGTAAGTCAACGACGCTGGCGGCGATGGTGGATTACGTTAACGAAAACCGCTACCAGCATATTCTCACTATTGAAGACCCTATTGAATTTGTCCATGAAAGCAAGAAGTGCTTGGTCAATCAGCGTGAAGTGCATAGAGATACCCACGGCTTTAGCGAAGCGTTGCGTTCTGCACTTCGAGAAGACCCGGATATTATCCTGGTGGGTGAGATGCGTGACTTAGAGACAATTCGACTTGCACTGACAGCTGCAGAGACAGGTCACTTAGTATTCGGCACGCTGCACACCACCTCGGCGGCAAAAACTATTGACCGTATCGTTGATGTGTTCCCCGGGCAGGAAAAGTCTATGGTGCGCTCGATGTTGTCGGAGTCTTTGCAGGCGGTGATTGCACAAACCTTGATGAAGAAAATTGGAGGTGGCCGAATTGCTGCTCATGAAGTCATGGTTGGTACTCCAGCAATTCGCAACCTGATTCGAGAAGATAAAATCGCACAAATGTATTCTGCAATTCAGACTGGGGCATCACATGGTATGCAGACCATGGATCAGAATTTACTCCGTTTGGTACAACAAAAAGTAATTACTCGGGAAACTGCGCAGGAAAAAGCAAAAATTCCCGATGACTTTTAATAAGGTGATATAGGTATGGCGCCCTGTTATTAATTGAGTGCTGTATTGAAATATCAATACGAGAAGAAAGAATAGTCACTAGGCGGGGTCAATCAATTCCCTGCCTGTAAAGAGCAAAGAGATTGTGTTTAGGAGTAGGTAATGGATTTTGACGTACTGTTGAAGCTGATGGTTGAAAAGGATGCATCAGACCTTTTTATTACTACCGGAGTGGCGCCCAGTATCAAGGTCAATGGCACCATCACGCCGGTCGGAAAAACGCCGCTATCACCTGAAAAGTCCCGCCAGGTAGTGGAAAGTATTATGGATGAGGATCAAATTAAGGATTTTCACCATACCAAGGAGCTGAACTTTGCCATAGGTCGAGCGGGGGTTGGTCGTTTTCGGGTCAGTGCTTTTTACCAGCGCAATGAGGCGGGGATGGTGTTGCGTAGAATTGAGACGGTGATTCCAACCGTTGAAGACTTGCAGCTTCCACCCATACTGAATGATTTGGTGATGACCAAACGAGGCCTTATTATTTTTGTAGGTGCAACGGGTACGGGTAAGTCGACATCATTGGCGGCAATGGTTGGTTATCGCAATAGAAATTCCAAAGGGCATATTATTACTATTGAGGACCCCATTGAATTTGTTCACCAGCATGGGAACTGTATTGTTAATCAGCGTGAGGTGGGTGTAGATACTGAGTCATTTGAGGTTGCCCTTAGGAATACGTTGCGGCAGGCTCCAGACGTCATTCTTATTGGTGAAATTCGGACTCCTGAAACGATGGAGCATGCGATTACCTTTGCCGAGACGGGCCACTTGGTTCTGGCTACTCTACACGCTAACAATGCTAACCAGGCACTGGACAGAATCCAGCACTTTTTTCCGGCAGAACGCCATGGCCAGTTGTGGATGGATTTGTCTCTTAATATGAAGGCCTTGATTGCACAACAACTGATTCCATTAGCGGATGGCAGTGGTCGCCGGGCAGCGATTGAAATTTTGATTAATACACCGCTAGCCAGCGATTTGATTCGCAAGGGTGAAGTACACAAACTCAAGGAGTTAATGGCTCGTTCAAACGAGCTCGGCATGCGGACCTTCGACCAGGCGCTGTATGAGCTCTATGATGAGGGCTTAATTACCTACGAAGACGCCATACTCTATGCGGATTCGAAAAATGATCTGCGTCTACTTATTAAGCTGCAATCGGAAACAGACCCGGGCTATCTGTCTCACGCGGCAGATGAGTTGCAAGTGGAAGAAGATCGTGATGATAGGGTCAATCATTTCTAAATAGACGTTGTTTAAGCTTTGTCGAAGCGGCTCCATTTAGGGTGGGGCCGCTTAATCGTTCAGGGGTCAATCGCCAATTCGGGGTCGGACATCCAGCTTTGTAAAATCAGGGCTGCGGCCAGATCATCGATGGGCTGATCTCGGTAACTCACCTGTTGCTTATTATGTTCTCTAGCGAGCTGCTTTGCCTCAAAGGTGGACAGCCGCTCATCGACCATGCTGACTTTTAGTCCAAATCTGCCGTGAAGCCGGCGGGCAAACTTTCTTGTTCTTGCACAAAAGTCACTTTCGCTGCCATCCATATTTAATGGTAGGCCAACCAGTAAACGATCAGGCTTCCATTCTTCCAGCAAGCCCTCAATTTGTGTCCAGTCGGGGATGCCATCACGGGCCTTAAGGACCGTCAGTGGGTTAGCGCTACCGGAGAGGGCTTGGCCTACGGCAACCCCGATTTGGCGTGTACCAAAGTCAAAGGCTAGAAGAGTGCAGATTTCAGCAGAAATGGGATTACTCTTATGCGTGGCCAGCATTAACGCTGAGTTGGTTAAGGTCAATGCCGATAATGGCCACCGCAGCATGAGCGCGTTGGTCAAAGGGTACATTGAAGACAATATTGGCATCGCCGGGTACGGTGAGCCAAGCATTGTCAGCAAGTTCTTCTTCCAGTTGCCCGGATCCCCAGCCAGAGTAGCCTAGGGTAATGATTAAATCGTTTGGCCCTCGTTCTTGTGCAATATCAGGAATGATGTCCTTTGAGGCGGTGAGGCTGATGTCATTAGAAATAGCCAGGGTAGATTCCCATTCCCGTTCGGTGGGTCGATGCAGCACAAACCCGCGGTCTGTTTGGACGGGGCCACCTGACAGCAGGGGTTGCTCGCCTATCGCTGGCGGATAGTCAATTTCAAATTGCTCAAAAACCTGACTGAGGGGAATGTCCAAAGGGTTGTTAACGACCAGCCCCATAGCGCCTTCTTCAGTGTGCTCACAGATATAGATAACAGCGTGTGAGAAGTTGGGGTCTAGCAGTCCTGGCATCGCCACTAGAAAGTGGTTGCTGAGGGATTGAAACGGATTTTTCTCAGATGACGGCTTCATATCTATGAGTATGGGTTGCCTGCGCAGGAAAACAAGCCCCGTAACTTTAGTTTTCTGTATTCAGGCGATTGCCAGGTACAAATCGCCAAGTGCGAATAATTTCAAGTTTATCCCATTGTTTCATCTCGGCTGGAAACGGAGCAAAGGGTGATGCGAGCCGTACGGTTCTCACGGCAGCTTGGTCCAATACTCGCTGGCCTGAGCTCAGTAAAATTTCTACACCTTCCACAGCCCCGTTAGGCCGTAGCGTCACGGCCAGTCGCAAATCACCATACATGGCCTTGCGGCGGGCTTCCTCGGGGTAGTTGTTATTGCCGACCATTTCGATACTGTCAATCCAGTAGCGTAAGTAAGAGGCGTGCTCCGCTGACTTGGTGCTGGCAGAGGTAATTCTCAATACTCGGGGTAATTTACTGTACTCCTGTTGTTTCTGATCGAGCTTGGCTTTCAGGCTGGCAAGCTCGAGAGAGGCGGAGGGAGGTAGTGGCGTTGCGATACTGTTAAGTATTTCATTGGGTGAGAGGCGGTCCGCTGTGCTGGACAGGCTATCCGAGGTTGTGGAAAGGGCCGGAGTGTCTCTCTGTGTTGTTTGCTGTTGCGTCTGTTGTTGAGGGGCGCCAATTTTTTTTAGCTGCGCGGCACTGATTTCAGGCGACCGGTCTGTGGTAAGTTCGCGTGTTTCGCTTTGGTCGCCACTGCCCTGCTGGTTGTGCTGTGCCAGAAAGTCAGCATCTTCCGGCGCATGTTCGCTGCGGTGTTGTGCCAGTGTCACTTCTAATGTGGGTGCACTCTGTTGTTGCTGGTACATCTTGAAGCCCAGCCCAAAAATAATCAGCGCATGTATAGCAATGGCCAAAAATAAAGAAAAACCAAAACGGTCCGGTTCGTGCTGCGGCCGGGTTTCGGGAATAGTAATACCTTTCACCGGAGTCGTTTCTCTATGGCGTCCATCAACTTTCCGCCAATATCTGTTGCCTGTTCTCGGTCTATTTCCCGGGCGCAGGTGGGGCTGGTGATGTTAATTTCGGTCAGATAGTCGCCGATCACATCCAGCCCAGCGAACAGTATCGCTTTTTCTTTTAGTACAGGGCCCACCTGTTGGGCAATCCATAGATCCCTTTCACTCAGTGGCCGTACTACGCCTGTGCCGCCTACGGCGAGGTTACCGCGAATATCACCTTCAGGAGGGATTCGGGCGAGGCAGTAGGGTATAGGCTCTCCGTCCACCATGAGAATGCGTTTGTCGCCATTGGAAATATCAGGAATAAACTTTTGTGCCATGATGGTGCGTGTGCCATCGATGGTTAGCATTTCAATAATCACATTCAGGTTAGGGTCGTCTTGACGGACTTGGAACACGGCGGTGCCGCCCATGCCATCGAGAGGTTTGAAGACGACGTTGCCATGGGTCTTATGGAAATGCTTTAGTCGATTTTTATCACGACTGACCAGTAGTGGTGGTGAGCATTCAGGGAATAGTGTGGCGAAGACTTTCTCATTGCAGTCCCTGAGGCTTTGCGGTTTATTAATAACCAGCACGCCACACTTTTCTGCCGCCTCTAGAATATAGGTGGAATAGATATACTCGCTATCAAATGGTGGGTCCTTGCGCATCAGCAGTACATCCAGCTCGGAGAGTGGTTGCAGCTGAGGCTCCCCCAGTGTGTACCAGTCAGCGGCATCGTCCCTGACTTGTAGCGGTTTAAGGGAGGCAACCGATATGTTGTTTTCTAGAGCCAGGTCTGCCTGCTCCATATACATCAGCTGCCAGCCTCGGCTTTGAGCCGCCAGTAAAAGAGCTAGGGTTGTGTCCTTTATAACGCTGATATTGCTAATGGGGTCCATAACAACCCCGAGAGTTCTCTTCATAACTGTTACCTGCATCACGCCACGAGGGGCGACTTGTTAATTATGATTGTATACCGAGTGATCGTGATTAATGCTGTTAACTTAAGGGGCTCAGCTCGAGAAGACAACCGGCATAAGGAAAAACAGTTCGCAAGTTTCAGGGTTGGCAGCCAGTTATAGATTAAACTTGGTGGTTGTGTTAAATAAGGTTCTTCTGGGAATCACCGGTTAAGCATAATCACAACGCGGGACATGCAAGAATGGAAGAACACCTGAAAGGCCTCAGGGTAATGGTTATTGACGATAGTAATACTATCCGGCGTACAGCAGAGACACTGCTAACTAAAGCAGGTTGTGATGTCATTACGGCTACTGATGGTTTTGATTCTCTTGCCAAGATTGCAGATAAGAGTCCTGAGGTGATTTTTGTGGATATTATGATGCCGCGTCTGGATGGTTATCAGACCTGTGCTTTGATCAAGAATAATAGCCAGTATAAGCACACCCCAGTCATTATGTTGTCGAGTAAGGACGGGCTTTTTGACAAAGCGAAGGGTCGGATAGTTGGCGCGGATGATTATCTTACAAAGCCTTTTAGTAAGGCTGAATTATTTGAAGTGCTTGAGAAGTTTTCATCAAGAGCTGATGCGGACACTCAAACCTAAATTTCTCGTAAACCCAAGTGGGGGAGAGTATGGCAACAGTATTGATAGTTGATGATTCGCCAACAGAGATGCATAAGCTCGTGGGGTTGTTGGAAAAGAATGGCTACGCTGTGCTCTCAGCGGAGAGCGGTGAGGAGGGCGTGACAGTTGCCAAGAGAGAGCAGCCGGATGCCATTCTGATGGATATTGTCTTACCTGGGTTGAATGGGTTTCAGGCCACTCGACAATTAAATAAGACTCGGGAAACAGAACATATTCCTGTGGTCATGGTGACAACCAAGGATCAGGAAACAGATAAGGTTTGGGGTATGCGCCAAGGGGCTAAAGCGTACCTGACCAAGCCTGTCAGTGAGCAAAACCTGGTTGATGTGCTAAAGGAGGTAATCAGCTGAAGGCTGATTACTAATGAGGCATGACCAAACACAGTTCAGCATTTAACGCGCTTCTTTCTCTTTCTCGGCAGTTTACTGAAACCGGTCGAGGGTTACCTGCGCAGGAAGATATTGTCCCTACACGAAAAGTGGCCTGCTTTTCCCTTCTGGGGGTGCATTTGGCTATGGCGCTTGAAGAGCTAACAGAAATTATAGAGTTGCCACCGTGTACTCGTCTGCCTCGAGTAAATACTTGGGTGTTGGGGGTGGCAAACCTGCGTGGGCGATTATTGCCGATAATCAACTTTGCTGAGTTCCTTGGTGGTGCGTTATCTGCACCACCAAAGGCGCAGCGTGTTTTGGTGATCGATATGATGGGTATTTTCGTAGGCCTGGTAGTTGATCGGGTCTATGATATGCGCCATTTTGGCATTGATACCTTCAGCCAGCAGCTTGACGGTGTTCCAGAAGTGCTTTCCCCTTACGCTGAGGGTGGGTTCGTGCAAGCTGATAAAACTTGGGTTTTGTTACGTCCCGGCCAGTTGCTCAGTGACCAATGTTTTATGGAGGTGGCCGTTTAGTCGGTTCATCGTATAGATAATTCCTAGAATTGCTGGGATGCACCAGCATCACTTGTTCGGAAAGAGATTGAGATGAAAACAGGAAGCCAGAAACCTAAAACCAATACATTGACTGTAGTGTTGTCAGTGATGCTCGTCGTCGTGATTGTTTTCCTCGGCTTTAATTTACTGACGGTCTTTCAGCAAACTTCCCGGGACCAGGAAAACCTGCAGCGTGCCTCAGAGATGCGAGCGCAATCCTATCGGTTGGTTAGCTTGTCCCATGAAGCAACATCTGGTCAGGAAGATGCGTTTAGTGAGCTGCAGAATGTAGTGGATCAAATGCAGAAAAGTTGGAGTACGCTAAATGCGAATCTTTCCTCTGCAACCCCTTCATCCCAATTAAGTAGTTTGGAAGAGGCTTGGTTGAAAGCCGGTGAAAATGCCCAGACTATTATTGATAACAAAAACACAGTGATGTTTCTGAATCAAGTTGCCGCGACGCTGAACGATACTTTGCCTGAATTACAGCAGGAGCATACTCAAGTTGTAGAAATATTACTGGCAAGTAGAGCGCCTGCAGAGCAGGTAGCTGTTGCTCAAGCACAATCTTGGCGCGCAGAGAGGATAGGTCGTAATGTAGATAAAATGCTGGCAGGTGGCGCCGATGCTGAAACCGCTGCGAAACAATTTACGAGTGATGCAAACCTGTTTGGTCGGGTTCTGGAGGGAATGAAAACGGGTAATACCCAACTAGGTATTAGTCGAGTAACAGGGCAGAAGGCCAAGACTAGCCTAGAGAGCATTACCAAGCGCTTCGCCTTTGTGAGCAGCTCCATTCAGGAGATTTTCGAGGCGACACCAGCACTTTTTAGTGCCCGCCAAGCAAACAATGAGATCCTTGAAGAATCTCCGGTTTTACAAGAACAAATCAGTCAGCTGTCTGACGTTATTGCGGCACCACCTAAAAGCTTCGGGCTCTCATACCAGACAGCATTATATGCCGGTGTTTTTGGTGTGATTTTGATGGCGGTGATGGGTGTGCTGATTTCAGCAGAAACTCGCCGTCGTCTCCGTGAAACGGCAACCGCCAATGAGCATAATCAGCAGGCCATTTTACGACTGCTGGATGAAATTGCTGGCCTTGGTGAAGGTGATCTAACAAGCCACGCGACAGTTACTGAAGATTTTACTGGAGCTATTGCGGACTCTATTAACTATACGATCGATCAGTTGAGAATTTTGGTCGCTCAGATTCAGGATACCTCTGAGAATGTTTCGGCCGCCGCCAATGAAACCAGAGCCACAGCTTTGCAGCTGGCGGAAGCCTCTGAACATCAGGCGCAAGAGATTACCGGAGCCTCTGCGGCGACCAATGAGCTGGCCATTACTATTGACCAAGTGTCGGCCAGTTCTTCCGAGTCGGCCATGGTGGCTGAGAAATCGGTGTCTATCGCCAAAAAAGGTGCGGAGGTTGTACAGAATACCATCGCTGGTATGGATACTATTCGTGAGCAGATTCAGGACACCTCCAAACGGATCAAGCAGCTGGGTGAAAGCTCCCAAGAGATTGGCGATATCGTATCCCTAATTAACGACATTGCTGACCAGACCAACATTTTGGCACTTAACGCAGCTATTCAGGCCTCGATGGCTGGTGATGCAGGCCGTGGTTTTGCTGTGGTGGCGGATGAGGTGCAGCGGCTGGCAGAGCGTTCTGCGGCAGCGACCAAGCAGATTGCCTCCTTGGTGAAGACGATTCAGACCGATACCCATGAGGCCGTGAGCTCTATGGAGCAAACGACGTCGGAGGTCGTAAGGGGTGCTGAGCGAGCACATGCTGCCGGTGGTGCTTTGGAGGAAATCGAAACAGTTTCTGCCGATTTGGCAGAGTTGATTCAGGATATTTCTGCAACGGCAAGCCGCCAGTCTACGACTGCTGGTCATATCTCCAGCACCATGAATGTGATTCAAGACATCACCTCTCAAACCTTATCTGGTACTAACAATACGGCGCACTCCACTGGAGAGCTGGCTGAGCTGGCAATAGAACTCAGAAACTCTGTCTCTGGCTTCAAACTCCCCGAATCAATGGAGCAGGAACAGCAATCTCTGGAGGCTGATGACACAGGCTTCACTTACGATGAGTTTGGGATAGAAGAAGGAGCTATTACTGACCTTGTGGCCGTTGAGGAAGAAGAGATTGGTTCTGAAGAGGATGAGGCGGAATCTATCGACCAGCCATCGGAGGAAGAACAACGACAAGAAAAACCACCGGTGAAGGGTTATGGCCTCTCAGAGGATGAAGCGGCAATGGTTGATCAAGCATTGCATCGTAGTGGTGAGGATGAGTCAGTGCCTGAAAGTGAGGGCACGGTAGAATCAGTTGAAATCAACAAAGTGCTTGAAGAGGCAGAAGCGGCCCATGCTGCATTGGAATCAGATCTTGGGCTTGATGAAGAGGATCTTTCAATTGAAGATGAGCTCATGGAGCAATTGTTGGCCGACGATAATGTCGATAGTGATCGGAATTTTGATGGTGAAAGTGGAGATGCAGATGATGCAGAGGGTCAGACGAAAGCCTCTGCTGATGAGCTGGCTCTAGAGAGCGTTGACCTTGACGGTCTCGATAACGAAGAGAAAAAGGGCTAGGTAGTTGATGAGTCAGTTGGGTGATGTTTTGTGTGGGCAAATAGTCGGTACCCTGTCAGTGGTACAGGCGCAAGATTGTTGCCCAGTACCTATCTATCGTTGCGCTCAGTGAAGTAGAGCGGAGGTCTATTGATGGAGTTAAAGGGGAGGCTGCAGGGTCTTGAATGGCTGATCGACGAGGTCGAAACTAGCCTGCATCAGGCCTATGAAGCACTTGAGTCTTACCTTGTCGATCCATCCGATGAGTCCCAAATACGTTTTTGTCTTAGTTATATTCACCAAGTACATGGCTCTCTGAAAATTGCCGAGTGCCATGGCCCTCTGTTGCTGGCTGAAGAAATGGAAGGGCTGGCCGTGAGCATGCTGGAAGGGCATGTTAAAAATGTGGCTGATGCCTGCGATGTGATGGTGCAGGCAATACTCAAATTGCCTGCGTACTTGCGCCAGGTCATGACCAGTCGGCGTGATCAGCCGGAAATACTGTTGTTGTTACTCAATGAGCTACGTGTTGTACGTGGTGAGCCGCTGGTGTCTGAAACGGCCTTTTTTACACCGCAGATGGATGCGACGCAAAAACTGAGTAAGCCTTACAACCGCCAACCAGATCCAGTGTCTATGACCAACTTGCTGCGTAAATTGCGGCAGATGTATCAGTACGCGCTGTTGGGGGTGGTCAAGGGTGAAAAAGTGGAAGAAAACTTTGGTTATCTTGACAAGGTTTTTTCTCGCTTAAAGGAGCTTAGTAAAGGCTTACCAAGAGAGCCGCTATGGACCACGGTATTGGCACTACTTGAAGGTATTTCCGCAAAAGAAATACCCTTAGGGTATTCCGTCAAAATGTTGTTACGGGAGCTGGACAGTGAAATCCGCCAGCTTGCCCAAGCAGGCGTAGAAGGGCTATCTCAGCCATTGCCAGAAGTGTTGCTGAAAAACATCTTGTTCTATATTGCCTATTCTCGCAGTGAGGCACCTCGTGCTCTTTTGGTACGGGCAGACTATCACTTGGATGAAGCGCTTCCGGAGGCGTTGTTAGAAGATAGCGAGGATGGCTTGTCACCGATGTACCACCCGGAGACGGCTCAGGCAATTGTTGCCGCACTGGATGAAGAGATTGCTCAAGTCAAAGAGAGTCTCGATCGCTACACCATGGAAGGCGGCGATAACGAACAGCTATTGGATGATGCCAGTAATGGGTTGCGACGAATCAGTGATTCTCTAGCGGTGGTCGGGCGCAGTGAGCTTCGTGCCTCTATGGAACAAGCACGGGAGCAGATACTTGCCCTCCGAAATAATCCCTCTGATTCAGGTAAGGGCTGCTTAGTGTTGGTAGCCACTCAACTGGTGGAAGGAGAGGCTAGCCTGCATGGTTGGTTAGATAATAACCGGCAACTGGTTGATGGGTCAGCAGCTTCGGGCGAGATGCAGGTAGAGGTTAATCGTGCTCAGGAAGCGTTGTTAGATGAGGTCCGTAAGGGTCTTGTGACAGTAAAGAGTGCCATCGTTGAGTTTATTGCCTCCCAGTGGCAGAGGGAAAACCTTGATGGTGTGCCTGAGCTGATTCTCGATGTCCGTGGTGCTTTGGGCATGATGACGTTACATAGAGCCGCTGCGGTACTGAATGCCTGCCACCAATTTTTGGTGGCAGAAGTGTTGGCTGAAGATAGCGTGCCTAATTGGAATATGCTGGATGCTTTGGCCGATGCTATTACCAGCGTGGAATACTATCTTGATTATGTTGGTCAGCAGGATGAACAGGCCGAGCAAACAATTCTTGGGCTGGCTGAGGAAGGGGTGGCCAAACTAGGGTACCCCGTTACTGGTGATGGGCCTGTGGTCACGACAGTAGGCGCTGGGCAACCTAGGGTCGTAATTAATGAGCCATCGGCAGACGACTCTGTAGAAGAAACGCCCAAAGAAGATGATTTTGCTGATCAGGAGATTATCGGCATTTTCGTAGAAGAAGTGACCGAGGTCCTTGAGCTTATTGAGGGTGCCTACCTTCAATGGGTTGATAACCCTAAAGGTGAAGAACCTCTTAATGAGATACGTCGTGGTTTTCACACCCTAAAGGGCAGTGGTCGGATGGTTGGCGCAGAAACCATTGGCGACCTGGCCTGGTCTGTTGAGAACCTGCTAAATAAGGTGATAGCAAATCGGGTCACGGTTACTCCAACCGTTATAGCCTTTGTAGATTTAGCCCGCGAAGTGATGCCAGGATTATGTGCGGCCTTCCAACATGAGATCAGTTACAGCCGTGGGGATTATGTGGCGCAGCTAGTGGTTGCTGCTGACGCTCTCGCCAAAGGTGAAGAAACGTCACTACCAGCTACAGAGGCTGAGGATACGCCTCTGACAGACATAGAAGTACAGGCCTCAGAGAATATTGTGGTCGAGCCAGAGTCTCCCGAAGACTCAGAATTACTGATAATTTTTGCTGGTGAAGCTGAGGGGCACCTGCAGGTGGTGCAAGATTTTGTCGAAGAGCAGCGCCGTGAAGCACCCGTTTATGCACCTCCAACAAGCCTTGTTCTGGGCGCACTACATACCTTGAAGGGCAGTGCTCGTATGGCGGGAGTTGAGCCTATAGGTGACCTTGTGACACCTATAGAGCAGTATGCCAGGGAGCTCTACACCTATCAGCTTGATGTGAATGAAGATGTTGTCGACTTGTTAGCTGATGCTGTGGATTACTGCCATCAGTCGATTAACACTCGCTCTCACATGGGAGAAACCCCTGGGCTAGCGCAATTTTTGGCCCGCGTGGCAGAGCTTAGAGCGCGCCATATCAGCCCCATACTTAGCAAGGAGGAGAAAGAGCAGCCTAAGGTTGATCCGGACGCGCTGAATTTGCTCATGATGGGAGGCATCGCAGGGTTGTTAAATGCGGGTGAAAGCTTGTATCAGTGGCAGCAGCAACCAGAGGGTGAGTTACCATTAATCTCCTTGCGTGATGAACTGGATCAATTAGCCACTGCCGCCGGCCGAGCGGGGGTTGCGACACTTAATCAGTTGTCTTTGCTACTGAGCAGAGTTCATAACAATATTATTCAGCAACATTTAGCGCCGACAGACACACTCATTCAGGTACTGCAGCAGGCTCACGAGGCCATGCTTGGCATGATCGATTGTGTGGCAGCCAACCAGGAGTTGCCGTCAATTTCATCTTCTTTGGCAGATCAGTTGGAGGTGTTGACGGCTGAAGCTGAGCCCGTTGATTCACCTGTATCCGTCGAGCCAGTGGATACAGATGGTCCTGTTGAGAGCACCATAGTTGATAGAGACATAGATGACGATGTTCCATTGGCCGAACATGGGGGCGATGGGTCAAGTATTGAGCCAGAGCTGCCTTTGCTTGGCGAGTTACAAGAGGTCGCCATCCAGTCGTTGAGTCGTGATGATATTGATCTCGAAATACTGGAAACGTTTACTGCTGAAGCAGATGAGCTTTTGGAAGAAATTGATCAGGCATTGCAGGGTTGGGAGCGTGATTGGGGAAGTAAAGACCATGTGGAGTCGCTCAAGCGTTCACTGCATACCCTGAAAGGTGGCGCTCGTATGTCGGGCCTGGAGCAATTAGGTACTTTCAGTCATGACCTTGAGAGTGACATTCTTGTTTTGGAAAACAATCGGGATCAGCTCAGTGCCGCGATGTTTAGCCGGTTGCTTCGACAGCAGGATTATTTACTTGAAGCATTGGCGGCAGCTAGGCAACTGTTTGATCGAGATGATAAGGCCGTGCCTGAGGTAGAGGCAGAACTAGTCACTACAGAGGCTGAGCAGCAAACACAACAGGTGTCTGACGTGGTTGATGTGGTTATAGACCTGCCACTTAATCCGGGTGTAGCTGGGGAAAATATTCCCCAGATTGAGCGTCAGGCAATGCCGCAGGAAATGGTTAAGGTTTCGGCACCATTATTGGAAAGCCTGGTAAACCTTGCGGGAGAAACCAGTATTTCTCGAGGCCGTGTTGAACAACAGGTGAATGAATTTGCATTTACTTTGGAGGAGATGGAGTCGACGATTGTTCGTCTTAGGGATCAAGTCCGTCGTATTGGTATGGAGACGGAGGCTCATGTGATGTTCCGTCAGGAGCAAATTGAAGCCATGTCTACGACGGAGACGGAAGGGTTTGATCCTCTGGAAATGGACCGTTATTCACAATTACAACAATTGTCACGAGCGCTTCTGGAATCGGCTTCAGACTTAAAAGACTTGAAAGGCACTCTTGCTGATAAGGCTAGGGGTGCAGAGTCGCAGTTACTCACGCAATCCCGGATTAATACAGACCTACAGGAACGTTTGATGCGGACCCGTATGGTGCCATTCTCGCGAATTGTACCTAGGTTGCGCCGTATGGTGCGCCAGGTCAGCGACGAACTGGGTAAAGACGTGGAATTGATCCTGGCCAATGTGGATGGTGAGATGGATCGCTCAGTGATGGAGCAAATGCTGCCGCCCTTGGAGCATATGATCAGGAATTCCATTGACCATGGGATTGAATCTTCAGAAGAACGGCTTGAGCTAGGTAAACCGGAAGCGGGTGTAGTCTCCGTAGGGCTGATTCGTGAGGGTGGCGACATTCTCTTGCAGCTGTCAGATGACGGGCGAGGTCTCAATGTTGAGGCAATTCGTCTGCGAGCCATAGAGCTTGGCTTGATGACAGAGGATAGCGGCTTGGATCACCAAGAGGTGATTCAATTTATTTTTCAATCAGGTTTTTCTACTTCAAAAAAAGTGACTCATGTTTCAGGCCGTGGTGTTGGCATGGATGTGGTCTATAGCCAAGTGCGGGAGCTTGGCGGTTCTGTGCAGATTACCACCAAAAAAGGTGAGGGCTCTCAGTTTACAGTGCGCCTGCCCTTCACGGTGTCGGTCAATCGAGCATTGATGATTGAGGTTGGGGAGGACTTGTTTGCTCTGCCGTTGAATAGCGTGGATGGTGTTGTGCGGGTCAGCGCCATGGAGCTGGAGCATTACTATCGCTTCCCGGATGCACGACTTGAATATGCCGGGAGTAATTATGAGGTGCGCTACCTTGGCAGCTTGTTAAGTGATGGGTTGACACCCAAGATCGATATGTCCGCTGAATCTGCCCTGTTAGTACTGGTTCATTCGAAAACACGTTCATACGCTGTTCAGGTAGATGGTTTGGCTGGTAGCAATGAAATAGTTGTGAAGAGCTTGGGCCCTCAGTTTAGCCGGGTTCCTGGTCTGTCAGGAGCCACGCTTCTGGGCGATGGTCGAGTGGTCGTAATCCTTGATTTGCTCGCCCTGTTACGAGTACAGACTACGGCCAGAGTTGGGGTTGAAGTACTTAATGCGCAAGGAAGTTCGAAGCAGCCTGTGGCGTCGACTGTAATGGTGGTGGATGATTCTGTGACGGTGCGGAAAGTCACCGGCCGTTTCCTAGAGCGAGAAGGTTTCAATGTAATCACAGCGCGAGATGGGGTTGAAGCAATGAAATTGTTGCAAGACCAATCACCAGATGTGATGTTGCTAGATATTGAGATGCCGCGCATGGACGGTTTTGAAGTGGCGCGCCGGGTTAAGGGCAATGAAGAACTTAAAAAAATACCCATCATTATGATTACCTCCAGAACAGGAGAAAAACACCGGGATCGAGCACTTGCACTGGGTGTTGAGCAATATTTAGGTAAGCCTTACCAGGAAGAAATATTGCTCGAAGCCATTTCAGAACTCATCGGCATGGCAGTAGAGTAACATCATGGGTCAATTGGTTATGCAGCAAAAGAAACAGCAGGATGAGGTTGATAGCTTGTTTGTTCAGCTGGGCAATAACTCCTTGCTGGTGCCTATGTCATCTGTGGCCGAAGTTGTTCAGCATGTTGACTGTGAGCCACAAGCTGACGCACCCGCTTGGCTGCTAGGTTGGGTTGAATGGCGGAAGCAGCGTGTGCCATTTATCTCATTTGAAGTGCTTGCCGGAGGGGATAGACCGGGGGACTCTGAGGTTTCGTTAGCTTTGGTGATGAATACCCTTAACCATTCCCAGAATTCTGCTACTGGGTTTTCCTTTTATGCCATTCAAATACAGGATTTCCCTCAGCTGGTGCGAATCTCTGAAGATGACCAGTTACAGGAAATTTCTGGAACCACGAAGACTCCGCACTCAACGATGAAGGTTGGGTTGGATGAGAGGGTAGCGCTTATTCCGGACCTGGAAAGCCTGGAAAAATACTTGTCGGAAAACCTCTAGTCAGTCACCACCGGTGTGGGTTCCTTCTTTGGGTAAGACCCGTTGTCAGCGCTAATAGTTTTGAGGGTTAAGCAATGTCCAAACAGAGCAAAAAATCTGCCGCTCAAGAACAGGAGGAGTTGTTAGTCAAAGCAATTGAGGCGACGGTGGCGTTGAACCCGTTGGTTGGGGTAAGCACCGAGGAGTTGAAGGCATCCGTCAAAAAAACCATCAAGCAGGCCGTGACCCAGCCGTCCAAAGTGGCACAGAATAGTAAGCATTTTGCCAGAAAGGTAGCTGATATTCTCAAAGGTACGGATAAGTATGAAGGCCGAAAAGGTGACCGGCGTTTTGATGACCCCGCCTGGGAGGAAAGCTCTCTTTGTCACAAGCTAAAGCAAGCTTATTTTGCTTGGGATGAGTCCATGGGCGAGCTGGTGAATGAGCTGGAGCTGGATGCGGTAGATGAGCGCCGAGCCAAGTTTGTTAAGGAGGTGATCACCACCTCTATGGCACCTACCAATTTCCTGCTTAGTAATCCTAAGGCGCTACGTCGTGCTGTCGAGACAAGGGGTGCTAGTTTACTGAAAGGGCTGCGCAATTATGTGGATGATCAGAAAAATAATAATGGAATGCCCTCCCAAGTAGATAAAAGCCAATTTGAGGTGGGTAAAAATCTAGCGGTTTCTGAGGGTGCGGTGGTGTTTCGCAATGAGTTGCTGGAGTTGCTTCAGTACAAACCGCTCTCTGCCAAAGTCTATAAGCGGCCTCTGTTGGTTGTGCCGCCCCAAATCAACAAGTTTTATATCTATGATTTAACCCCGGAAAAGAGCTTCTTTCAGTTCTGTCTTCAGGAGGATTTTCAGGTCTTTGCCATCAGCTGGCGCAATCCGACAAAAGAGCACCGTCACTGGGGTATGGACCAATATGTTGAGGCTGCGGCTGAAGCGGTGAAAGCTATCTTGAGTATTACTCGCAGCGAGGACCTAAATGTTGTGGGAGCCTGCGCTGGAGGGATCACCGCCTCCATTTTATCCTCTTATCTGCAACAAGCTGAGACCCCGGTAGTGAATAGTCTGAGTCTGTCAGTCTGTATGCTCGATATGCATTCGGATGAGTTGGAGCTAGGCGTTTACAGTTCACCAGCTACATTGCAGCTTGCCCGATCCAAGTCACAGGAAAAAGGCATGCTTGAAGGGGCAGAATTAGCCAAGGTGTTCAGTTGGATGCGTCCCAATGATCTGGTATGGAATTATCATGTTAACAACTACCTGATGGGAGAGGCGCCACCTGCCTTTGACCTCCTTTATTGGAACAGTGACTCAACAAATCTACCGGCTCAATTACACAGTGATTTCCTGGATATATACGAGAATAATCCATTACCTAATGGTGGTATGACAGTGCTGGGATCAGAGATCGACTTGACGGCACTGGATTGTGATAAATATATTACCGCGGGCCTTACTGACCATATTACACCCTGGAAAGTTTGCTACAAGACAACGCAGTTTGTCGGTGGTGATATCAAGTTTGTACTGAGTACCAGTGGCCACATACAAAGTTTAGTGAATCCGCCAACCAACAAGAAGGCCAGGTATTTCTGTAACGAAGATTTGACCGCCTCTGCAGAGGACTGGCTGGTAGGTGCTGAGCAGCGCTCAGGCTCCTGGTGGAATGACTGGGCTGCCTGGCTGTCGGAACGCTCTGGTGGTAAGAAAGCCGCACCGAAGTCACTGGGTTGTCGAGGTTTAAAGCCGCAGGAAGCCGCTCCCGGTACTTATGTTTACGATTAAGTGTTTATGGCTAAGGTTTATAGTTGCAGTTTACGTTTATGGCGAATGTTCATGTCGGTGGATACAGCGTGACACGGATGCCGTTAGGTGGGAATGATGAGCTGCCTAGCGAGGCCCTCGTTTCTTAATAAATAACACTGACTCAAATCTCACTTTTGAAGGGGTAGTCATGAGCGAACAGCTTTGTGGTCAATCTGACTGGTTCACTATTAATCAGGACCAGATTAATCAATTTGCAGAGGTCACCCAAGACCACCAGTACCTTCATGTTGATCCAGAGCGGGCGGCTAAAACCCCTCTTGGTGGCACTATTGCTCATGGATTTTTGTATCTTTCACTTTTGCCCCATTTAATGCTGGATGAGCTACTCGGCCAGATCGGCCAGGCTACAATTTTAAACTACGGCGTGAATCGACTACGTTTTATTGCGCCCGTTCATGAAGGAAGCAGTGTCCGGCTTAACTGGAAAGTCATTTCAGATGAGGGCAAGGGTGATGGAAGGCTACTGACAATTGAAGCAGTTATGGATATTAAGGGCGACAGCAAGCCAGCCATGATGGGTGAGTGGTTGCTCTATATTGTCGGATAGGAAATTTTTCTGTCTTCCATTTGGTTTTAATCAACGGGTACTAAATAGCTTGGCTCTTACCGTCTCGCGGTATTTTGTTGGCGAGGTCCCGAAGTGTTGATTAAATATTTTGCCGAAAGACGCAGTGCCCTGATAACCACAGTGTGCTGATATTTCAGAGACTGATAGGTTAGATTTTTGGAGTAACTCCCGAGCATTATTCAAGCGAATTTTCTGTAAATACTGTAACGGTGTTTTCCCCAGTGCACTTTTAAAGCGTCGATCAAAGGTGCGCATACTAAAACCAAACTGTGTGGCCACATCAGCAATTTTGATCGGTTTGCTGAAATTGTCATCGAACCATATTTGCGCCTGCACCACCTGTTCGTCCGGGTGGCGTTGAACGTCGTCAGAAAAATAGCTGGTGAGCTCAAAAGAGCCACGAATTTCATGGAAAAAATTCCGTTCAACCTGGGCCGCAGCTTGACGACTATAGAGGCGGGAAACGAGATGCACCATCAGTTCGGCCATCGCGTTTACACTGGCGGCACAGTAGAGGTTGCCAGCTTGAGTAACAAAGTACTGCCGCTTCAGCTCAACCTGCGGATAGTCCTTTTGGAAGCGATCAAAATAATGCCAGTGGGTGGTGGCAGGTTGATTATCAAGTAGCCCGGCTTCAGCGAGAAAACACACGCCAGTACCAACGGCAATAATAGTGGCCCCCAGCTTGGCTTGATGTTGTAGCCAGGGAATGTAGTCACGATATTTATTCAGTGCATGTCGCGGATTCCGCCACAGGGCAGGTAGGCTGATGATGTCACATTGGGTTACATCAGCAATGGTGGCCGAGGGAATAATATCGAAACCAGATGGAGAAATTACGGGCTGGCGATCAATCGATAGGGTTGCTGCTTCAACACGCCGTGCCTCTGGGTTATGGGCGCGAGCTGAGGCCTCTGCAGTCCTCAGCAGTTCCACTGGTAGCGTAGCGCTGGTTCCCAGAAAATTATCATAGAGCAGTGTGGCTACTCGTAACGATGATGGGTTAGAAAAAACAGTATTGACCATAATGGCAAAATATATGTCTATAACAGACAAAAATCAACAAGCTATGCCTGATAGACTGCTTTGCATCAAGACAAAAGGATGCCGTTTAAATGCAAGCATTGCCCGTAATCGTCGGTTTTGGGGGTTATAACGCCGCTGGACGCAGCTCGTCGCACCAGGCTTTTCGCCGGATCGTACTTGAATCACTTCCCAAAGATGAGCAGCAGAAAACGATTGTAGGCCTTGCTTGCCTGATGACCTTGGTGACATGGGATGGCGAGTGCTACCGCGATATTGATAACAAGGCGCTCAATGCAGAGCAAGTGGCCGATACCTTTGGTGATCGGGTTCTCGAAGGCACCTTAATTCGTCGCTTAGAAGATTCATTATTTGATCCAACAAAAATCTATGGCCACAAACGTATTCACCTAGAGGCCCTAAATGGTGACGGCATCACCTTCAAGCTGAGAAAGCGTGAGCTGCCCTCATCGATTCCTGATCATTGGGATGTGAAGCCTCTAGACGGAGGTTCTTTTGAAGTCCATATTCATGGTGCTGGAGAATTTTTAGTGCCCACTTATTCCGAGCAGGAAGCCAAGTCAGCAGGACAGCTACCTTCCGGATTTGACCCCGCAGCACAATATAACTCTCGCTTTCACCCCCGAGGCTTACAGTTGGCCCTCTTAGGAGCCAGTGATGCATTGTCTTCTGTTGGTATTCCCTGGGAGACCATCGCTGACAGTGTTCGGCCCGATGAAGTGGGCGTGTATTGCACCAGCATCATGGGTCAAGTAACGCAAGAGGGGCTGGGTGGGTTGCTACAGGCAAGATTA
This sequence comes from Porticoccus sp., assembly GCA_018066715.1. Lineage (GTDB taxonomy): Bacteria > Pseudomonadota > Gammaproteobacteria > Pseudomonadales > Porticoccaceae > Porticoccus. Next base: position 23,228 of record JAGPWA010000101.1, on the reverse strand, counting down.
AAGGGTGAGAGAACAACCTCAAAGCAGTACGCCATGTCCCTAAATAGCATGCCGGCAGATTTCATCAATGCCTATGTGTTGGGAAGTGTAGGCCACACCGCAGCGATTACTGGCGCTTGTGCTTCGTTCCTTTATGTCTTACAAGCGGCAATTCAGGATATTCGTAGTGGCCGCCGGAGAGTGGCGATTGTTGGGAGTGCAGAGGCAGGCCTGACACCAGAAATCATGGAAGGATTTACCAATATGGGTGCACTGGGCACCGACATAAATCTTTGTAAGCTGGATGGCACGGAGGTGCCTGATTGGCGGCGAGCCAGCCGGCCATTTGGTGAAAACTGTGGATTCACTATTGGTGAGGGTGCCCAATATACAGTTCTTATGGATGATGCTCTGGCTATGGAGCTAGGTGCTGATATTCACGGTGCTGTACCTGACGTATTTATCAATGCCGATGGCATTAAAAAATCCATATCAGCGCCTGGTGCCGGAAATTATGTTTCCTTTGCCAAGGCGGTGGCATCTGCGATGGCTGTTGTGGGTGAAGAGGCTGTTCGTCAACATAGCTTCATTCATGCCCACGGTTCCAGTACTCCAGCAAATAGGGTGACAGAATCCAAAATTTTTGATCGCGTGGCGGAGGCTTTTGATATTAATGATTGGCCAGTAGCCGCGGCGAAGGCCTATGTGGGGCATTCTTTAGCGGGTGCAAGTGGCGATCAATTAATCTTTACATTAGGCACTTTCAAGTACGATATTCTTCCAGGCATTAAAACGGTGGATAAAATTGCTGAGGATGTGTCTCAGGAGCATATGCTTTTTCCATTGCAGGACTTGGACGTCAGCGATCGAAAAATGGATGTAGCATTTATTAACTCAAAAGGATTTGGCGGTAACAATGCCACGGCGGTGGTGTTGTCACCCAGCAAGGTAGAGGAAATGCTGACCAGCCGATATGGCGCTGCGATGTCGGACTACCAGCAGCGTCGAGCGCAAACTCGCCAAGTGGCAGCAGACTACGCCAATCGTTCAGATAAAGGTGAAGTTGATGTCATCTACCGTTTTGGTGAGCCAATGATTGATGAAAGCGATCTTAAGCTTTCCTCTGACGGGGTGCATGTACCGGGCTACGAGCATGATGTGGTGTTTGATAAAGCCAACCCTTGGGAAGATATGAGCTGATAGCCGAGTAGGACTTTTTCGCCAAAACCTTAGGGTTATTGAATTAAGCAAAAATTAGCCTCGAAAAAAGTTGTGCAAGATGTGACTGGGCGGCTCTGTTTGGTCATTATTTGTATTCAATGAGAGTAGAATTCTCTTTTCAGCAAATCGTTTTTTTGTAAAAGTTGCGCCCCCTCAAAGTGAGTTCCTCTCTTGTGGGTAAATTTACGTGATTCTTAATAAGTCCGAATAACTTAATAAAGTGTCGTGTGGGTTCGGAGGCCTGGTTCCTCCGGTTGTTGGTACTGCTCTTTGTCAGCGCAGGGGTACTGATAATGACCTTGGTTAATCACAATTTTCTATTACATATTTTTTCTAGTAATGACCCGCTCTTGGGGTGGTTGCTTTGACTCGCCATAAAATGCCAGGTTGGCAGGTAGCCGACTCCACTAGCCTCTATGGCATCAACGACTGGGGTGCGGGTTATTTTGGTCTCTCTGATAAAGGTGAGATGACCGTTGTTACATCCAAGAATAGCCAGCCGCTAGAAACCTCCCTCATGGACATTGTTGCCGGTCTCGAGCAACGCGGACATGCCATGCCGGTTTTATTGCGGATTGAAAACTTGCTGGACGAACGCATTGCGCTACTGAACAAAACCTTTGCTGCGGCAATTGCAGAATGTGGTTATCAGGGCGAGTACCGGGGCGTCTTTCCCATCAAGGTGAACCAGCAGTGCCACGTGGTTGAAGAAATCACTAAATTTGGTGCGCAGTATCACCATGGCCTGGAAGCGGGCAGTAAAGCCGAGCTTATTATCGCCATGTCCCATCTGCGGGATAGCGAAGCCTGCATTGTCTGTAATGGTTATAAAGATGCAGAGTTCGTGGAGCTGGGCTTACACGCCCGAAAACTGGGCCTTAAGTGCTTTTTTGTGATCGAAACCCCGTCAGAGCTGGCCATTATTCTGGAGCAATCAAAACGGCTGGGCGTCGAGCCGCTCATTGGTGTTCGGGTAAAGCTGGCCGCAGAAGTAGAAGGCCACTGGTTTGGTGATGGTGGCGACCGATCCCTGTTTGGCCTGACCACCAATCAATTAATGGATGTGGTGGATCAACTGCGTGAAGCGGATATGCTTCATTGCCTACAATTAATGCATTATCACATCGGTTCGCAAATCCCCAATATTCGGAATATTCGCGATGGTTTACAAGAAGCCTGTCGTTACTATGTGGATCTGGTCAAAGAGGGGGCCCCTCTGGGTTATCTCGATCTAGGTGGTGGCTTGGCGGTGGACTACACCGGTGCCAAAACCAATGAAACCCATAGTAAAAACTATTCCATTGAAGAGTACTGTGTGGATATCGTTGAGACCATAGGTGAAGCGCTCAATAACAGTGAGATTCCCCACCCCACCATTATTACGGAATCAGGTCGCGCAACCGTGGCCTATTCGTCGGTGCTGTTGTTTAATATTCTCGATGTCAGTCATTTTAAACCCCGGCCATTACCCGAGTATTTACCGGAACAGAGCAATGACTTTCTGCATAACCTCTGGTTAACACTTCAAGGCCTAACCGAGAAAAGCCTGCAAGAGTGCTTTAACGATGCAGTCCATTACCGGGAAGAGGTTCGCCGCATGTTCCGCCAGGGGCAGTTGCAGTTGCGTGAGCTGGCACTGGCAGAAAATATCTATCTGGAAATTCTCCAGCGCACCCGAGATTTGCTACCAGCACTCAAACGGGTACCGCCCGAGCTGCAAAATCTCGATGAGGCTCTGGCCGATATTTACTATGGCAACTTCAGTCTGTTTCAATCATTGCCCGATGCCTGGGCTATCGATCAAATATTCCCCGTCATGCCGATCCATCGCCTGGATGAAAAGCCCACCAATAAAGCGGTGATTGGCGATCTGACCTGTGACTCAGATGGCAAGCTGGATTTGTTTGCCAACGCCGATGGTGAATCGCGCACATTGCCATTGCACGAACTGAACCCAGGAGAAGAATACTACCTGGGCGTATTCTTGGTGGGTGCTTATCAAGAAACCCTTGGCGACCTGCATAACCTGTTTGGCGATACCCACGTCGCCAGTGTTCGCATTGATAGCGATGGCCAGTTTGAGTTTGTGGAAGAAATTCAGGGTGACACCATTGGTGATGTTCTGAGCTATGTGGAATACAGCCCCAAAGAACTCTATGAGCAATTTCGGGTCAGTGCCGAGGCCGCGGTAAAATCTGGCCGAATTACCGCTGTTGAGCGGCGGCAAATGCTACAAACATTTAGTAATAGCCTGAATGGCTATACTTATTTTGAACGCGATTAAAAAGGAGTTTTTTCGCCTCAGTCCGGTTGGTGTACTCACGGAAAAGTCACCCTTTTTAATATTAAGTCTTAGTTATTGAAGGAATCAGTTATGTCAAAAATACTGATTATAGGTGCCGGCGGTGTCGGCGGCGTAGTAACCCACAAATGTGCCCAGTTGGCAGATGTGTTTGAAGAAATCGTGCTCGCCAGCCGCAATGAAGCAAAGTGCAAAAAAATTGCCGCCCAACTCAACCGGCCCATCGAAACCGCTCAAGTGGATGCAGATAACGTCCCCGAGCTGGTGGAACTGATCAACCGGATAAAACCGGATATGGTCATCAATGTGGCGTTGCCCTATCAGGATCTCACCATAATGGATGCCTGCCTGGAAACTGGCGTGCACTATCTGGATACCGCCAACTACGAGCCACTGGATACCGCCAAATTTGAATATAGCTGGCAGTGGGCCTACCAGCAGAAATTTGAAAAAGCCGGGTTAATGGCTCTACTGGGTTCTGGTTTTGATCCCGGTGCCACCAACATGTTTACCGCCTATACCGCCAAGCACTATTTTGATGAAATCCACACCCTGGATATAATCGATGTCAATGGCGGTGACCACGGCTACCCCTTTGCCACCAACTTCAATCCGGAAATCAATATCCGCGAAGTCACCGCAGAATGTCGCCATTGGGAAGACGGCCAGTTTGTGGAAACCCCCGCCATGTCCACCCAGCAGACCTTCACCTGCCCGGAAGGCGTTGGCACCTACAATATTTACCGTATGTACCACGAAGAGCTGGAAAGCCTCACCAAGCATTTCCCCTCGCTGAAAAAAGCCCAGTTCTGGATGAGCTTTGGCGATGCCTATCTAAAACACCTAGAAGTACTGGGCAATGTGGGTATGACCGGCATTGAGCCAGTGGAGTACAACGGCCAACAAATCGTCCCCATCCAGTTTCTAAAAGCCCTGTTGCCTGACCCCGCCAGTCTTGGCCCTCGCACCAAAGGTAAAACCTGTATTGGTTGCGTGGTAACAGGTATAAAAGACGGCAAAGAAAAAACCGTTTACCTCTACAACATTTGCGACCACCAACAGTGCTATGCCGAGGTACAGTCCCAGGCCATTTCCTACACCACCGGCGTGCCCGCCATGATCGGTGCCAAGATGATGCTGGAAGGAAAATGGATGAAGCCCGGCGTCTGGAATATGGAGCAATTGGACCCAGACCCCTTTATGGAGGCTATGAATAAATACGGTCTTCCTTGGGTGGTGATTGAAGATCCAGAGTTTGAGCTGGCCTGATGTCAGATCGCAGAAATCCTTTTGAAGACTTTGACGTCAGTAGAGTGCCTTCTCCCTGTTTTGTGGTGGATGAGGTGGCGGTTGAGCGCAATCTAAAAATTCTCAATCGGGTACAGAAAGAGAGCGGTGCCAAGGTGTTGGCCGCACTCAAAGCATTTTCTATGTGGAATCTTGCACCACGGGTATCCAAATATCTTTCCGGTACCTGTGCCAGTGGCTTGCATGAAGCGCGGTTGGGCCGAGAAGAATACGGCGGTGAAGTGCATGTGTTTTCTGCCGCCTACACTGAGACTGACCTGCGGGAAATTCTCGAAATCGCCGACCATGTGGTGTTTAACTCATTTGGTCAGTGGCAACGGTTTCAGCCACTGTTGAAAGCGGCCAAAGAGGTTCGTCCTCAGTTGCAATTCGGACTTCGCATTAACCCCCAACATTCCGAAGGCGATGTGGCTATTTATGACCCCTGTGCGCCCTGTTCGCGGTTGGGTATTCCCCTGAGTCAATTTGAAGGGCAATCCCTAGCTGGTATTACTGGCCTGCATTTTCATACGCTATGTGAGCAGGGTGTGGAGCCGTTAAAGCGTACCCTTGCTGCGGTGGAGGCACAGTTTGGTGATGTATTGCATAAAATGCAGTGGGTCAATTTTGGTGGTGGGCACCATATTACCCGGCCAGATTATCACGTGGATGAGCTAATCGAACGGGTAAAAACCTTTAGTGAAAAATATAACGTACAGGTTTTTTTGGAACCGGGAGAAGCCGTAGCCATCCATACCGGTGTGCTGGTATCGGAAGTGCTGGATCTCACTTGGAATGATATGAATCTGGCCATTCTTGATACTTCGGCCACCTGCCATATGCCCGATACTCTGGAGATGCCCTATCGTGCGGATATTTTGGGCGCGGGTTTGCCGGAGCAGTATTCACACACTTACCGTTTGGGTGGGATGACCTGCCTTGCCGGTGATGTGATTGGCGATTACAGTTTTAACCAGCCCCTTAAAGTGGGCGAGCGATTGGTCTTCGATGATATGAGCCACTACACCATGGTGAAAACTACCACCTTTAATGGCATCAACCTGCCTGCTATTGCGACCTGGAATTCGGAAACGGATGAACTGAGGCTGGTGAAGCAGTTTGGGTATGACGATTTTAAAAGTCGCTTAAGTTGAGATTTGAAGTTTGAAAGTTGAGAGCATGAGAAATGAGTGATCCAGCAATGAACGAATACCCACACTTTCTTGGCTCTGAAATTGAACAGGGCGACCCGACTGATGCCCTGTTCCATATTATCCCCGTGCCTTATGAGCGCACCGTGAGCTATGGTGGCGGTACTGCCAAAGGTCCTTGGGCCATTCTCGATGCCTCCTGGCAACTGGAAACCTGGGATGGCAAAAGCACGCCCTGTGAGCTGGGTATTTATACCCGAGAAGCCATTGTTTGTGAGGGCGAAGAACCCGCTGTGATAGAACGCATAGCAGCGGCAACCAAAGAGGTTGTATCCCTAGGGAAAATGCCCGTAGCCATTGGTGGAGAGCATACGGTAACCGGCGGTATTATTAAGGGCTTACTGGATGCGGGTATCACCGATTTTGGTGTGGTGCAGATCGACGCCCATGCCGATTTGCGCGATGCTTATGAAGGCAATCCCCTAAGCCATGCTTCGGTGATGAAACGAATTGTAGATTTGGGGATACCTCTCTACCAGTTAGGCGTCCGTGCTTACTGTGAAGAAGAAAAAGAAGCCCGAGAAAAATACGGTGTGCATTTTCAGGATGCCGATCAGCTGGTGCCTAACAATATCACCGAGATCACCCTGCCGGATGACTTCCCGAAAAAAGTCTTTTTTACTCTGGATATCGACGGCATGGACCCATCCGTTTTCCCATCCACCGGCACCCCGGTTCCCGGTGGTTTGGGTTGGTATCAAACCTTGAGCCTGTTTGAGTCCGTCGCGGATCAGCGAGAGATTATCGGTTTTGATTTAATGGAGTTTGCGCCGATTCAGGGTTTTCATGCCTATGAGTTTGCTGCGGCGCAGCTCATTTATAAGATGATGGGGATTGTTCAGCGAAATAAATAAGCACGACACTCTTATTAAATTGGCGACTCTAATCAATACCCAACGAATCCCAAAGCCCATCAATTTTCTCTTTTACCGCGGCATCCATTTCAATTGGTGTGCCCCATTCACGGTTGGTTTCTCCGGGCAATTTATTGGTGGCATCAAACCCAACTTTTGATCCGAGACCGGAAACGGGTGAGGCAAAGTCCAAATAGTCGATGGGAGTATTGTCGATTATCACGGTATCGCGGCGCGGATCCATTCGGGTAGTCATCGCCCAGATCACATCATTCCAGTCGCGGGCATTCACATCGTCGTCGGTAACAATCACAAACTTGGTGTACATAAACTGGCGGAGGAACGACCACACCCCCATCATCACCCGCTTGGCGTGGCCGGGGTATTGTTTCTTCATGGTCACGACGGCCATGCGGTAGGAGCAGCCTTCGGGTGGCAGATAAAAATCGGTAATTTCCGGAAACTGTTTTTTCAATATGGGCACAAACACTTCGTTCAGTGCTACACCCAAAATAGCCGGTTCATCCGGTGGCCTGCCGGTGTAAGTGCTGTGGTAAATCGGATCCTTGCGGTGGGTGATACGCTCCACGGTAAATACCGGGAATTGCTCAACTTCGTTGTAGTAGCCGGTGTGATCGCCAAAGGGGCCTTCTTCCGCCATTTCATCCGGGTAAATAAAGCCTTCCAGAATAAATTCCGCACTGGCGGGAACCTGCAAGTCACTGCCAAGGCAGGTGGTGACATCCGTTTTTTTCCCACGCAGTAATCCTGCAAAGGCGTATTCGGACAGGGTGTCGGGAACGGGTGTAACAGCACCTAAAATGGTGGCGGGGTCTGCCCCGAGCGCCACAGCAATGGGAAACGGTTCACCGGGATGGGCCAGTTGCCAGTCACGAAAATCCAGCGCACCACCGCGGTGGGATAGCCAGCGCATAATCAGTTTGTTTTTTCCGATGACCTGTTGGCGGTAGATACCGAGATTCTGGCGTTCTTTTTCTGGCCCACGGGTAATGACCAGTGGCCAGGTAATCAGTGGCCCCGCATCACCGGGCCAGCAGGTTTGAATCGGCAGTTTGCCCAGATCAACGTCATCAGCTTCAATCACCACGGCCTGACAAGGGGCTTTTTTCACCACGTTGGTGGGCATATTGAGAATGGGCTTAAATTGATGGCGTTTGTCCCACAGGTCTTTCATGCCCTTGGGTGGTTCGGGTTCTTTGAGAAAGGCGAGTAATTCACCCACTTCGCGCATACCCGACAAATTCTCTTGGCCCATACCCATGGCGACTCTTTCAGGGGTGCCAAACAGATTACCTAATACCGGAATATCAAACCCTTTGGGGTTTTCAAACAACAGTGCAGGGCCACCGGCACGCAGGGTGCGATCGCAGATTTCGGTCATTTCCAGATAGGGGTCAACTTCCGCTGTGATGCGCTTTAATTCACCGCGTTGTTCCAGGAAATCGATAAATTCTCGCAGGTCAGAGTGTTTCATATTGGGGCCACAAATGGAGATGTGCCAAGTGTTACGGCAACGACGAGGGATTGCAAGAAGGCCGGTAAAAGTTGGTAGGCACAGATTTCAAAGCATTAGCATGAGGAGTTTGAGTTAAGGGTAATGCAAATCAGGGTTAAAGGCGTTACATTTAGTGTAGTGAATGGCATGTAATGTAATTGTTTAGTGCATCGATCTTGATAGTGTTGGAGTTGGGATTTGGACGGGTTGGCAACAGTATTCTTTTTCAATTGTGTCGTGGTAGCGATTGCCGTGTTGATTCATTACGAGGCGTTGTATCGACTGGCCATTTTTTTGCCTAGATTACGAATTCAACCACGCTTTCGAGTGTTGGTCGGTGTGTCCGGTGTTTTTCTTGCGCATGTGACTGAAATTTGGGTGTTCACTTTCGCCTATTATCTATTATTGACGTGGGGTGGTTACGGTTCGCTTGAGGGTAATTTTGATGGTTCCCTTCTGGATTGTGGCTATTTTTCATTTAGTAACTATACGTCGCTGGGTTATGGCGACATTGAGCCCCTTGGCCACATTCGTTTTCTCGCAGGACTCGAGGCGCTGACAGGCCTGATTCTGATCGCGTGGACCGCATCGTTTATGTACATCGAAATGCAGAAGTTTTGGGTTGCAGGGAGGAGCGGTTCGTAACCTAGGCTGATTTCCTGATGTTAGTCTTGGCCCAGAAGTCTTCTGGGCCAATTTGGTGCTTTCAAGTAAAAGCCAGGCTCACTCAAGAGAAAGCGAGCCCTGTTCAAGTAAAAAAGAGTGGCTACTCAAAGACAATGGTTTTGTTGCCATGCATTAGGACGCGGTCTTCCAAGTGATTTCGTAGCCCTCTTGCTAGCACTGTTTTCTCCACATCTTTCCCTTTGCGAACCAGGTCGGGGATGCTGTCGTGATGGCTGATTCGCACCACATCTTGCTCAATAATTGGCCCGGCATCCAAATCACTGGTGACGTAATGGCAGGTGGCGCCAATTAGTTTAACACCACGCTCTGCCGCTTGGTGATAGGGCTTGGCGCCGACAAATGCCGGTAGAAAACTGTGATGGATATTGATGATTTTGCCGGAATATTTAGCACATATTTCTGGCGGAAGAATTTGCATATAGCGAGCAAGAACAATGACATCGGCATTACTGTCTTCTATCAGCTTTTCCACAGTGGCAAAGTGTTCGGTCTTGTTATCGGCATCCGCGGGTGTGTGGTGATAGTCAATATTGTGCCAATCCACATAGCTGCGAAGATCGTTATGGTTGGATATCACACAGGGGATATCAAATGCCATTTCATCACTACGCCAGCGGTAGAGTAGGTCGGATAGGCAGTGAGCCTGTTTGCTGGCTAGCAACACCACGCGTTTTGGCACATTGGTATCTGTGAGTTGCCACTCCATATTGAACTGTTCAGCCAGTGGAGAGAAACGCTGTTTGAGCTCCTCTGGGCCATAGGGCAGTGAGTCAGCAGCGATTACCTGGCGCATAAAAAACCAGTTTGATTCCGGGTCACGGAAATAGTTGGCCTCAGTAAGAAGCCCACCCTCAGAGGCAAGAAATGAACTAACTGCTGCGACCAAGCCGACGCGATCTGGGCATGAAATTATCAGGCGGTAATTTTGCGGGCTCATGAGTGTCGTCATCTTTTCTTTAGAGCATGTGACTGTCGCATATTTGGTGCGGGATTTCACCTAAAGAGGGGTGGGTTATTGAGCCTCTTGTGGCGGTATTAGTTCTTAGTAGGCCCCAAATTTTACCGGAGTGGTTACTTCGAGTTCGTAGCTGATTTGAATCAACCAGAACAGCTGTGTGTGGGAGCAAAATGGAAGTGATAAAGACAAGGAGATATTCATGATTAAAGAAGTAGTTGGCGATATATTACTTTCAAAAGCTGCCATTGTTGCCCACGGAATTGCACCCAGTGATAATTTTAATCAGGGGTTGGCGCTGTCGTTACGAGAGCACTGGCCGGGGATGTATAAGGACTTCCGGCACTATTGTCAGACACAGCACCCCAAAGAAGGTTCTCTTTGGGTTTGGGGTGGCGTGAATGGGGTCCGGGTTGCCAATTTGTTTACTCAGGGCGGCGCCTACAAGCACGGTGAAAAGCCGGGCAAAGCCAGTATTAAACATGTCGGTCATACCCTGCGTGAGTTGCGCAAACTTATTGAGGATGAAAAGTTAGGCAGTGTAGCGCTACCCAAGCTGGCGACAGGTGTGGGTGGGTTGAGCTGGGATGAGGTGAGGCCTCTGATTGAATCCAAGCTGGGCGATTTGTCGATACCTGTCTATGTCTACACGACTTATGTAAAAGGCCAGCAGGCAGTAGAAAATTAAACCTTGAGTTGGAGGGTATCGGGGTTGCTATCGTCCCCGGTAATTTCTGTATACTTCATCGCTTGAGCCTGTATAGGACAGGGATGGAGTGGTATGGCTTTCTGCAACTTAAGGATAACGATTGCGGTCACCGTGTATCTGCTGATGTCGATAGCACACGGTGAAATCTATAAGTGGATAGATGAATCGGGGAAAACGCATTTCAGCGATGAGAAGCCCGACAAAGGTCCGTCAGAGCAGGTGGAGGTTCAGGTAAATAGCATTGATACCGTCAGTATTTCTGCCAGTGATTTTTTAGAGGGCAGAGAGAGCCGGCTTGATGCCAAAATGCGCCGTCAAGTGGTTATGTACAGTGCGGTCTGGTGCGGTTACTGTAAAAAAGCGCGCCGTTATTTCCAGCAGCAGGGAATCCCTTTTAAAGAGTTCGATATCGAGACATCTCGCAAAGGAAAGCGTGATTATGCCAAACTCAATGGTACGGGAGTCCCGATTATTTTTGTGAGTCAAAAGCGTATGCAGGGTTTTCGGGCGGAGCGCTTTCAGGCAATTTATGATCAGGCTAATCGCGACGAACAGGGCGGCTAAAGCAATATTGCAGCAGTAACCGTTCTACGTCATAGTACGTCGCAACTTATTTGTTAGCCTGCGATAGTTTTTTAAGCATAACTGGTTAAATAAAGTGAATATCCATGACTGATTTTTTGATAGCACCGTCTATTCTTTCTGCCGATTTCGCTCGTTTGGGTGAGGAAGTCGATGCGGTACTTAACGGGGGTGCTGATGTAGTGCATTTCGATGTAATGGATAATCACTATGTGCCTAACCTAACTATTGGCCCCATGGTGTGTACCGCATTGCGTCATTATGGGATTACTGCACCTATTGATGTGCACCTCATGGTCGAGCCAGTGGACCAACTGATTGGCGACTTTGCCGACGCGGGAGCGAGCTGGATAACCTTTCACCCTGAAGCGTCAAGGCATGTGGATCGTTCACTGCAGTTAATTCGTGATGCTGGCTGCAAAAGTGGCTTGGTGTTGAACCCCGCTGTGGGCCTGGAGCAAGTAAAGCATGTGCTCGACAAGGTGGATATGATTCTGCTGATGTCAGTTAATCCCGGGTTTGGCGGTCAAAAATTTATTCCTGCGACGCTCGATAAGTTACGTGAAACGCGAGCATTGATTGATGGCAGTGGCCTCAATATCCGGTTGGAAGTTGATGGCGGGGTTACGGTCAACAATATCCGCCAAATTGCTGAGGCGGGCGCCGATACCTTTGTGGCCGGTTCCGCTATTTACGGCGCAGAGAATTATCAACAGGCCATTGATGCGATGCGGGCTGAATTGGCGCAGGTAGGCTGACTTTTCAGCATCGTACGAATCGATTAGAATGCACCATCAAATTTTTGCCCCGTACTCTTTTGGAGACATCGGTGATTTACGGTAACCGTCAACATTTCTTTTCTGCGCGACCATATTCTGCCCAGCTGGGCTGGCGATGGCGTAGCCAGTGATCTGATGGGCTGCCTAAACGTAGGCGCCACCCTTACTTGTCTGTTGTCTGATCATTCTGCGCTGGTATGCGCAAGGGAATTACCATGACCCCCGAACAATTTGCCGAATTGGCTGAGCAGAACTATAACCGTATTCCTGTGATACGAGAGGTTCTGGCGGACCTTGAAACGCCTCTGTCCTGTTACTTGAAGTTGGCCCGCGGGCCTTATTCCTACTTATTTGAATCCGTACATGGCGGAGAAAAGTGGGGGCGCTACTCCCTGATTGGTCTGCCTTCCACCACTATCTTGAAAGTTTTCGGCAATAAGCTGGTGATTGAACGGGAAGGTGAGGTGTTGGTATCACGCAATACTGATGATCCCTTACAGGATGTTGAGGATTTCCAAGCCCAGTATAAAATGCCCGAGTTACCACAGCTGCCCAGGTTTACCGGTGGACTGGTGGGTTACTTTGGTTATGACACCGTGCGTTATGTGGAGCCTCGATTAAAAGACTCTATGCCCGAGGATGATTTGGGTAACCCCGATATCCTGTTGATGGCTTCTGATGAGGTGGTCGTTTTTGACAACCTATTGGGGAAGCTGATTTTTGTTGTGCATGAAGATGCCGAGCAGCCCAATGCTTGGGCCAAGGCGCAGGCTAGGCTTGATGATCTTGAGGCCAAACTAAAGAACCCATTGCCAGACCTACCTCCGGTAAACCTTAATGGCGGCGGACTGGATGAGTCGGCATTTGTTTCCAGTTTTGGTGAAGAAAACTTTAAGGCCGCTGTTGATAAGGTAAAGGATTACATCTTGGCGGGTGACGCCATGCAAGTGGTTCCGTCCCAGCGGCTATCCACGAATTTTGATGTAGAGCCGTTAAACCTATACCGGGCATTACGTTGTCTCAACCCTTCTCCCTATATGTATTTTCTTGATTTGGACGATTTTCATATTGCAGGTTCTTCGCCGGAAATTCTGGCGCGACTGGAAGATGGCGAAGTGACGGTACGCCCCATTGCGGGGACTCGTCGCCGTGGTCATACGCCTGAGGAAGATTTGGCGCTAGAAGAAGACATGATGAATGACCCCAAAGAAATCGCGGAGCATCTGATGCTGATCGATCTGGGCCGCAACGATGCTGGAAGGGTATCGCAAATTGGTTCAGTCAAAGTCACTGAACAGATGAAAGTAGAGCGTTACTCACACGTGATGCATATTACCTCCAATGTGACCGGACAGGTGAAGCCCGGCACGAGTGCTATTGATGTACTGAGAGCCACACTGCCTGCGGGCACCTTAAGCGGTGCGCCGAAAATTAGGGCGATGGAAATTATTGATGAGCTGGAGCCCGTTAAGCGAGGTGTCTATGGTGGTGCAGTGGGCTACATCGGTTGGAATGGCAATATGGATACGGCGATTGCTATCCGTACCGCTGTGATCAAAGACGGTAAGCTTTACGTTCAGGCCGGTGCTGGTGTGGTAGCAGATTCAATTCCTGCCCTTGAGTGGAAGGAAACCATGAACAAGGCGCGTGCCATTTTTCGTGCTGCTGACTTAGTGGTCTAAGGAGTCCTAACCATGATATTGATGATTGATAATTACGACTCTTTTACCTACAACGTGGTGCAGTACCTTGGCGAGCTCAAGGCAGATGTGAACGTTGTTCGTAATGATGAAATCACCTTAGATGAAATAGAAGCGCTGGCACCGGAAAAAATTGTCATTTCACCCGGCCCCTGTACGCCTAACGAAGCGGGTATTTCTGTGGCAATTATTGAGCGTTTTGCCGGGCAGATTCCTATTTTAGGTATTTGCCTAGGTCATCAGAGTATTGGACAGGCATTTGGCGGCAAAGTGGTGAGGGCAAGAGCAGTGATGCACGGTAAAACCTCCCCCATGTATCATAATAATGTGGGTGTTTTTCGTGGGCTGCCCAATCCATTTGAGGCAACGCGCTACCATTCATTGATCGTTGATAAGGCGAGTTTACCGGATTGCCTTGAAGTGACCGCCTGGACTCAGACAGAAGGTGGAGATGTTGATGAAATTATGGGCTTCCGACACCGTGAGTATGCGGTGGAAGGTGTGCAGTTTCATCCAGAATCTATTCTCACGGAAAACGGGCACGATATGCTCGAAAACTTTCTCAAAAGCTGACTGAAAGGTTAAGTAGTGGATATTCAACAAGCAATTTCTGCCGTATTGGAAAACCGGGATCTCGATACCACTGAGATGCGTGATGTCATGATGCAGATCATGACTGGCGAGGCCACAGATGCCCAGATAGGCGGCTTTCTGGTGGGTTTGCGTGTAAAGGGTGAAACCGTAGAAGAAATCACCGGTGCAGCTCAAGTGATGCGCGAGTTGGCATCTCCTGTGTCAGTTTCTGGTGAGCACCTGGTTGATATTGTGGGCACCGGGGGTGATAGCTCGGGTATTTTTAACGTCTCAACGGCCAGTTCTTTTGTGGCTGCGGCCGCAGGTGCCAGTGTGGCAAAACACGGTAACCGCTCTGTGAGTAGCAACAGCGGCAGTGCCGATTTGCTGGAATGTGCTGGCGTTAGACTGGATTTAACATCGGAACAGGTAGCGCTCTGTGTGGAAGAGGTAGGCTTGGGCTTTATGTTTGCCGTCAACCACCACAGTGCCATGAAGCACGCGATTGGCCCACGTAAAGAGTTGGGTGTGCGTACAGTATTTAATTTGCTGGGGCCATTAACCAACCCAGCGAAAGTGCCGAATATGCTGTTGGGTGTGTTTGATCGACAGTGGCTTCGCCCTGTGGCTGAGGTAATGAAGCAGCTGGGTGGTGAGCATGTGTTGGTGGTTCACTCTGCTGATGGCCTGGATGAAATCAGCATTGCCGCTGAAACCTGGGTAGCAGAATTGAAAGACGGTAATATTTCTGAATATTCCGTGATGCCAGAGGATTTTGGTATTACCCGAGGCTCACTGAAGGATTTGAAGGTTGCCGATGCAAAAGAAAGTCTGGAGATGATTAAGCAGGCGCTATCGAAGGGAGCTAGTGCTGGTTCAGCCTCTGATATGGTCGCACTGAATGCTGGCGCTGCACTTTATGCAGCGGGCGTAGCAGATGATTTGGCCGAGGGTGTTAGCCTGGCCCAGGACGCTATTGGTAGTGGTTTGGCAAAAGCGAAAATCGCAGACCTCGCCGCTTTCACTCATTGCTTGAAAGATACAGAAGCTTAAAAGACACAGAAACTCTTATGAATACATCATTAAACACCCCTACTGTTTTAAAGAAAATCCTTGCTCGAAAAGCTGAAGAAGTGGCAGAGCGAAGTGCGAATATTTCATTGAGCCAGCTACAGGACCAATGTCAGGAAAGCCGTGATATCCGTGGTTTTACCAATGCTATAGCAGCAAAAATTGAGCAGGGCATGGCGGCGGTAATTGCCGAGGTTAAAAAGGCTTCACCAAGCAAGGGCGTGATCCGTCAAGATTTTGATCCAGTGAGTATTGCCCGGAGTTATGAGAAGGGTGGCGCGGCTTGTTTGTCAGTACTGACAGATCGTGATTTTTTTCAAGGGGCAGACGAGTATCTAAAAATGGCGAGGGCTGCGACTCGCTTGCCAGTGTTGCGCAAGGACTTTGTGGTTGACCCCTATCAAATTTATGAATCCTATGTGTTGGGAGCAGATTGTATTCTGTTGATCGTTGCCGCATTGACTCAGACGCAGATGGAGGCATTGCATGGCGTGGCCGTTGGTTTGGGTATCGATGTCTTAATCGAAGTGCATAATGAGGCTGAACTGGACCGGGCACTGCTGCTTGATAATCGGATGATAGGCATCAATAACCGAGACTTGCACACCTTTGATACCACATTGGATACGACCTTTGGGCTGTTGGATAAAATCCCGGATGACCGAATCGTTATCACTGAAAGTGGCATCCTTACTATTGATGATGTGGCCGCTATGCGGGGTCACGATGTAAATACCTTCTTGGTGGGAGAGACATTTATGCGCGCTGATGAGCCTGGGCTGAAGCTGGCGGAGATGTTTAACTAAGCCTAAAAGAAGGGTTTGTGTCTGTTGCATAAAAAAGGCCTCTACTGAGGCCTTTTTTAATGGTGTTCTTTATTGGGTATCATTAATGCAAGGCATCTCTAATTACCTAGTTCCAAATACCACCATGGTTTTCCCTTTTGCGGTGACCAGCTCCTGCTCTTCCAGTGTTTTGAGCACTCGTCCGACCATTTCTCGAGAGCAACCAACAATACGTCCGATTTCTTGTCGGGTAATCTTGATTTGCATGCCATCGGGGTGGGTCATTGCATCAGGTTCGTTGCACAAGTCCAGCAGCGTTCGAGCAACACGTCCGGTGACATCGAGAAATGCGAGATCGCCAACTTTTCGTGTGGTATCCCGCAGGCGCCCGGCTATTTGAATGCCAATCGCGAACAAAAATTCGGGGTGGTCTTTAGACAGCGCCTGAAATTTTGAGTAGCTAATTTCACCGACTTCACACTCGGTTTTAGCTCGAATCCAGGCAGTTCTGTCGGTTTGTTCAAACAGCCCCATCTCTCCGAAAAAGTCACCTGCGTTGAGGTAGGCGACAATCATTTCACGGCCGTCGTCATCTTCGAGTAGAACAGTCACTGAGCCCTTGATGATATAGGACAGTGTGTCACCTTGATCACCCGCATAAATAATGGTGCTCTTGGCAGGATATTTTCTGCGGTGGCAGTGAACTAGGAACTCTTCCACATTAGGAATGTGAGGTGTTATTGGTGCCGGTGCCAACTCGGATTCTCCCCTCTTGCGATCTCTCGTGTAATAAGAATCCATTATGGGCACAAAATCATCATCGGCCAAGCTCGAATTTATCATGGTTATACGGTTCCTTGTGACAAAAAGTGTCTGCCGGGTAACCAATTCTACGGCTAAAAGCACGCCATTTATGTTAGGCTCTCGACACTTTGAAGGTCTAGTGTGTCATGAAAGCAAAAATTATCTGGGGCGGAGACGCCAAATTCATTGCCGAGTCAGAAACAGGTCACAGTATTGTCATGGATGGTCCTCCGGACCATGGTGGCAAGAATCAGGGCGCTCGCCCGATGGAAACACTGTTGATTGGTATGGGGGGCTGCTCGTCCTTTGATGTCATTCATATCCTCAAGAAAAGCCGCCAGGATGTTATAGATTGCGTCGCTGAGATTGAGGCAGAGCGGGCTGATGCAGTACCTTCAGTTTTTACTAAAATCCACCTTCATTTTGTGATTACGGGTAATAACTTGAAAGAGAGCATGGTTCGTAATGCTGTGAAATTGTCAGCGGAAAAATACTGCTCAGCATCGATTATGTTGGCGAAGGGCGGTGTAGACATTACTCATAGCTACGAAATGCAATCGCCTGCCTAAGTTCTTTTACAGCGTCCCTAATAGAATCCGTTTTTCCCGAAAGGCTACTCTAGAGAGTAGCCTTTATAGTTTCTACGTTTGAAAACGGGTCTTGTCGTGAGTGTTATCGCCTTGAGCCTAACATCTACTTTTCGGAACAAGTCGGTCAGTATTACTGTTCCCAAGATATTGAGCTGGCCAATTAGCAGGCAAAAAAAAGGCAGCTAAAGCTGCCTTAAAGGATATAGAGGGAGTATAGAGATACATAACTTGATCTTAGTGAAGCTTCCAAGTAGTTACCTACTTTGACTGGTAAGACTTAGCTTCACTGGGACTGTTGGTAATATAAGGATTATGCGACCATGCTTCAAATGTATTAAGATGATGATTGTCATAACTACAAGGCATGTATTGTGGATACCAAGTTATTATCGAGAGTTGATCTGAATTTGTTGGTAGCACTTCAGATGCTGATTGAAGAGCAAAGTGTTACTCGGGCTGCAGAGCGGTTATTTATTACTCAGCCAGCAATGAGTAAGACTCTGCAGAGGCTTAGGGAATTATTTGATGACCCCCTATTTATTCGTAGTGGCCGAGGACTGATACCAACCCCAAGATCCACTGAGTTGGGAAAGCAATTGCCAGTGTTGTTATCTGGTGTGGCTGACTTGGTAGCGCCTAGCCAGTTTGATCCACTGGCCTACGAAGGTGAAATTTGTATTACGGCGGCAGAGTTTATTGCTGTTCAGGTGATACCTACATTGACCAGCCGGCTTATTAACGAAGCACCTTTTATGTCTTTAACACTGACCAGTGAGCCTCATGAAGAGGGGCGTGTAATGGAGGATGGCGAGCTGGATTTTGCCATTGAAATTGCCAGGCCGTATTCCGATGAATATCATGTGACCCCACTGGGTCATTTCACGCCGGCTGTATGGATGAGAGCGGGACACCCGCTAGCAAAAAAAGACAAGCTTACGCTTAGCGATATGCTTGAATACCCCTTTATTCAGTATTACTTACTTTTGTCGGGAGTCGTTTCAGCTGCGGTAGAAACCCGGTTTGATCGTGAGCTGTCCAAGCTTGGACTGAAACGGAAAAAAAGCTTGGTCACCACCCAATTGATGACGGCAATGGATGCTTTGTGGCAGACAGACTGCTTGATGATGGCGACCATGCATGACTTGAAAATTGAAGGGGAAACCTACGGCATTGTCCGGAAGCCCTACCCAGAAGAGCTAGACTTCGATAGCACTGTGCCGGTCGTACTGGTGCAGCACGCCAGAACCATTAAGTCCCAGGCACACCAATGGGTGAAAGAAAAAATTGTTGGTATCGTCAGAGAAATACAAGAAAAAGCAAAAGAGGCTGCTCGCTTACGCCCGCATTAAAAAATCAGAATGGTCTTGAGTTAAATACGGTAACTGGTTGCTGTCATCGCTTTGGATAACAGCGACATCAGGCCTTTGACCGGTGCTGGAAACTTCAGGCCGCCAGCATTGAGGGCAGCGTGTGCATGTTTTGCTTCATCGATGAGCATTTGTTCCACAATGGCACGGCTTTTCTCATCCTTGGGTGGTAATTCTTTGAGGTGATGCTCCAGATGCTGGCAGACCTGGTCTTCCGTTGCTGACACAAAACCTAGGCTGAGCTTGTCGCTGATCAGTCCCGCTGTGGCGCCAATGCCAAATGATAGCCCGTACCAGAGGGGGTTTAGGACACTGGAGTGACTGCCGAGTTGCTTGACTCGTTCCTGGCACCAGGCCAGGTGATCAATTTCCTCGTCAGCAGCTTGTTCCATTTCGCCTCTAACAGAAGTCAATTTTGCTGTGAGGGCTTGGCCCTGATAGAGCGCTTGGGCACAGACTTCACCCGTATGGTTTACCCGCATCAGGCCTGCAGCATGACGCTTTTCCTCATCGGAAAGATCCTGCTCAGCGGCCTCTTTGGCCGGCGAGCATCTCTCATGCGCAGGTGCATCCACAACCAATGTGCGCAGTGCGCGGTCTACCTGAAGCAGTAGTCCGTCGAGAGGTGAAAGGCGTCGTAAACTCATTAATCTGTCCATTAGGCTGTTTAACCGGCAGCTATTGTAGCAAAATCAACGACCTTGTTGTGTGGTGGTCATATGAACGTCAGTCCGGTGGAAAACCTGGGTTACGGCATTTACTGTATTGATGCCCGTTATATCAGTCCTGGTATGGCCTGTTGTTACTTGTTGGTAGAGGGTGATGAGGTTGCCATTATCGAAACTGGAACGGCGTATACGGCAGAGGCTATTGCTGAGGCATTGGCGGATTTGAATCTTACGGCTGATGCCGTCCGATACATTATTCCAACCCATGTACACCTTGACCACGCAGGGGGTGCTGGTGTGCTGATGCAGCGTTATACCGGAGCCAAGCTGGTCATTCATCCGCGGGGTGCCCGCCACATGATTGATCCAAGCAAGTTGATTGCCGGCACAAAAGCCGTTTATGGCGAGAAAAAATTCGCGGAACTCTATGGTGAGATTCTTCCTGTGCCAGAAGCGCGGGTGATCGTTGCCGAGGATGGGGAAGTACTGGATCTAGGTGGGCGGCCGTTAGACATTCGGCACACACCGGGCCACGCTGAGCACCATTTTTGTGTTTGGGATCGCCAGAGCCGGGGGTGGTTTACTGGAGACACCTTTGGCCTCTCTTATCGGGAGCTGGTGCTTGGTGATAAGCGATTTATCATACCCACAACATCGCCAGTACAATTTGATCCAGACAAGCTGTTAAGCTCCATTGAGCTAATGATGGGTACGCATCCACAGAGAATGTATTTAACCCACTACAGCGTGCTGGAGCAGCCTGAACGTGTAGCGGAATTACTGTGTGAGCAGATAGAAGATTACCGGAGAATTGCCCTGTCACTTAAACATGAGCCAGACCGACAGCAATTGATTCTGCGCGAGGTGGAGGAGATGACATTGGCGAGGATTAAAGCGATGCAGCCAGAAGCAGATTTGCCGGCGTTGCGAAAAGTACTGGCACTGGACTTCAAGCTTAATGCCCAAGGTTTGGATGTTTGGCTGACACAACAATAGGAATTATACGGTATGCAGGATGCACATGATCTCGGCATTATTCTTGATTGCCGAATACCCATCATCGTATTGGAGAGCCATGACGAGCTGAAAGCCCTTGATCTGTTTATGCGGGTTGGGCGCAAGCGAGATAAGCCGGTCTATCAGTGGACCTTGACCGATGGCTTACAAAAAGTCAGCTTTGGCCTACAGCTGGTTAAAGACACTCAACACAATGAGCCGGAAGAGGTGTTACAGCGAATTAAAGGCAGTGCAGAGCCCGGTTTTTATGTGCTCTGTGATTTTCACCATTGGCTCGACGACCACCCAAAAAATATTCGCCTGCTAAAAGACATTGCTCAAAAAAACACGGCTGGTGCCATTACCATCGTGCTACTTAGCCACTCACTAGAGCTTCCTCCCGAGCTTTCCCGACTCAGTGCTTGTTTTAAAATATCCCTGCCGGATGATAAACAAATACTGTCTATTATTCGTGAAGAAGCGAAACAGTGGGGGCAGCGCAACGGCGATCAAAAAGTAAAAACCGATAACGACACCCTGCAAAAACTGGTGAGTAACCTCAAGGGTTTGCCTCGGGCTGATATCCGGCGGTTAGTGCGTGGTGCCATCGTCGATGATGGCGCGATTACAGAATCAGATATCCCAGAAGTGAACCAAGCCAAGTTTAAACTAATGGAACTGGATGGCATCCTCAGTTACGAATACGACACCGAGAAATTTACCGCAGTAGCGGGCATGGAGAACCTAAAAAATTGGCTGGATATCAGGCGTGGGGCATTCAATGGCAATAGCCGTGGCAATGTAGCCAATATCGATTCTCCCAAAGGGATTTTATTGTTGGGCGTTCAAGGTGGCGGAAAAAGCCTGGCTGCAAAATCCGTTGCTGGCATGTGGAACGTGCCACTACTGAGGCTAGATCTCGGCGCGCTGTACAATAAATTTCACGGAGAGACAGAGCGAAACCTGCGTGAATCCTTGGCCATGGCCGAGAAGATGTCCCCCTGCGTACTGTGGATGGACGAGATAGAAAAAGGCCTCAGTACCGATAATTCAGATTCCGGAACCTCCCAAAGAGTGCTGGGCACATTGCTCACCTGGCTGGCAGAGAAACAATCCCCCGTGTTTGTTGTAGCAACCTCAAACGATATTTCTAAACTACCACCAGAGCTGATTCGCAAAGGGCGTTTAGACGAACTATTTTTTGTCGACCTGCCCGATGAAAAAACCCGCGAGATTATTTTTAAAATTCATCTGGAAAAGCGCGAGCTGGACGTAAATAACTTCGACCTTGCTGAATTAGCGCTGGTAGCCGAAGGCTTTACCGGGGCAGAAATTGAGCAGGCCATTGTCTCAGCGGTTTACCGGGGTCTGTCTGAAAATGGCAATGGTAAGGGCGAGGCAGAAGAGAGTTCTGATACATCGGCACAGCAACGAGTGGTTTCCCAATCATTACTGTTGGCCGAATTACAAGCTACGGCACCTCTTTCTATTGTGATGGCGGAGAAATTGGCAGCGCTTAGGCAGTGGGCTGATGAACGGAATATGGTGAGAGTCTAAGGGGGGTAGCTTAGGTTCAAAAGAACGCTTTTGGCGTTTAGTTGTTATATGTTCTTGCAGCCTGTTATCGACCCAAAGCGGACGTTGAATTACCCTGTCAATAACACATGGATTACATTATGGAAGTAAATAGTGGCGCAAAATTTGTTCGTGCTGACATGCACATTCATTCATATGGTAGTGGTGGGTCGTTTGATGTTCGTGATGAAAACATGACTCCTCAGAATATAGTCGATACGGCAATAGAAAATAATCTAAATATTATTAGTATCACCGACCACAATGAAATAGAAAACGCGAAAACTGCTGAAGACTACGCAAAAGATAAATCAATTTTATTTGTCCCTGGAATTGAAGTAAGTACAACTCAAGGGCATCTGCTCTTATATTTCTCATCATATACTGAACTACGTCAATTTCATGGAAGGCTTACGATTTCTGAGGACAAAACGATTTGTTCACAAGGAATTGCTGAATGTTTAGACATCGCTGGCTCTTTCGGTGGGTTCGGTATTTTAGCTCATATTGAATTAGATTCTGGATTTGAAAAAACCGTAGGGAAATTTGGCCCTCATATGGAGGCCCTCTTCTGTCATAAAAACCTTATGGCACTAGAGATCAGCAGAAAAGATAACGTGCACCTTTATACCGAGGAAGACGATACATCTGATGCTAATTTTGGCAGTAGAGTAGCTTTAGTAAAAAAAAGAAGGAGTGTTTTAGGCCTAGATGATGCAGCTTTATTACCTAAAGTTATGTTTTCAGACTCGCATGCCATAAACAAGTTGGGGATTAATGCCGAGGGAGATAAAAAGCTAACAAGGTTTAAAGTGGATGATCTTACTTTTGACGGACTTAAAATTTCCCTACAGTTTCATGAGTCACGAGTCAGAGTGGAGGATATGATCCCTGAGCGCGTTCCTAGATTTAAATCTATAAAGTTTAAGGGTGGTTTGCTAGATGATCAAGAGGTTGAATTTAGCTCGAATCTAACTGGCGTAATCGGCGGACGAGGCACTGGGAAATCAACCCTAA
>JAGPWA010000099.1 GCA_018066715.1 Porticoccus sp. | reverse complement strand
CAATGCCCAGCATCTCTCGAGTACGAGACTGGGCTCCATCGGCCACCACCAAAAGCTTTGCGCTTAATTCTTGTTTTAGCTCTTGCTTTAGTTCTGGGCTTACTTCAGAACCAGACAGTGAAAGCTTCATACCCCCCCGAGCCGGACAAACACTGGCAACCTGGGCTGGTGCGCTAATATCAACACCGGGCGCCTGCTGGAGTGCCTCCATTAGCACCGAACCCAACCACTGGTTTTCCACCACATAACCCAGTGCTGGCAAGTTTTGCTCAGCAGCATGCAGACGGGTATTCCCAATATGACCACGATCTGACACATGCACTTCTTTGATCTCGGCCAACCGTGGCGCCAGGGTCGACCACAGGCCCAGCATTTCAAAAATTTCTCGGCTGCTGTGAGACAGCGCCGTGGAACGAGCATCAAAACTGGGTTGTAGATCACCGGAAACGGGTGTCATGGGAAATGCTTCAATGACGTTAATACGCCAACCGAGATTCAGGGAAGACAGTAACAACGCAAGACTGGCGCCCACCATACCGCCACCAACAATGGCTATATCCACATCTTGTACGGATACATTAGGCTCTGTTGCTGGGTTTTGAGACATTACTTCGCCATTAACCTTTCAATTTCTTCCGTGGTTTTGGGCGCGCCGCTGCTCAAGACTTCGGGGCCTTTGGCAGAGATCAGAACATCATCTTCAATACGAACCCCAATACCACGCCAGCGCTTATGGACACTGGTGTTATCGGGGGAAATATAAATTCCCGGCTCCACGGTCATCACCATGCCATTTTCCAGCAGCCGCCACTCATCATGAACCTTGTAGTCGCCCACATCATGCACATCCATACCCAGCCAATGCCCAGCTCGGTGCATGTAGAAATCTCGATAGCCCTTGGATTCGATCAATTCATCAAACTCGCCCTTCAAGAGTCCCAAATCAATCAGACCCTGGGTAATCACATTCACGGTAACTTGGTGAGGCTCATCCCAATGATTACCTACGGCGCAGGCATCAATGCCCGCTAATTGCGCGTTGAGAACCAGGTCATAAATAGCTTTTTGTTCCGGAGTAAATTTGCCATTAATTGGAAAGGTGCGGGTAATATCTGCCGCATAGTGTTGCAGCTCACAACCCGCATCAATCAGCACCAGGTCACCGTCTTTGAGTTTGGCGCTATTCTCCACATAGTGAAGAATACAGCCATTGGCTCCGCCACCCACAATGGAATTGTAGGCGGGGAAACGTGCTCCCGCCATGGCGAACTCGTGCTCAATTTCTGCCTGTAATTGGTATTCGAACATTCCCGGCTTGCAGATTTGCATGGCGCGGCAATGTGCTCGAGTAGATATCTCGCCAGCGGTGCGCATGATTTTCTGTTCCGAAGCACTCTTGAACAGGCGCAATTCATGTAGCAGGTGATCGAGATCAACAAATTCGCCCGGCGGTACGGCACCTGCACGTGACTGAGAACGAATGGTGTTGACCCAATCCATCAAGTGGCTATCGAAGATCAGGTCCTTACCCATCGCGTAATACACTCTGTCTCGGCCTTCCAGTAAGCCCGGCAAAATGTCATCGATATCATCGATGGGAAAAGCATCATCAGCGCCATACTTTTTGCAGGCACCCTCAGGGCCAGCGCGGTAGCCGTCCCAAATTTCTCGATCAGGATTTCTGTCACGGCAAAACATCAAGAATTCGCCGTGTTCCCGGCCAGGTGCTAGCACCAAAACCGCTTCAGGTTCGGAAAAACCACTGAGGTAGAAAAAATCGCTATCCTGCCGATAGGGGTAGTTGACGTCCCGGTTGCGGGTTTGCTCAGGGGCAGCAGTAAGGATAGCAATGCTATTACTGTCCATCATCTCGATCAATTTACGCCTACGGCGGGCAAATTCCTGCTGTTTAATCATTTTATGTTCTTACGTTTTTTAATTTTTTGGCTCTTCAATGACAAACCTATCTGAGACAAACACTCACCGGAGCAAATGTAATGGATAAAATCAGGTGTGAACTGACTCAATGAATCGTCCGGGCACTCTGATCTTCAACCGGATTCAACTCAGCATAAATAAGTAATACGGCGACCCTGACATATTCGACCAATTCGGTATAACTAATCTCGTCCTCTTCCTCTCCCTCCTCTTCCTCGATGCTAGCCACTTGAGAAATAGAAGCGAGGTCACTTAGGGCGTCAGCAATATCCCCGGTGAGTTCAGTTTTTGTGGACAGACCCGAGTTACCCAATCCGAAAAGGAACCCCTGGCACCACTCACCCAAGGAGGCAAGTCGTTGATTTAAGGGGAATTCATCGTCTGGAAGTAACGGTAAAAATTCAAAACCACTGCTACAAATTTGCCCCAACGTGTACTGGTACAGCTCGGGTAACATATCACCCAAGTCCTCTACTCGCTCCAAATCCACCTCAAGCAACTCTCCAACAACGGACAGCAACTCATCATCTGACAGTTTCTGACCACCGCTAACCCTGCCACAGAGAGCCCCGTGTAGTTCCGTAGGGCTGCCCATCAAATTAGCCAGCACAAATGCATTGGCAATATCATTAAAGTTCATCGTTATCTCTGCTACTACAATCGGGTAGAAAAAGGCATCCTACCACCCTTCATCATGCCAATCACGCCAGATCCATTGTCTGAAAAGAAAATCCCATTCAGGCAATAAGCTAGCCTATTTTCCTCGAAACAGCCTCAAGATTGTTGACCCATTCGATAGTGCACCATATAGTTGGTTGTCTAGTTACTCTTAATGATTACTGTTGGCTGCCGCAATGTCAGATGATTTGGAAAATCTCGAGCATAAAATTGATCGCTTGATCCATTTTTGCGCTCGACTTCAAAAAGAGAATGACTCTCTCCGTGATCGTGAATCCGGTCTGCTTAAAGAAAGAAGCAAACTTATGGAGAAGAATGAATTGGCCCGCAATCGGGTTGAACACATGATTGTGAGGCTAAAAGGCCTCAACAACGAAGGTTAAGCCCCATGAGCCAGGACACTGTCAACATTCGTATTCTCGATAAGGAATACCAGGTCAGCTGCCCACCTGATGAGCGTAATGCTCTACTACAGGCCGCTCGCTCTCTGGATGAAAGGGTTCGCACCATCCGCAACAGTGGCGGGGTTATTGGCCTAGAGCGCATTGCTATTATGGCGGCACTCAACCTGACCTATGAATTATCTAAAGTCGAAAACCAAACCGCCTCTGACAGCATCTCACAACAGGTGATAGAGAAGCTGGACAATAAAGTTTCTGCTGCACTACAGAGTTTCGAGCAATCTGCCACTTTTTAGCCCCAAGACTGGGGTATAATCCCTTTTATGCCCTGGGGTGTTTGCCAGTCGACAAGTCCTTGAGCCGATAATTTTTAACCAGGAGGGTGCAAGCCGATACGGTGTGCATGTCCGCACGACGGAAAGCCTAATGTATCGCTGAGCCCCCCACCTTGAACCATTGGGTTCAAGGCCACGTTAACAGCGGCACCTCCGGGGACACATTCAAAAACCCATTTAGACACTCTAGGTGCTCATGGACAGCAAGGCCATTCGTCAATTGATGCGTGAGCGACGCCAAGCGCTGTCCCCCCAACAGCAGGATGCTGCGAGCTCTGGCCTCGCTCAACAGCTTTCTAACCTGCCAGCCTTTCGCAACAGCAAACGCATTGCCTTTTATCTCGCCAACGATGGTGAGATTGACCCGCAACTCGCCATGGGCATTGCAGAAGCTGCGGGTAAAGAGTGCTACCTACCGGTATTGCACCCGTTAAAACTGAACCGACTCTATTTTGTTCGCTATTGTCAGGGCGACCCTCTCTCCGTCAACCGGTTCGGTATTAAGGAGCCACTGCTGCGTAGTAGATATATTGTTCCACCACTGGGGCTTGACCTGATCTTGCTACCACTGGTGGCATTTGACCGACACGGCAACCGACTCGGCATGGGCGGCGGCTTTTATGACCGCACACTGGCGACACAACAACGCGCCACTCGGCTCATTGGGTTAGCCCAAAGTTGCCAAGAAACTGATAGTATTCACCACCAATCATGGGACGTTACGCTGCAGGCTATTGTCACTGAGCGTAATGTTATTCAGACCCGTTAACTCTTTAAGAAACACCACTTATGCGTAAAACCAAAATTATCTGCACCATTGGCCCCGCTACAGAATCATTCGAGATGCTAGAAAAACTGGCTACCGCTGGGATGAATGTGGTTCGTCTGAATATGTCTCACGGTGATCATGCATCCCATGCCAAGGTCATCAAGGCCGTCCGTACGCTCAACAAAAAGCAGTCCCACCCTATCGCTATCCTGATGGATACACAGGGACCAGAAATACGTACCGGTGACATTAAACATGACCTGAACCTGAAAGAAGGCGACATCATCTCGGTGGTTGCCCGCGGGGAAGACGATGTGGAAGCCAGCTCCATTCGCATCAATTACGAAGACCTAATTAATGATGTGCAGATAGGTGACATGATCACCGTGGACAACGGCCTGATCAACTTGGAAATTCTGAGCAAAGAAGAACGCATTATGCAATGCAAGGTGATTGATGGCGGCGTGCTCAAAAGCAAACGCCACGTTAATTTGCCCGGCATTCGCGTCAATCTGCCTGCCATCACCGAAAAAGACCGTCGTGACATCCTGTTCTCCATCGAGCAAGAGGTGGACTTTATCGCCCTGTCTTTTGTACGGGAAGCTGAAGATATCCATCAGCTACGCGAGCTATTGGGCGATAAAGTCGACAAGATTAAAATCATTTCCAAAATTGAAGACCAAGAAGGCGTTAAAAATCTCAGCGAGATTGTTGATCTATCCGATGGCGTCATGGTGGCACGAGGTGATCTCGGTGTAGAAATTGCCATTGAAAAACTACCCAGAGTTCAGCGCCGAATTATTCGCCTTTGCGCCCAGCGAGGGAAACGGGTGATTGTCGCCACACACATGCTGGAATCCATGATTGAAAACCCGATTCCTACTCGAGCAGAAGTAACGGATGTAGCCAATGCTGTTTACGAAGAAGCCGATGCCATTATGTTGTCTGGTGAAACCACCATTGGGAAGCACCCGGTAAAATGTGTAGAAATACTATCTCGAATAGCTAACTCCATCGAGCACAGCCCTGGCCTCCAATTTACCAAAGACCTTGAGCTGAAAAACGACAAGGAAGAAATTGCAGCGGCCGCAGTAAAACTGGCCGAATCCATCAATGCCAAGGCCATTATCGTACCCACTAGACGCGGCCGAATGGCCAACTACGTCACCAACTGTCACCCCCAGGCACCGATTATCTGTGCCTTCACCAATGACAGTCGAACCCGCCGCCAACTGGTACTCAACCGCAACGTCTTGAGCTTCCGTATCAACTTCAGTGAAGACCCGGAAAAAACACTCGCCACTGCCGCAAAAATAATGATTGAGCGACCTGAGTTTTCCCCAGAAGACCGACTGGTAGTGATTTCTGATGCATTGGCTGGTTCAGGTATCGATGCCATTCAAATTCGTCAGTTGGGTGACCTACTGAACATCGGTAAAGAATAAAACCAGGACGCTTTCCGGCATGGTAGGGATAACCCACTATTTACGTGTTGCCATCCTTGCTAGCAGGAAAGCGATCGCTATTTTAGCGGCCACCCTCCTACTCCTGACCACCGTATTCAGCCATGCGGCTCAGGACGAACATCCCTCTAAAGCTACCTCTTCTACCAACGTCATTTTGTTTATTGGCGACGGCATGGATGAACACCAAATTACCATGGCACGAAATTATCTCTACGGGGCTGATGGCGCATTTGCGATGGAGCAGATGCCCGTTCGTAGTTCTGTTCAGGTACACACCCTGCGTGAAGACAACCCCAACCAGCTTCGTTATGTGGCCGATAGCGCCAATACCGCCAGCACATTGGCCACCGGCCTACTCACCAGCAAGGGCCGAATTTCTACCAGTGCTGCAAAGGATGTCGACCAAGAAACTATTCTAGAAGCGGCCCAGAAAAAGGGTTATCGAACAGGGCTTGTCTCCACCGCCAGTCTGACCGATGCCACACCCGCTGCCTTTGCTGCCCACACCTCACACCGAAACTGCCAAAGCACAAAAAACATGGCGGAAATCAATCCTATCCAAGCTAAAACTCAGCAATGTGCGCTTGACCTAAAAGCACATGGCGGCTTAGGTTCTATTGCCGAGCAACTCGCTACAGCAAATATCGACGTGTTACTGGGCGGAGGTATGGCCCTTTTCAACCAGCCGATAGAATACCAAGATAACAGCCGACTCAACATTCTGGAGAAAGCCCAAAGTCATGGCCTACGCCTAGTTACAACCACAAATTCGCTACAGTCTGCCGTTAATACTGGTCAACTGCTGGGGCTATTTGCCAATGGACACCTCCCCGTCGAATGGCGAGGTGAGAACAATCGGCGCGCCGAACTTATCACCACAGATGAGCAAGGCAAGGCTATTTTTCCCACCCCTTTCAGCTGTGAGAAAAACCCTCATCACAACGGCACGCCCACGTTGGCTGAAATGACAGAACAAGCGCTACAGGTGCTGACCCAAAATAATAACCAAGGATTTTTTCTGATGGTGGAAGGAGCATCCATCGATAAACAAGCGCACCTACGAAACCCCTGTGGCCAAATTGGTGAGCTTCAAGCCTTTGATCAAGCCGTCGCCATCGGCAGGCAGTTTTACCAACAGCATTCGAACACGTTAATTATCGTTACTGCGGATCATGGTCAGGCGGGACAGATAGTCCCCTTACCGGAAAGTTATCTAGCGGCGAGCGAAGCCGTGCACATGGCCCAATACCCCACCGGCCACTACGCTGTACTGAAGACATTATCTGGCGAGTTAATGGCGGTAAATTACGCCACCAATTCATCGCCTCAAGGGCAGTGGGAAATGCATACAGGTAACAATGTACCCGTTTATATGGAAGGCACCGGACTGGATGATGTACCGATCCTTATAGACCAGCGGGATATCAACCAGCTCATGCGCCATCATCTGAAGTTAGACTAAAAAGTTACCCTAACGCTAACCCCACACCCACAAGCACTGGGGTTATCAATACCAGCAGGACATTCCTACCCAGTGCAGGCACCAGCTCATCCGGATACTCGCTACTGCGTAGCACTCCCCGCCAAATCAGCAGCCCCAGAGGAAAAGTGACCAATGCGATCAGAGTCGTTGCCGGTAAAGCACCCAGCCTCTCCCCGACAATCAGACTGCCATAGGCACCCACCAACAGCAGTAGGTAAAGCCATGCCGTTGGGCGCAATCCCAATAAAATGGGTAAGTGCCTTCGCCCAACAGCCTTGTCTGCCTCGATATCGGGAATCTGATTTAACAGCAGCAGTCCATTGCAGAGAAAAAACACGACCCAGCTAATATATTGTGCGGCGACAGAGAAGCCACCCGTCATCAGAAAAACTGTGCCATTCACCATCAGCAAGCCAAAACCAATGCCCGGAGCAAAAAGACAAGCCAGGGGCATACGATTAATCCACCGGGTATAGACGAGAATAATCAGTCCACCGAGAATACCGAGTGGCAAAATCTCGCGACCCACCCGCCAACTGAGGTAACCACCAATAACCACCATCACCAGAAAGGTAACAGCAAACAACCACTTTGCCGATGACGCGAGCCAGGGTTTAGCCGGTAGCGTTCCACTCCCACCGCTAAAGGGTGTTCGGTGGGTGGTTTCATCTAAACCGCTGTTGAAATCTTGGTATTCATTGAGCGCATTAGCAGCGATATGAGCAGACAATGCCGCAAGAAGAATCAACACGCATAGATCTACGGCCAGCTGCCCGGTTAATTGATAACTCAGAACCATGGCCGGAAATAACACCGCAGGAATCAGTGCCAGAAAAGGTGCACGGGAAATAGCGAGTAAATCCTTGATAGTCCAGGATTGAGTCATGTACCCCGCTCTCCTTTACTCAAGCCTTTACCCAATCCTCTACCCCGCTCTCCGCAACAGAACACGCAGAATAGAGCGCGGTCTAGTTTAGAAATACCTGATAGGCTGGATTATCTGTCTCTTCTGACCAGGTATAACCAAGATCATCGAGAAACTTCGCCACCTGCTTTCGCTCACCAGTGGGCACCTGTAAACCGGCCAACACACGGCCATAAGCTGAACCGTGATTGCGATAATGGAACATGGAAATATTCCAACGACCACCCAGCTTGTTCAAAAACTGCATTAACGCACCCGGACGCTCAGGGAATTCAAACCGATAAACCACTTCATCCGTGGCCTCAACAGCACGACCACCCACCATATGACGGATATGCAATTTGGCGATTTCGTTGTCCGTCATATCCACTAAGGGATAACCCTTACCCTGAAGATCCGCCACCAATTGATGACGATCCTCGTCGGACATCACTTGAACGCCCACAAAGATATGCGCCTGGGAGGGGTCGCCCATGCGGTAATTAAATTCGGTGATACTGCGCTTACTGAGTGCTGCACAGAACTTCTTAAAACTACCCGGCTTTTCAGGAATGGTGACGGCCAAAATAGCCTCTCGTTTCTCACCGATTTCCGTGCGCTCGGAGATATAGCGGAGCCGATCGAAATTGATATTAGCACCACTATCAATGGCGAGCAGGGTTTGGCCCTTCACACCCTTACGCTCTACATATTTTTTCAGACCGGCCACACCCAATGCACCCGAGGGTTCACAGATGGAACGGGTATCGTCAAAAATATCCTTAATCGCAGCACTGATTTCATCAGCCGATACCGTGATAACCTCATCGACAGTATCTTTCAGCACCCGGAATGTTTCCTTACCGATTTGGGCCACAGCCGTGCCATCAGCAAAGATACCCACATGCTTTAACCGTACCCGACGACCCGCCTCTAGGGCTGCCGCCAAACAGGCTGCATCATCCGGCTCAACGGCAATCACCTTCACCTCAGGACGAACATATTTGATATAGGCCGCCATCCCGGCACACAAACCGCCGCCGCCCACAGGAATAAATACTGCGTCCAAAGGACCGGAAACCTGTCGTAAAATTTCCATGGCAATAGTGCCCTGACCGGCAATCACATCGGGATCATCAAAGGGGTGAACATACGTCATGCCCTTTTCGACCACCAGCTTTTGTGCGTAATCCGAGGCCTCATCGTAAGTGTCTCCACGCAACACCACTTTGGCACCAAGGGCTTTCACCGCATTCACTTTAATTTGTGGTGTGGTACTGGGCATCACGATGGTGGCTTTAACCCCCATCTTTTGCGCCGACATCGCCAATCCTTGAGCATGGTTCCCTGCTGAAGCCGCCACGACGCCTTTGGCTAACTGCTCCTTACTCAGGGACAGCATTTTGTTATACGCACCGCGTAACTTAAATGAAAAAACTGGCTGCAAGTCTTCCCGCTTCAGCAATACCTGATTGCCAATGCGTTCGGAGAGTTGGGCCGCCTTATCAATGGGTGTTTCCACCACCAAGTCATAGATGCGGGCATTGAGAATTCGTTTAACGTAGCTCTGGGGCATTTTTGTTCTAACTATTTGATTTGTTTATTAAAGACCAATAGTAAATTTTCACCGTCCGCAAAGCCAGCACTGATCCACATTATCTGTCCTTTCGGAAACCGATCCGTATAATAATCCCATCAACCTATAACGATTCAGCCACCACCAAAAAATATAATCGCTTAATCAAGAGTCCGCTATGAACCTAAGCCCTCAAGATGCCCTCAAAAAAGCCGTGGCCCAAGCTGCGGTGGAATACACCCTAAACAAGATAGATGACCAGAGTATTATCGGTATTGGTACGGGTTCCACCGCCAACTTCTTTATCGATTTATTGGCAGAGCACAAAGCCAAGATAGCGGGCACCGTTGCAAGCTCAGAAGCTTCAGCCGATCGCCTGAAAGCACATGGCATTCCTGTCTACGATCTGAATGCTGTTGATGAAGTCACCATCTATGTCGATGGTGCCGATGAATCCAACCCCCACCTGGAATTGATTAAAGGCGGTGGCGCAGCACTGACCCGCGAAAAAATTACCGCCGCTGTGGCCAAAGAATTCCTCTGTATTGCCGATGGCTCTAAGTGGGTCGATCACTTAGGTACCTTCCCACTACCCGTAGAGGTTATCCCGATGGCACGAAGCCATGTAGCACGTGAGTTGGTTAAATTGGGGGGTGACCCGGTTTACCGTGAAGGCGTGGTGACCGATAACGGCAATGTGATTATTGATGTACACCACATGTGCCCCATCAGCCCAGCGCGCGAACTGGAAGAAAAGATCAATAATATTACCGGCGTAGTAACTAATGGGTTATTCGCACTACGGCCAGCAGATGTATTAATGATTGGAACGGATGACGGGGTAAAAACGGTTTACGCGAAAGATTGATGAAATAGTGTTGGATACAGGCGGCACCGAACAGTGCACCTGCATCCGACTTAACTACAACATCACAAAGAGCAGGTCATATCCTCACCACAGCACATGGGTGATTTGATTTTTCCGTGATCATTGGGGCATTTTGAGATTTGTACTTTTCTACCATCATCAAGTTCTAAACTGTCATCAACCAGTGGCGCATCACACTTGCCACAAGTCGCATTCACACTCATTCCACATTTCGAACATTCGTAAGTTGCCATTTGAGCTTCCTTTAGAAAGATAGTTTTAACACACACATGATAATGCTATTAACTATCAGTTGTCACCGACCCCTTTAATTCAATTTTCTTTACCAACTGAATATCTACTGAGCTTCCACAGCCAGAAAGAAAAAATATCAACAATAAGATCTGTCTCATTATTTAGATCACATAACGCCAAGCTTTAGCGGTCGACTTGGAGCGCCTTTTTATAAATTTTTAGCTGCTCATTAAACTGAGCTACTCGGTCAATTTTGTACATGCCTAAGGCCTGCTTAGAAAGAACTTGGGCATACCCTCTATTGCTATAGAGCCAGCGCTCACCTGGAGTGACATCAATTGTATGTGTCCATACTGGTTGCGTACGCAATATGACCTCATCCCTAGAATCCCACAACTCCTTAAATTTCGATAGTTCTTGGGAATCCGTGATTTCAGAAAAAACGTTAAACTCGCTATCAATCACCACGACCTTAGTAAGAAGCTCAGCATGAATTTTCGATGCAAACAAAGTTAGTATTGCTAGTAATGTATATTTCATCATCATGGGTAGGTCTAATTCATAACGCCTTGCCCACGGGCGAACTGCGCAGCAGTTTGTCCATGCCGAAGGCATAGTGTGAGGCAACTTGTTACAAGTTCTACTCAAGAAGTAGGTCTGATAAAAATTGAGCACCATGAACCTCAGTTTTTTCATTATTATGGCCTAAAGTAAGTCTAACGTGAGCTGAACCCGTGTTGAATTCTAAAGGGACAAGATATACCGCATAGGAAGTAACCCCATCACTCACACCTGACATGGTTTTGTAATTTTCAAGGGTTGGCGTACCCATAGACTTGTATATTCCTAGTTTAGAAAAATTATTTAAATACAAACTCCACTGTTCTGGTGTTGCAGCTTCAAAACCCTCCCCAGACATTACTTTTTTATATTCATCAATCTCCCATGTTATTAGTTTTGGGGTTGTTTTTTCTATATATGGAATGAATACTTCTTCCTTATCCACACCGACAATCGCTGAGAAAATAAAGACTCCAACGAAAAATATAATTACACTTAATAATCCGAAACCTAGATATTTAAATAATTTCTTCACTTCTCGCCCCTAGACTTGTAACAGCTTATTCAAATACCTAAGGCTTCATATCAGTTTTTCTCTTGATCCAGGAGAAAACAATATTCAACCAAGGCTATTTTTATTTATTTACAATGGGTTAGAGAACGAAGGAGGTTTTTTTATTTGACATCAGAAGCCTAATCCCTGCTTTTATTTTCCAATCCCTTTCCACTGATCATAAATCAACACCCTTTAAAATCAAGCACTCAATGGCAATATTTTTTGGATAAGAAGCCTATGGCTCCTGATCTAGGGATGGGGTTGAGAGAGAAATGGGGGGGGGCGGTAGAGGGATGAGTGCGTTAATTTTGTTTTTATCTGGGAGTTTTGTTGGTGAGGTGGCAGTAGACGCCACATCACTTCCAATGGAGGCTCATTTAATGCAGCGAACTGTTCTCCGGCTTCCAGTCTATGTTCACCCCAATAGCGACTGGAAAGCCATGTAATGAAAGGCCTTAAACCTTATTTCTTCCCGTTTTAGAGAATTCATTAACCACTGAATTTATTAAATCTTCATCTCTGGATCTAATCGCACTATCAAGTGATAAAAATTTCATTTCAATATTTGTTATCTCATTATTGAAGAATTTTATTTGACTCAACCCATACATATAGAGTGTCAGAAAAAATAATGAAGAAATCTCAACAAATAAACCAAAAATAAATTTAGCGGCAAAGTGACTCCTAAATGTTTCAACTGTAAATTTAACTTCTGTGTCGAAAAAAATAGTAGCTAATATTCCCATGGCCGTTATCGTTGTTAAAACACCGGCAACTAAATTGATATTACAGCGTCGGCCTAACACCGAAATTTCTCTCTTTAACCTAAGTCTTATTTTTTCTAGTTTCTCTTGCTCGCGCGCTATCTGACTTGCTCGCTTGATGTCTTTTAAGTACTTTTCTTCTACTTCTGGTACAGCCGGATTAGCCGTATCAACTAGAATGTCCTTCTTTATCTCTTCTAATATACTGTCCTTCTCTTCCTCTGTAATTTGGAGGTTACCAACTGAAATAGCTCTCGTAATTTCTGCTAATGATTTTATTTTGTATTCGTTTTCTTTAATTTCTTGTTTTGAAGCAGGGCTAGGGCTAGAGGAAAGCACATTCGTAAGAATTTTTTTCTCATCGATCAAATAAACGTCATCTGTCGGTTCGGCGTGCTCACCGCGAAGGTAATTGAATAGTAGAACGGCAAGCCCGCAGCCTATCAATCCTAAAGAAACAAAGAATGCAGTTCGGTCGTCTATCCGAAAAAAACTGATGAAGTCAAACTTCATAAAGTATGCACTTCGTACTTCTATCGGAAGAAAACTGATATAGCCATTCCGTATCAAGTAGGAAGCAACGCCTACCGCTATAAAAATATAAGCATGCAGGTTTAACTTCCTCACCATTCTTATCATCGAAGATTCAATCAATTATAACTCCTTACTAGATATGCCTAACTCCCACATCAAGCGACGAGGCTCAAGGGCAATTGCATTTGATCTTTGGCCTTACTTGATGGTTCTAAAGCAGCGTCCTGGAATACCTTTAAACCGGAATCTGAACATGAGAGAGGTAACGGATTTTCCAACAGCGCTGCTTTTGTTTTCCAATCCCTTAGCACTGATCATAAATCAACACCTTTTAAAATCAAATACCTAATAGCACTCCTGCCCTCAACAAACGTCACTCACACCTAAGGTAGGCTTCTTATCTGGGGTTTTTGTTGGTGAGCTAGGTGCTACATCACTTCCAACGGAGGCTCATTTAATGCAGCAAACTGCTCTCTGATTTCCAGAATATGTTCACCCCAATAGCGCTCGGTATTAAACCAGGGAAAGGCTCTGGGAAAGGCGGGGTCTTGCCACCGTTTGGCAAGCCACGCGGCATAGTGAATCATCCGCAGGGTACGGAGTGCTTCTATCAGCCGTAACTCACGGGGATGAAAGTCAAAAAACTGATTATAACCATCTACAATTTCTGACAATTGTGCTGTTTGTCGGTCCCTCTCACCCGACATCAGCATCCAGATATCCTGTACGGCTGGTGCCATACGGGCATCATCCAAATCTACAAAGTTGGCATTGTCATCTCGCCACAGGATATTCCCTGAATGGCAATCGCCATGTACTCGAATATGATCAACGGTACCGACACTGGCTATGGTTTCATCCACTGCCTGCATCACATCCCGAATCAGGGAGTCATAGGACAGCTTTAACCCTTGTGGAATAAATCGCTCACTGATCAGCGCTGCAGGTTCGTGGCCAAAGCTTTGGCTGTCCAGTACCGGGCGATGGATGAAGGGCCGTACAGCGCCGACCGCATGCATTCGACCCAGCAGTTTGCCCAGAAGATAGAGGTTGTCGAGATTATCCAGCTCTGGCCCATGGCCGCCCTTGCGAGGAAACAGTGCAAACTGAAAGCCCTGATACTCAAACAGGCTTTGGCCCGCCTCATTCACCATGGGTGCCACCACGGGCAATTCCTGCTCTACCAGCTCAAAACAAAACTGGTGCTCCTCAAGAATTTGCTCGGTACTCCAGCGGTTGGGACGATAAAACTTACCAATAATTGGCGTCTCATCCTCGACACCAATTTGGTAGACCCGGTTTTCATAGCTATTGAGCGGAAACAACCGGCCATCACAAATATGCCCCTGACCTTCCATGGCATCCAGAATAAAGTCTGGTGTCAGGCGATCGAACGGATGAGATGCTGGGTCTGCAGCTAATGCATCTTCAGCCGCGTTACTCGCATCAGAGTTATCCACATTCCCATTGATCACTAAGACTACTCACTTATTTGTCATTAATTAGTTGTTGGCGACGAGTAACTTCTGGTTACGTTTCGCTATCTGGATAACCAGCACCAAGGCCAAAATCCAGACAATGCCGGCAAACATATAGGGCAAGACATAACTGCCACCCACGACCAACGAACCGACAATGGCAATACCGGCAACGTGACCGATAATTTGTATGGTGGCGATTAATGGTGTGTATTTGCCGCTGCTATCAAGCTTCGCGGTTAACCCCATGCCGTAAGCCGCTGCAAAGTTCCAGGCGCCGCCCACCAGGCAAAATGCAAAAATCAGGTTCAGTTGTTCTGGCCAAAGCTGAAATACACCTAAGACCAAAATAGTAGCGGCTAAACCCAAGGCAATAGCCATCGGTTTGGCATAACCAGAGCGAACGCCCATAAATGCTGCAATCAATGAGCCCAGCCCGCTGGCTAGTGCCAGAATAATCATCACCCCACCGCCTTCTGTTGAGGTGAAATCAAGGCGTGAAGCAATGGGTTCTATGGCGTTACGCACAGTGCTACCACCTATAAATACCAGCAGCAGTACAAACAGGGCGAGGTAAACAGCCCCGGGCTTTTGGGTGTTCATAGCACTTTTCAGGCTGGCACCTTTTCCATTTCTCGGCATCATCGTACCGAGCAAAATGGCCACAAACGAAAAACCAGCAACAGCCATTAAAGCCTCGTTAAAAGTCGTCCCTCGAGCAACCAGCTGAGGGAGCAGGTAGCCCACAACGGCAACCGCGGCCGTTTGGCAGGTCAGTGCCAGAGCGTAGCTTCTTGTGGGGTTGGCCGTATCACCTAGGCAGGCAATGGCCACGGCGTAACCTAGGCCAGCAAATAACCCGGCCAACCCCTGGCAGATCAGTAAAAAGGTAAAACCCGATATAAATACAGGCAGTAAAAAGGCCAGCAGGCTCATAAACCCGCTGATAAAGATCAATCGCTGCCAATGGGCAATGCGAACAAACAAAATGGAGAGTGCTGCCGCCAGGGCCACACCACCCAGAAAAAAACCACCGAGTAGCCAAACCTGTGATTCCACCAAGCTCAGGTCGTTTACTGCGAGCCCCAGCATCAATGGCATATTAATGAAATACATCATGGTACAAACGCTAATCAATATAGCGGCAAAACGCACACCGATGCTGTTCACATCTGCACGTTTCTTTTCAAACAAAATTGAAGACATCCCCTAACCCTATAAACCTTGTTGTAGAAATATGTAGCGCCAGCAACAATTGTACGCAACAAAAGAAAGGTGCGTACTTTGATGGCTGCTTATCAAAAAGTCCAGATTGATCAGTGAAGGAACCAACCTTTGGGCATCTACTCTTAGCGCCGAACAAATAAAACAATGTCACCTTTTTGTCATAAAACCTCCATCGCTCTGACACATTCATTGGCTATCTTGTCCCATAAGAAAATAAATATGATGAAAAGAGATGAGAATGAAATGAGAACCACTATGAAAGAAGCTATGACAACAACAATGAAAAATACCTACGAAGTAGCCAAACAGGCCGATGCTAACAGCACCTCGCCGATCAAGGCCCTAATGAACCAGCAAGCCAATAACTTTTTTGTTGAGCGAGATGAGACCGGAGAACTGGTTTACCACTGGGTTGATACTCGTGTGGATATGTTATCCAGCAGCAAATTATGGAATATTTTAGGTAACCCGGAGAGGCCGAACTCTGATCTGGACCAAGCATTTATCGATGCTATTACTGAAGAGCTGATCAACCGAAGTGATTTTTTTGATAGCAAACCAATGCCTGTCTCACATTAAAATAAACTATTAGCCTGCACCCTCTTCCACAAACTCAAACCGCTTAAAGGTATTACCATCGCGTTCGATGATTTCATTGAACATAGCCAACGGACGAATCCAGGTACTGTGATCGCCATAGAGCGTGCGATACACCACATGTTCTTCCTTGGTTTCACTGTGCCGGGCAATGTCGGTCACTTCGTAGAGGTTGCCCTTGAAGTGTTTGTAAATTCCTTTTTTGATGGTCATAGCATAAGGCTCACAGGAAAGATGGTATCCATTTGGAATATGCCCATTCAAGAGGGGCAGTTTGGGAGGTACCGTTTGGGAAGCACGGCTTGGAAGGCACGGTCTGGAAAGAAAGATACGTCAATAAGAGTGCTATCTCGCCGTCACACTTGTGGTGACTGACACCACATCCACGAGCTCTACAATCAAAGTGTCACCCGGGGATAAAGGCCCTACACCAGCGGGCGTGCCCGTCAGCACAATATCACCGGGCATCAAAGTGAAGTATCGGGAGATATAAGCAATCAAAGGCAAGACCCGCGTGATCATATGGCTGGTGTTGGATAACTGCTTGACCTCTCCATTGAGGGTTAATCGCAATGCTAAGTTTTGTAAGTCATCCACCTGAGCACGATCCACAAAGGCTGATGCTGGACATGCGCCATCAAAGCCTTTGGCTTTATCCCAAGGGTGACCCTTTTGTTTGAATTGATCCTGTAAATCTCGGAGGGTCAAATCCAACGCCACACCGACACCAATAATAGCCTCAGCCGCCTCTTCCTCAGTGCAATCACCCAGCGGCTCGCCAATCAAGATGGACATCTCGACCTCATGATGACAAGCACCGAATTCCACAGGAATGGCTACTGGCTCTTCTAGAGGGACAAGCGCGCTGGAAGGTTTGAGAAAGATCACTGGCTCATCGGCCACCTGACCATCCATCTCTTTGACATGATCACGATAGTTCAGGCCTACACAGACGACCTTACCAGCAGGGATCTGCTGCGAACCACCACCGGCAAAATGAATACTGTGATCAAAATAGCGCATTACTGAGTTCCTTTCCGTCATTAAAGGCTAACCAACCTTTAACGATCCGGTAGATGTACCAAAGACCAACCGCACCCAAAATCAGGAA
Organism: Porticoccus sp.; assembly: GCA_018066715.1. Lineage (GTDB taxonomy): Bacteria > Pseudomonadota > Gammaproteobacteria > Pseudomonadales > Porticoccaceae > Porticoccus. Next base: position 86,194 of record JAGPWA010000099.1, on the reverse strand, counting down.
GCCAATCAATACAATGGCCAATAGCCAGCCTAGTATCACACCGAGCAGAGCAAACCAGAAGGTTTTCATCTGCCAGGCAAAATGGGATTCAAGGTAAGTACCTTTCACTTCATCTCGCTTGAGATAATTAAGAATCAACCCGGCAATCGACGTGACACCCACCACCAAACTAATGGCTTGCAGGATATACACCAGCTGGGTCAGATTTTTCAAATTGTCGTCAGGCTCAGGCTTAGAGCTAGAATTGTTGATCAACTCTGCTTCAGGCTCTTTCTCATCAGGCTCTATGATCTGAACCGGATGTTCTTCCGGCTTTGATGCTTCTTCGTCCATTCTTTTTTTCCTTAACCGCCTAGCTTTCCTCTACCACCGGGCTTTATTAATCAGCCACGTCCACCAACTTGCCCGGATTCATAATACCCTTCGGGTCGAACACCTTTTTGATTTGTCGCATCAATTGCAACTCAGTCTCTGTTCGAGTGTAGCTCAGGTAATCTTTCTTCAATAGACCAACACCGTGCTCGGCAGACACGCTGCCGTTGAATGCCTGAATCAAAGCTGCCACCTGTTGACTCACGCCACCGCAACGTTCGGTAAATGCCTCTACGGTTAAGTCATCGGGTTTCAATATATTCAGGTGGATGTTGCCATCACCAATATGGCCAAACCAGACTATTTCAAAGTCCGGGTATTGCTCTGCTACCAGTGCATCAACTTTTTCAATAAAGGCCGGCATTTTGGATACGCTAACACTGATATCGTTTTTGTACGGTTTCCATTGCCAAAGGGTTTCGGACAGATCTTCACGTAGTTTCCATAGATTTTCTGCCTGAGAAAGGCTCTGACTTATCGTGCCATCTTCTACCCAGCCTTCTTCCATGCAGGTTTCAAACAACGCCATGGCCTGTTCCAAATCAGCCTCAGAAGATTGCTCAAATTCAATTAGCACATAAAAGGGTGATACCGTTTCAAAAGGGGCCGGCACTTCGCTATGGGCGATAACCTTTTCCATCCCATTGTGCGAAAAGAACTCAAATGCCGTGAGACTCATTCCCTCATTAAAGGTTTTCAGCACGCCCATAATACTAGGGAAGTCCGCAACACCCAGTACCAGCACACTCAACTCCGGAGCCTTGCGAGTCAATCGCATGGTTGCCTCGGTGATAATCCCGAGCACACCTTCCGAACCAATAAACAAGTGACGAAAATCCAAACCGGTATTATTTTTCACCAGCCCGCGATTCAATTCCATGATATTGCCGTTACCATCAACCACCTTCAGACCCATCACCCAATCGCGAGTCATGCCGTAACGAATCACCTTGATGCCGCCGGCATTAGTGGCTATGTTTCCGCCAATTTGGCTAGAGCCTGTCGAGGCGAAGTCCACGGGATAAAACAGCCCCTTATCTTCAGCAAATGCCTGTAACTGCTGGGTGATCATGCCCGCTTCCACGGTGACGGTGCGGTCAACCTCATTGAAGTCCACCACCTTATTCATACGATCCATGGCAATAACAATTTCGCCATTGGTGGCAACTGCACCACCACTCAACCCCGTGCGACCACCAGAAGGTACAACCGCAAGGTTCTCAGCGTTAGCCAGCTGCACAATAGCCTGCACTTCCTCAGTGCTTCCGGGTAGAACAATTACACCGGGAGCCGGCTGCCAAATGGTGGTCCGGTCAACGCCGTATTGCTGAAAAGATACGTCATCAGTCAGCACACGCTGGTCACCAACAATGTCACGTAACTGTTCAATAGTAGAGAGCGGTATGTCTATGACGGAAGGCGCAATGGCCATCTTAAACACCTCCAAAAGGGGCAGTTATCAGGGGGCGTGCATGGTATCATAGCCGCCCCCTTTTTTTAGATAACTGGTTTTTAGATAGTTGACGTTTTTATACCGTTAAAGTGGTGCGTTTTAGTAGCCCAATTTAGTTAGTAGCCCAATTAGCTAGCCCAATCGCCCGCAGAGCGGCTATTCAAGAAACGTCTACCAAGCGACATTCACCCACGAGACATGCACCTACGAGGCATGCACCTACGAGAATAGTATGGCTAATTCTTCCCTCGGCTTTTCATTAGACAAAGCCAAAATCAAATTTCTATTACTGGAAGGAGTGCACCCTTCCGCCGTAGCCACCCTGGAAGCTGCCGGGTATACCAATGTGGAATACCTGAAGTCTGCTCTGCCAGAAGATGAGCTCGTGGAAAAAATTAAGGATTTTCACTTTGTTGGTATTCGCTCTCGCTCCCAACTCAACCGCAAGGTTTTTGAAGCCGGGAAAAAACTGATCGGTGTTGGGTGCTTCTGTATTGGCACCAATCAGGTTGATATTCAGGCTGCTACTGAACATGGTGTGGTGGTCTTCAATGCCCCCTACTCCAACACTCGTAGCGTGGCTGAGCTGGTGATCGCTGAAACTATTATGCTGATGCGCGGCATTCCCGAGAAGAGTGCGGCTGCCCACCGAGGCACCTGGCTCAAATCAGCCAGTGATTCTTACGAAGTACGCGGAAAAACCCTGGGTATTGTTGGCTACGGCAATATTGGCAGCCAAATCAGCGTCATGGCTGAAGCTATGGGTATGAAAGTAAAATTTTACGACGTGATCACCAAGCTTCCCTTGGGTAATGCTGAGCAGGTCTCTGATCTCAAGGCACTGCTAAGCCTGTCTGATGTGGTCTCGTTACATGTACCCGACACCTCGGCCACTCGCTATATGATGGGGCCAGAGGAATTGGGCGCAATAAAGAAAGGCGGCATCCTGATCAATGCTGCACGTGGTCAGGTCGTCGATATTGAGGCGCTCTGTTCGCTACTTGAAAGCAAGCATCTAGCTGGCGCCGCCATCGATGTATTTCCCACCGAACCTAAATCTAATCAGGAAGAATTTATCTCGCCATTGCGTCAGTTTGATAACGTTATCCTGACGCCTCATATCGGTGGCTCTACTCAAGAAGCTCAGGAAAATATTGGTCTGGAAGTGGCCGAGAAAATGGTGAGTTACAGCGACAAAGGGACTACCGTCAGCGCGGTTAACTTCCCACAAGTATCATTACCACCCTTGGTAGGCACCCACCGTCTGCTACACGTTCACCACAATGTGCCTGGTATCATGACCGCCATTAACCAAGTGTTCTCCGACAACAATATCAACATCTGTGGTCAGCACCTGCAAACCAACGAAAAAGTGGGTTATGTGGTTCTTGATGTAGACGCGGAATACAGCACTGTAGCGCTTAAAGCACTCAAGGGTATTGAAGGAACAATGCGTTGCAGGGTGTTATTTTAAAAAATCTTTGTTTTAAAAACAGCTCTGTTTAAAAATTCGTTTTTTTAATTAAAAAAAGGACTTCATTTGAAGTCCTTTTTTATGTCTATTAACTTTTACTAAAGACCTTAGATGCTAATTAATTATTTTAAATACTTTATTTCTTAACTGTTGCTCTTCATTCACCAAATGATGCTGTGCGCCGGCAATAACCTCTAACGTCAAATGACAGAATTTTTTTCTCAACTCATCGGTATTATGCTGCCAAGCCACGGTCATGTCGCAGTTTCCCTGGATCACCATTAACGGATAATCACTGGGCGGTAATGCGGAAAATTCCTCTGTCCATCGTTTCATCGATGCTATCCATTCCATAGGGATATAATTTTCCTGTAATGGATCATCATTTTCCAGAAAATGGTTAAATTCTTCATTCGCTGTATTCGATCTAAACTTTCGCCTTATTTTTTTCAAAAAACGGTGCAGAAATTTGTAAGTTTTTTGACTTTTTTTCCAACCCCTCGGATGAATAAGTGGCGCAAGCACTGTAATGTCAGCGAGGTCGTTCTGATAATGATGAGGTTTAGCGGCCAGAATATATTTCAACAGAATCGCACCCCCGGTACTCTGCCCTACCGCCTTCCAGGGTTTAGGGAGGTGTGAATGACAACGGTGCAGCAGGTCTGAAAAAACATCCACATAATGATCAAAGCTTTCAATGGTCACCCTCTCTCCACTGGACAACCCATGACCAGGCAGGTCAAAAGCTACCACTGCATAATTCAGGCTTAAAAGGTGATGTATCAATTGGCCGTAGAGGCCTATGTGATCAAAATAGCCGTGCACAACAAAATAAGTGCCACGAGGATTTTCTGGCAACCAGTAGTGCGTCGCGAGCTTGAAACCACTGCTGGGCAAATAACCCAAATAATGGCTAATATCCGTCAACTCTGCAGGTAGATCTAAACTATAGTGGTTTAAGTAGAGGGCTTCCTCCGCCGTTTTTACAGTGCTGTCCTGCGAAAAATCAAAGACCAATGGTCTTAATTCACGGCGTACTTTGTCTAGTTGCTCAGGGGTGATGCTCATCTATTCAGATTGCTCAGGGGCTGCACAGTTTCAATTCACTACTATAATAGAAAACCCTTTATGAGGGACATGTGTTTAGCGCCATTGAACTAAATATCAGGAACGCATACAAACTATGTATAACGAAGATTTCAATTTTAAGGCCGAGGGAATCATGGGAAAAAACTGCCTTATTATTTTTTATTTATTCCTAGCTCTCTTTTTACAGAGTTGCTCAAGCGTGGGCACACCAGGCTCATCAACGACCCAACCTGCTAATCTCGACAAAGCCTATTTTAAAGTGCGACTAACCACTACAGAGAAAGGTGTTGAAAAAGAGAATAATGGAAAAACGATCATATTTTCAACGATTAACGGATATAAAAAACAGCGATTACTGACTCAATACAATGTGATAGGTGACAGTTACATCAGTGCAACCGTGAACAAAACAACGGACGAAGCCACGTACAAAATTGATAGCATCATAAAATATAAAGATCATGACGCACGCTTATACAAACACATCAATTACACAGTAGCTGGCCGTCAGCAGTCGGATGATGGCACGGTAGTCGAGCAAATGGTGGACTGCAAGGGGAGCCAATATAGTGGGTGTCTACGCAAGGAACATATTGTATTCACAATGAATCAACAAACCATTGAACAGATTGTGCAGAGTTATTCGGAAGGCTCTCAAGACAAGTGGCGATATACATTATCACCAGAAACAGGAAAGAGTTATTCGGCCTATTTATTCGTGGCAGAAATTACAGCCTTAGTTGAGGCTGTGAATGAGATCAAAAGGCCTCAGGATTTATAAGAAAAGAGGAAAATACTAGGGCATAGAGTGTTCTCTTATCCATTATTGATGACCCTGTAAATAGCTCAGGCGTTACTTTTCTTCAATGCTTTTACAATCAGCTATAATTTAATATCAGACATCCAAGAAACTGGCGACACTGTAGTGGCCACTACTTTTTTAGGACAACAATATGCGAATTAATCACCGTTTCTTTTTTTATTTAGTTATGGCGCTATTTCTACATGGATGTTCAAGCACGAGTACACCAGACACGTCACCAGAACGACCTTCTACCCCGCCTTCTGTTGAACCTGTTAAATCCGCTAAACCCCCTCCCACCTTGGACAAAGCCCACTTTAAACAGTCCATCATCACAAAAGAGAGAGACTCGGGAAAAACGATCGTGTTCTCTACTATTAATGGGTTTAAGAAGGGCAAGGTTAATGATCGTAGACCCTGGGGAGAGAGCTATATCAGCGCCGCTGTGGATAAAGCAACAGGGGATATCACTTATCAAATTAATACTATCGTAAAGTACAGATCTCATAAGCTTCATCTATACCGTGAGGTGCGTTATGACTCAAACGGTGAGACAAAATTCATAGACGCAACTATTTTAGAACGGAAAGTAGATTGTCTCGAATCAACAGAAACTGGCGCCGCAAGACGATCGGGATGCTATCCATCGGAACGTGTTGTTTTTACTCTCGATCAGGAGCAGATAACCAAACTTTCAGAAGGTTATACCGGTGACTCTCAGGCTCAGTTGCGATATACGATGCTGCCAAGATCTGGCCCCACTTATTTAGCAACGTTATACTTGGCTGAAATTGCTGCCTTAGTTGAGGCCGTTGAGGAATATAAGAAATCGTTGGGTTTATAAATTATGGCAAAAAAAAGGGTGGTTATAAGCTAACCACCCTTTTTTCATTCAGCCTTGTTTTATTCAATCTTTTTTTTGATGACGCGCAGGCTACGCCAACTCTCCACTCAAGTAGCTCTGAAACATAGCGTCTAAACTTACTGGGGTTATTTTGCTGGCATTACCTGCCGTACCAAAGGCTTCGTAGCGGGCCACACAAATTTCCTTCATTGCATCGGTCGTCGCCGCCAGGTATTTTCGTGGATCAAATTCTGCTTTGTTATTCGCCAGGAATCGACGCACAGCACCCGTGGAAGCCAACCGCAAATCAGTATCGATGTTCACCTTGCACACACCATGTTTGATGCCTTCGACGATTTCTTCTACAGGCACACCGTAGGTTTCAGGGATTTCACCGCCAAACTCATTGATGACCGCCAGCCACTCCTGAGGCACAGAGGAAGAACCATGCATAACTAGGTGGGTGTTGGGGATACGAGCATGAATTGCCTTGATACGATCAATATCAAGAATATCCCCAGTAGGTGGTCGTGAAAACTTGTAAGCGCCATGTGATGTACCAATAGCAATCGCCAGCGCATCTACACCGGTTTTAGTCACAAAATCTGCTGCTTCTTCAGGGTCCGTCAGCATTTGATCATGAGACAGCGTGCCTTCTGCACCCACACCATCTTCTTCGCCAGCCTGACCGGTTTCCAGTGAACCGAGACAACCCAGTTCACCTTCTACAGATACACCACAGGCATGGGCCATTTCAACTGTCCGCCGAGTGACCTCAACGTTGTATTCGTAGGAAGCGGGCGTTTTACCGTTTTCTTCCAGTGAGCCATCCATCATCACTGAACTAAAGCCCAACTGGATGGAACGCTGACAAATGGCGGGGCTGGTGCCGTGATCCTGATGCATACAGACGGGAATATGCGGAAACTCTTCAATAGCCGCCAGTATCAGGTGACGCAAAAACGGTGCACCGGCATATTTTCTGGCGCCTGCTGAAGCCTGAACAATCACAGGTGAGTTAGTTTGATCCGCAGCTTCCATAATTGCGCGTATCTGTTCCAAATTATTGACATTAAATGCAGGAACGCCGTAGTTATTTTCAGCGGCGTGATCCAACAATTGACGCATTGAGATAAGTGCCATGAGCCTGTTCCTTACTTATGTTGGTGATAGGCCCGGTCGCTAAAAACAGCTACCGGACGGTTGCGGCCTAGCCGCTAATTCTGTTGTTAATTCTATGTGTATGATTCAAGTGCTGGCGCGTGCTTCAAGCACAGCAACAGCGGGTAGTACTTTGCCCTCTACATATTCCAGGAAAGCGCCACCGCCTGTAGAGATATAGGAAATTTTATCAGCGATACCGTATTTGTCCACTGCGGCCAAGGTGTCGCCGCCACCTGCAATGGAGAAAGCATCGCTGGCGGCGATAGCCTCTGCTATTACCCGGGTTCCCTCGCCAAACTGGTCAAATTCAAACACCCCCACGGGGCCATTCCAAATAATGGTGCCTGCACTTTTGATCAACTCCGCCAGTGCTTTCGCTGTGGTTGGGCCGATATCAAAAATCATATCGTCATCCGCAACCTCCCCCGCTCCTTTAAGTATAGCTTCAGCAAATTCTGAAAATTCTTTACCTACCACCACGTCTGAAGGCAGCGGAATACTGGTTTTAGCCATCAGACTTTTAGCGACGGGAATCAGATCATGCTCACAAAGGGATTTACCCACAGGTAACCCCTGTGCTGCCAAAAATGTATTGGCGATACCCCCGCCAACAATCAGTTGATCTGCTCTATCCGAGAGTGTTTCCAGAACAGTTAGCTTCGTGGACACTTTAGAACCACCAACAATAGCAACCATCGGTCGGGCAGGATTGGCTAAGGCTTTTTCCAATGCATCCAGCTCTCCAACCAGCAGTGGCCCGGCACAAGACACCGGTGCATATTTGGCCACACCATGGGTGGAAGCCTGAGCGCGGTGGGCAGTACCAAAAGCGTCCATCACAAAAATATCGCATAGCGATGCGTAGGCCCTGGCTAGGGTCTCATCATCTTTTTTCTCACCGGGGTTAAAGCGAACATTTTCCAACAGTGCCAACTCGCCGTCTTGCAATTCACCCTCTTGCAACCCGGTACCTGATGCCCAATCACTAACAATTTTTACTTCTGAGCCAAGTAATTTTCCCAGGTGGTTAGCCACGGGCTGCATGGAGAATTGCGGATCAAACTCCCCTTCAGTGGGGCGACCCAAGTGGGACATCAAAACAACTTTAGCACCTGCATTCATTGCATACTTGATGGTAGGCAGCGCCGCACGAATTCGTGCATCTGAGGTAACGACACCTTCTTTAATCGGCACATTGAGGTCTTCACGAATCAATACCCGCTTGCCGGTCAAATCCAAATCCATCATTTTAATGACATTCAGGGTCATATTGTTCTCACTTTCTTTCTTGTTAACAGGCCCTAGGTTAGCCAGTGCGTGACCAGCTCAACCATGCGATTGGCATATCCCCATTCGTTATCAAACCAAATCAACACCTTCACTAACCGCTTCTGACTAACCCGGGTTTGGCTAGCATCGACGATTCCACTGCGGGGGTCGTGATTAAAATCACAGGAAGCCAAGGGTTCTTCGGTATAGCCCAGGATACCCGCTAAGGGGCCGCCAGCTGCCTGCTGTAACACCTGATTCACAGCAGTGATATCCACCTCGGTTTTCAGTAATACCGATAAGTCGATGACTGACACATTAATAGTGGGCACTCGCATGGCCTGAGCTTCAAAGCGGCCTTCCAGTTCAGGAAGCAGTCGATCGATACCACGAGCCAGGCCCGTATCCACCGGAATAATTGACTGTACTGCGGCACGAGTTTTCCGTAAATCAGTATGGTGATAAGCATCGATGACGGGCTGATCGTTCATTGCCGAGTGAATGGTAGTAATGACCCCACCTTCAATATCAAAGGCCTCGTGTAATGTCTTAATCACCGGAACCACACAATTGGTAGAACAAGAGGCATTAGAAATAATGGTCTCTTCGCCACTCAGGCTCTGCTCGTTGACGCCCATCACAATGGTGGCATCTACAGTGGATTCAGCCGGTTGTGAAAACACTACTTTTTTAGCGCCAGCAGACAGATGTTGCTCTGCCGTTTCACGATCAGTAAATGTACCGCTACACTCCAGCACCACATCAATATCTAATTCAGCCCAAGGCAGCTGTTGAATATCTTCACTGTGAAAGACTGAAATGGCATCACCATTCACCGTCAGTACATCATCAGTAAGCTCTACACTGCCGGGAAAGCGACCATGGGTGGAATCATACTTGGTTAAGTGGGCAATGGTTTTGCAGTCAGCGGGCTCGTTGATGGCCACTACCCGAATGTTCTCACAACCCTTGGACTCATACAGCGCTCGCAGCACCGAGCGACCGATGCGGCCATAGCCGTTAATCGCCGCGCGAATCAATGGTGATAACCCTGCTGTGGACTCATTGTCATTCCAGTATCAATTATTTCTGTAGCAACTAAGTCTATAGTCATTACATCAGCCGCCATTACATCAGTAGAAACTAGAGTTGCGACTTTACGGCCTTAACAACATTTTCTACGGTAAAGCCAAACTGCTTCATCAGTTCGCCACCGGGAGCAGACTCCCCAAACGTGGTCATACCGACAACACGGCCATCAAGACCGACAAATTTGTACCAGTAATCCGCATGGCCTGCTTCTACTGCCACACGGGTACGAACACTCGGAGGTAATACCGCGTCACGATAGGATGACTCTTGGGCAGTAAATATCTCAGCGCAGGGCATGGAGACAACACGAACCTTAACGCCTTTGGCAGATAAATCATTGGCTGCATCGATAGCCAGCTCTACTTCAGAACCGGTAGCAATAATGATGGCCTGAGGCTCACTACTGCAATCACGAAGTATGTAGCCACCCCGTGCCACATTGGCCAGTTGATCCTTGTTACGCAGCTGCGGCGCCAAACCTTGGCGGCTGAAAATCAATGCACTGGGACCGTCCTTACGCTCAATCGCACTCTTCCAGCACACCGCCGACTCTACGGTGTCGCAGGGGCGCCAAGTATGTAGATTGGGCGTAGAACGCAATGAAGTCAGTTGCTCCACAGGCTGATGGGTCGGACCATCTTCACCCAGACCAATGGAGTCATGGGTGTAGACAAAAATAGTCTTCTGCTTCATCAATGCTGCCATACGAACAGCATTGCGAGCGTATTCCATAAACATCAGGAAGGTCGCACCGTAGGTGATAAACCCACCATGTAAGGTGATGCCGTTCATCATGGCACTCATGCCAAATTCGCGGACACCATAGAAGATATAGTTGCCGGAAGCATCGTCTGCACTAACCCCTTTAGAATCAGACCAAAGCGTCAGGTTAGAACCCGCCAAGTCCGCAGACCCACCCAGTAATTCTGGCAACAACGGTCCATAGGCATTCAGGCAATTCTGTGAGGCCTTACGAGAGGCCACTTTTTCCATAGACTGCTGGCACTGATCAATATACGCATCGGCCTTTTCGCTGAAGTCCGCTGGTAATTCTCCATTCACTCGGCGCTCAAACTCAGCCGCCAGCTCTGGGTGTGCAGTGCGGTAACCATTTAACTTTTCATTCCAGGTCGACTGTGCAGAGGAGCCCTTCTCCACACCATTCCAACGGGCATAAATATCGGTGGGCACATCAAATGGCCCATGCTTCCAACCCAATTGCTCGCGAGCCAGAATGATTTCATCGGCACCCAGTGGTGCTCCGTGGCAATCTTCTTTGCCCTGCTTGCTGGGAGAGCCAAAACCAATAATGGTTTTACAGCATATCAGCGTAGGTTTATCTGTTTCCAGGCGGGCTACTTCGATAGCAGCTTTGATCGCTGCGGAGTCATGCCCATCTACACTGGGGATGACCTGCCAGCCATAAGCCTCAAAACGAGCGGGTGTATCATCGGTAAACCAACCCTCAACCTCACCATCAATAGAGATGCCATTGTCATCATAGAAGGCAATCAGCTTACCCAGCTTATGAGTACCTGCCAGAGAGGAAACCTCATGTGAAATACCTTCCATCAAACAACCATCACCAAGGAAGCAATAGGTGTGGTGATCCACCACATCATGGCCAGGACGGTTAAATTGAGCAGCAAGAATTTTCTCGGCTAGCGCCATACCTACAGCATTACTGAGACCCTGCCCCAATGGGCCTGTAGTCGTCTCTACACCGGGCGCATAGCCGTATTCTGGGTGTCCCGGGGTTTTAGAATGCAACTGACGGAAGTTTTTCAGCTCTTCAATAGGAAGGTCATAACCACTTAGGTGCAGCAGGGAATATAACAACATGGAGCCATGACCGTTCGACAGCACAAAGCGATCGCGGTTAGCCCAGCTGGGATCAGCAGGATTGTGGACTAGGTAGTCATTCCACAGTACCTCTGCGATATCAGCCATACCCATGGGAGCACCGGGGTGACCACTGTTGGCTTGTTGAACGGCATCCATACTGAGTGCACGAATCGCATTGGCGAGATCACGTCTGGTTGGCATCAAGAAGAGCTCCTGCTGGAAAAATAGGGGGTTGAAGAGGGGCGCTATTTTCTCGTACTAGCGCTGCTCAGTAAACAGCCAGCGACGATCTTTTGGTCAATATCGCCATTCATTCTCATCTATTTTTAGGTCTACCCCCTCAGTCTATATCAATATATTTTGATATAGGTATTTGGCTGTGATAAAGTCCCCACCCATGACAATTGCTGCCCAACCCATTGAAGAGCACTACACGGACCCAACAGACCTTCCGGACGTGTTCTGCACCGATACGCTAGCTGCCTTTTGTAAGGCCGCTGGTGATCCGTTGCGCTTGGAAATCCTCCGCGTGTTACGACATAACGCCTACGGTGTTCTTGAATTGAGCCAGCTATTTGAGGTTAAGCAGTCGGGCATGAGCCACCACCTTAAGGTCTTGGCCAATGCTGGGCTGGTTGCTACTCGGCGAGAGGGTAATTCAATTTTTTATCGTCGCGCACCGCTACCTGTAGAACCTGCACTGCAAGAACTGCATCGCCACCTGTTTGCCACTATTGACCTACTGGAACTGTCTTCCGCATTACAGCAACGTATTGACCTGACCAATCAAGAGCGAACAAAAGCCTCACGAGAGTTCTTTGGGCAAAATGCTGATCGGTTTCATGCTAATCAAGACTTGATTGCCGGCTATACCCAGTACGGAGAAATCGTCACTGAATTTTTGGATGCCACGTCTGTTAGAAAAGATGTAGTGCTCGAAGTGGGTCCGGGAGAAGGCGGGTTTCTACCTAGCCTATCCAAACGATTTTCCCAAGTTATTGCTCTCGACACCTCAGATGAAATGCTCAGCCGGTCCCGCAAGATAACAGAGGAACAACGCCTGCCCAATGTGCAGCTTGTTCACGGTGATACCAGCTTAGCCCTTGAACAACAGCTAACGGCCAACTGCATTACCCTTAATATGGTACTGCACCACACACCGGATCCCGCGCACATCTTTGAAGATCTGGCTCAATTGCTCACCCCTGGCGGCGTATTGCTCGTTACTGACTTATGCCATCACGATCAAAGCTGGGCGCGAGAAGCCTGTGGCGACTTATGGCTGGGATTTGAGCCAGACGACCTGAGCAACTGGGCCTCTGCGGCAGGGCTAGCGGAAGGTGAAAGCCTGTATCTCGCTCAACGCAATGGTTTCCAAATCCAGTTGCGACAGTTTTTTAATCATTAATAATGTATTTTACAAACACAGGAGCAACGATCCATGTCTAGCTATAACCTGTTTACCTCGGAATCTGTTTCAGAGGGCCATCCCGATAAGATGGCTGACCAAATTTCCGACGCCATACTGGATGCCATACTTAAAGATGACCCCCATTCACGGGTGGCCGTAGAAACCATGGTTAAAACCGGGATGGCCATTATTGCCGGTGAGGTGAGAACAGACACCTATGTGGATCTGGAAGACATTGTCCGCGGTGTGATTATAGACATCGGTTATACCAGTTCAGATATAGGCTTTGACGGCGCTTCTTGTGCGGTACTCAATGCCATTGGTAAACAATCCCATGACATCGCTGTGGGTGTCGATGAAGGCGAAGCCAAAGAGCTGGGCGCCGGAGACCAAGGACTGATGTTTGGTTACGCCACCAATGAAACCGATGTACTCATGCCTGCGCCTATCTATTATGCCCACCGACTGGTAGAGCGTCAGGCACACCTGCGCAAACACGGCGTTCTACCTTGGCTTCGCCCGGACGCCAAAAGCCAGGTTACCCTGCGCTATGTCGAAGGAAAACCAGTGGCCATCGATGCTGTTGTGCTGTCGACCCAGCATTCACCTGATATTTCTCTCTCTGATTTACAGGATGCTGTCCGCGAAGAAATCATCAAGCCCACCCTGCCAGAGGAATGGCTACATAGCGACACGAAGTACCACATCAACCCCACTGGCCAGTTCATTATCGGTGGCCCCATGGGTGACTGTGGGCTAACTGGTAGAAAGATTATTGTGGATACCTACGGCGGTATGGCGCGCCACGGTGGCGGCGCTTTTTCGGGCAAAGACCCTTCCAAAGTAGACCGCTCAGCCGCTTACGCCGGACGCTATGTGGCAAAAAATATTGTTGCTGCAGGACTGGCTGACCGCTGTGAAATACAAATTTCCTATGCCATTGGCGTGGCTGAACCCACGTCCATCAGCGTGGACACCTATGGCACGGGCAAACTTAGCGACGACGATATCGTTGCTTTGGTACGAGAACACTTTGATCTTCGCCCTCAAGGCCTGATCGAAATGCTCGATTTAAAACGCCCCATTTATCGGGCTACCGCGACTTACGGACACTTTGGTCGTGAAGAAGAAAATTTCACCTGGGAAAAAACGGATAAAGCTGAGGCGCTTAAAGCCGCTCTTTAAGTCACTGGCTTAACTGACCAGACAAACCCCAGACAATTGATTTTTGAGGAATAAATATGACTAAGACGAATGATTATAAAGTTGCCGACATCAGCCTTGCTGAATGGGGCCGCAAAGAAATTTCTATTGCCGAAACAGAAATGCCTGCACTGATGGCTTTACGTGAGCGCTATAAAGCGGAACAGCCGCTGGCAGGAACGAAGATTCTAGGCTGTATTCATATGACCATTCAAACAGCCGTTTTGATCGAGACACTAGAGGCTCTCGGTGCAGAAGTGCGCTGGACCTCCTGTAATATTTTCTCCACTCAGGATCATGCCGCAGCAGCCATTGCAGCCAACGGCACACCGGTATTTGCCTGGAAGGGCGAGACGGAAGAGGAATATGATTGGTGTCTGGAACAACAGGTTCTAAAGGACGGCCAACCCTGGGAAGCCAATATGGTACTCGATGACGGGGGTGATTTGACCGCTCTACTGCACGAGAAATACCCTCAAGTATTGGAGAATGTTCACGGTATTACCGAGGAAACCACAACGGGCGTTCACCGTCTGTACGACATGCTGAGCAAGGGCGAATTAAAAGTACCCGCTATCAATGTGAATGACTCCGTCACCAAATCAAAGAATGATAACAAGTACGGTTGCCGTCACAGTCTTAACGATGCCATCAAGCGTGCCACCGACCACTTGCTGGCCGGTAAAAAAGCATTGGTTATTGGTTACGGCGATGTGGGCAAAGGCTCAGCCCAGTCCCTGAACCAGGAAGGTATGATTGTAAAGGTCACTGAAGTCGATCCTATCTGTGCCATGCAGGCCTGTATGGATGGCTTTGAAGTGGTTTCTACCTATCAGGATGGCGACCCATCAAAGGGCGTCAATACTCAGCTGCTGGCAACTACCGACTTAGTCGTTACCTGTACGGGCAATTACAACGTCTGTGATGCTGATATTCTGGCAGCACTAAAATCTGGCTGTGTGGTGAGCAATATCGGTCATTTTGATAATGAGATTGATACTGCCTACATGCGTGAAAGCTGGGAGTGGGAAGAAGTAAAACCACAAGTACACAAAGTATTCCGCCACCGTGAGACAAACGACCACTTACTACTGCTTTCTGAGGGTCGACTGGTCAACCTGGGCAATGCTACGGGCCACCCCAGCCGCGTGATGGATGGTTCATTTGCTAATCAAGTGCTGGCTCAAATTCACCTTTACGGGCAGGCATTTGCTCACCAGGATGATGCCACTAAAGCAACATTATTACGGGTAGAAGTGCTACCCAAAAAACTGGATGAAGAAGTGGCAGCACATATGGTCAGCGGTTTTAGCGGTGTTATAACCCGCCTCAAACCGGAGCAAGCTGAGTACATTAACGTACCCATGGACGGCCCATTCAAGGGTGACAGCTACAGGTACTAAACCTGCAAATATCACAGCAGACATGTAAGCCCATATAATAAATGGGCACCAACGACAAAAAAGAACTGACAGACTATGACAGATCACCACCTAAGCTTTGAGTTTTTCCCCCCAAAGACCCCCGAGGGCAGGGAAAAACTTAAGGACACCCATCGCCAACTGGCCAAGTTTCAGCCGGAGTTTTTCTCGGTCACCTACGGCGCGGGAGGATCTACCCGCGAATTTACCCGAGATATCGTCCTTGAAATCCAGGCCGCTGGTTCCAGTGCATCACCTCACCTGTCCATTGGCGGTGACAGCAGGGAATCCGTTATAGCGCTATTACAGAGTTACAAAGATGCGGGAATCAACCGTATTGTTAGCCTGCGCGGTGATCTACCTTCGGGTATGGGTGGTGCTGGACAGTTGGTTTATGCGAATGAGTTGGTGGGTTTTATCCGTGAGCACTTTGGCGACACCTTTGAGCTGTTGGTTGCTGCCTATCCAGAAATTCATCCAGAGGCAGAGAGCTACGAAAAGGATATCTACTGGCTGGGGAAAAAATTTGAAGCCGGTGCCAACCGTGCAATCACCCAATATTTTTACAACCCTGACAGCTATTTTTACTATCTGGATCAATGCGGGAAAGCAGGTATCAACCAGCCAATTATTCCCGGTATTATGCCTATCATCAATTATCAGAATCTGATCAGATTCTCTGATAGCTGTGGTGCAGATATTCCCCGCTGGATTCGCCAACGACTTCAACAGTACGGGAATGACACTGAAAGTATTAAGGCGTTCGGCCTGGAGGTTGTGACTAACCTCTGTGAAAAATTGTTGGCTGGTGGTGCACCGGGGCTACATTTTTATACCATGAATCAGGTTGAGGCCAACGCGGCCCTGTGTCGCAACTTGGGTTTTACTGAAGGGTTTTACTGAAGGGTCTAATTGAAAGTTTTTTTCTAAAGAACTTGGCTGACATCTATGCGTGATATTCGAGTTTTTACTGACCAACCCCTGACCACTGGTGAGAAGGTGACGTTAGATACGATAGCTTCCCGCCATTTGGCCACGGTACTACGGCTAAAAGCCGGCGACCCCATCTCACTGTTCAATGGCCAAGGAGGCGAATTTCTCGCGACGCTTAACGAATGTAACAGTAAGCAGGTTACAGCCTCCATTACTGACTTCACTGATACTGAGCGTGAATCCCCTCTGCATATCCATTTGGGGATTGGCATGTCTCGTGGTGACCGGATGGACTGGATCATCCAAAAGGCTACCGAAGTCGGTGTTACTGAAATATCACCGCTGTATACCGAGCGAACTGAAGTCAAACTGAAAGGCGACCGCGCTGAAAAGAAACTGCGCCACTGGCAGCAAGTCAGTATTAGTGCCTGTGAACAGTCTTACCGCAATCGAGTCCCGGTTATCCACCCTCCCATTGCCGTCAATCAGTGGCTCAGCTCCGTCGAAGCGGAAAAAAAATTAGTACTACATCACCGCAGCCAACACAGTATCTCTGAGTTAGGGGAACAACAAACGGCGAGTGCCGCCCTGTTAATTGGCCCAGAAGGTGGACTAAGTACTGATGAAATAAAACGAGCAGAAGAGCATTGTTTTATGCCTTTGGCCCTTGGGCCACGGGTATTGCGAACTGAAACTGCACCCGTTGTGGCCATCAGTATCCTCCAGTCACTGTGGGGTGATTTTCTCTAGGCAAACCGAGCAGGCCTAACGCTTGTTTTGGCTATCGCCAGTCACCACCGCTCCCACCCCACCACGACGAGGATCACCAACACCATGAAAACGATGGCCACCAAATTCCACCGTATGAACACCTCCAAAATATAAATTAAGCTGATCCCAATGTTGCTGATTGTCGTAATCAATTTTCAGCCCATCGAGCTCGCCTACTTCAAATCCTGGCTCAATATTCAGTACGCCATTTTCATAATGTATCCGTGGAGCAGCTATCGCCTGCTCCGGTTACATCCCAAAATCCACCAAATTACTGACTACCTGAAGAATGGCAGTCCGGATCCGGTTAGAACCACCTGAACCCAATGCCACAGAGGTACCATTTCCCAACTGCAATAGACTGGGAGACATCATTGAGGTCATTCTCTGGTTCTCTGGCCAGCAATGAAAACCCTCAGGATTAATATCTTCTTCTCCCAGCATGTTGTTCAACATAATGCCTGTGCCGGGTACCATATAGCCGCAACCCTCCCCATTACTCACCGTCATGGCCGCGGTATTTCCCGCAGCATCAACAACACTTATATGTGTTGTCCCACGTAAACAGCGGGCGTGATCGGCCACCTGCTGGCGGTACTGGTTTAGATAATGTTCCTCCAGTAGGTGCTCAGCCAATCCACTGCCACCCTCTAGAAGCAGATCCAAACGTGCTTGGTTAGTGGATGCCATCACGGCGGCTAACAGATCCAAGTGGCGGTGACTGCCAAAGTCAAAGGCTGATAAATCTTGCTGCTCCAATAGCTTCAAAGCCATAGCAATCAAAATCCCCCCTGAGGCTGGCGGTGGGTTGGTAAATAATTGGGCGCTCCTATAGCTCAGCTGTAGGGGTTTCCTGCGTATCACCTGATAGTGGCGTAGATCATCTAGGGTTAAATAGCCTCCACCCTCCGTACAGAGCTGTCCAATTTTTTTGGCGATCTCACCCTCATAAAAGAACTTGTCGCCCTCGCTGGCCAAGCTGGCCAAGGTATCAGCCAAGGCTGGCTGCTTTAGTAACTCATGCTCGCCGACCAATGAACCAGGGCGTAAAGGGCTCCTGTAGGTCTGTCGTGCTTCCGGGGTGGCTGAATAGATGGGACTAACTATGTCAAAAATCTTCGCTTGGAGGTGGTTAAATTGAACCCCCTCTAGCGCAGCTTTTATCGCAGGCTCTACGAGTCGGCTAACGGGAAGCGTGCAAAGGTCACGGTGAATATCAAACATACCACGAACCGAACCCGGCACAGCAATGGCCCCCAACCCGATATGAAATTCCTGTGACACCGTGCCAAAATCAGCATGAATGGGGAAAAAATCAGGAGAAACCGGCAACTTTTTAGATCGTGGTGTTTGTACAAAAAAGTCATACACCTGTGGATCAGCCCCTGACTTTTGGGCCAGCATATAACCACCACCAGCCAGCGATGCCAACACAGGCTCAACCACACAGGCACAAAAATGTGCGGCCACAATAGCATCAAAGGCATTACCACCTTCTTGTAGAATTTCTTCGGCTGCAGCTACAGTCAGTGGGTGACCTGCTGCAACGGCACCCTTAGTTACAGGCACTCATATATTCCCCATACCAAATAAGCTGAATACTTAATGTATAGACTATTATTGTGGTTTTGAATTTATTGATGCACCCGTATTAGAAAAATATAAGCATAAAATATTGATACGAATATATACGGCAACCCTAGAGAGCCGGAAGATCGATCGGTGTTACGAAAAATGGAGGGTGCAACCACAGCGGGTGGAAAACAGGGGAGGGGTAGAACGTAAAATGACGCCGAGAGTATTCTCTCGGCGTCATTTTATAAATTTTTCTGGTGTATTTTTAGTGAGCTTTTGCTTTTTTATCTTTATACATTGCATCGAAATTAATAGGTGCAAGCATTAATGGCGGATAACCGGCTTTAAGTAAAACGTGATCCACTGTCTCGCGAAGATAGGGGAACATAATAGAGGGGCACGCTGAGTTCAAGGCTTCTTCCAGACGGTCTTCTGGGAACCCTGAAATAATAAACATAGCTGCTTGATCAATGACCAAATTAAATGCAGCAATCTCTTCATTTTTAGCTGTCACCTCAACCGTTAAAATAACCTCATGGCGGTCATCATCAATGGTGTTGTGAGTAATATTCAAATCCAACGTTGTTACTGGCTTCCAGTCTGTACCAAAAACACTCGCGGAGTTAGGGGATTCAAAGATTTGCTTCTTCAAATATATTTTCTGCATTGAAAAATGCGGTTCGTTTTTCTCTTTGGACATCATATTCTCCTCAACACTTATAAATTACGGTCAACCAACCTAACCAGTAATGTTGGGATGATCGGAAATATTTCAATGATTAAATAGATAAATATTTTAAACCAGCAGTGCTGGTAGACATACGCTAGATCGGCCCTTTTAAAATTTATTATTTCCTTTACGATCGTTAAGGAAATAAATAGGGAAGGGTTTGATCGAGCCAAGTTTGGAAATTTTCACAAGCCTAAAATAGATAGATCCCGGCCAAAGGCCGGGATCTAGTACTACTATATGCCTTACAACTCAGATCTTAGATCTTAGCTGGTGCTGGCAATTCAACCCACTCGAAGAAAGTCTTCAGGTCTGGTTGGAAGTCGTGCATTACTGGATACCAAGGCGTTGGAGCTTCAATGTCGAGCATTGTTCCGCAGCTTGGGCAAGAGTACTCACGATATACCTGCCAAGTAGTGTCCGGAGACATCAGGCGAGGATAAACTTGATCCATTTTTTCCGCAGTATCACGGACATAAATGTTAGCACCCAGTTTCCAGTTTTCACGGTAATCACCGAAATCGTGACCACAGTTACACTTAACAATGATTTCACCATCAGTAGCCGACTCAACAATGTTCAGGTGTGGGCCAACGGCTAAAAGGATTTTATCATCGTAAGTCACTGCGTCCTGAAGAACTTCCATATAGAGAGCGTAACGCCCTGCATCTTTAGGCATGGACAGCATTTTGTGAACGGAATCCCAATCAAGGGTTCCAGCTACCAGGTCATTGACCTGCTTCTTAGTATATGTAGTCATATCTAAAATCTCTTGTATTCGTTCAATTCGTCAATGATGGAGTGGTATAGCAAACTATAACCACTCCGCTCAAAGGCCAAGTAAGCGCTTATTCTTCAGTCATAATGACGGGCTTACAGTCCGGCATTTCACTGATGTCCATAGTCACATCAGAGCCAAACATGGGGATTCCCAGGCTTGATTCCAATAGGTTCCAATCGGCTGGTAGATCCCAGAATGTTTTAAACTCATTCAGGAAGGGATCAGACAGACCGAAGCTAGACGCAAACATTTGCTTAACTTGTGGAGAAGCGTCCAGATCAAGGATCTTAGCGCGCTCAGTTTCCATCCACTCACGAACAGGAACACTGCGTGCTTTACGCTCTTCTTTCATCTCAGCTTGACGAGCTGAAGTTTTTGCTGAATCAACGGTGTAAACACCTTCGTTATCTTGGGTGTATTGAACACCGTAGATTTTCTGAGCGTACTCAGGAAGGATGTAGTTCTCGTTAAGGTCTTCTTGAATATTGTCGTGTGTACGATCCAGAGGATCACCGAAGCCAGGACCACCACGGAGGTAGTTCAGGTACAGATCGCCATTCTCGAAGATTGCTTCAGTAGTAATACACTGCTTATCACGCTTAACTTCAGCGTCTGGGCCAAGGTGTTTTTCCCACTCACAATCATCTGGGTTCAAATCTTCACCCAGTGGAATTGACTTACCTGCTGCGATTCTACCGTCTTCGCCTATAAGGCCAGTGTTGTGTGCTTCAAAACGGTAACCAGTTGCTGAAGGATAACCACCCATCAGGCCCCAATCACTGTTCATGTAGCCGTTACCCATGAAGAACATAGTCCAATCATGAGAGCCCCATACCATACGCAAGGTCTCAAAACCGTTACCACCACGGTACTTACCGTAACCGCCAGAGTTGGTTTTTTGCATACGACCCAAGTACAGAAGTGGCTCAGCCAGCTCCCAGATCTCGATATCACCCATATCACCTTCAGGGTTCCAGATAGCAGCAGCGTTGTTCAAACCATCTTTCATAGCACAAGCGCCAGTACCACAAGCAGCTGTTTCGAAGCTGTTTACAGCGTGAATTTCGCCGTCTTGGTTGATACCGCCACCTTGAAGCCAGTTACAAGGGTTAGAGTTACCAGAGTTAACTTCTTCCAGGTAACCACGACCGAAGTAAGAACGGCTAAGAGCGCGCCACAAAGAACTCCAAGAAGAAACCAGGAAGTGCCATGCATCAGCGTGAGCTGTACGACGGTCATCAGGGTTAGTCCAAGTGCCTTTTGGCAAGCGGAATTCAGTTGCATAACGAGCACCATCATTAATACGCTCTGTAGGTACGAGACTTTGAGTCATCATTACCCAAATACCAGAGGTAAACGCTGTGGGGTTAGCGTTATATGTGTGCCAGCCCCAACGACTACAACCTTCAAAGTCCAAACGCCAGGTAGCATTTGGTTTGATGGTGATTACGCAAGGTGCGTGCATGATAGTATCAATTTTAGCGAACGGAGAAGGTACGTTTACATCTGGGTGAGTGTAAGGTACGTCAACGAATGCAACAGTTTTGATAGTACCTGGGATGGTCATTGCCTTAATACGGCTAACCAGTCCACGACGTCCATCTTCAATAACTTCTAGAGCGAACTGTTCCCAAGCTTCAACACCTTCGTCAGCGATGGTTTCTTGAACCATTTCACGAATCATGTGAGTACCAGCAATACGGGTTTTCTCATCGAGAATCCAGTATTTAACAGTACGAACGTTACGTTGGCTTTCGTGCAACCAGTCACGCAGAGGCGTGTCATTAACACCCGTCTTACGACAAGTAATTTGCAGACCATCACCGAAGCGTTGGATCTGACCGTTTGACATGGAACCAGGACCTACAGCACCAGTATCAATTACGTGAGTTACACCGCCAACCCATGCTTGCAAGTATCCTTCGAAGAAGATAGGAACGATTGTTGCAATATCGCAAGGGTGAACGTTACCAGTTTGGCAATCATTGTTAGTGAACATGTCACCATCGTTGATTCCTGGGTTGATTTCCCAGTTGTTCTGGATCATATATTTGATCGCAGCGCCCATGGTACCAACGTGAATGATAATACCAGTAGAAGTAGCAACACAGTCACCAGCTACGTTGTACAGGGTGAAACACAACTCACCTTCCTGCTCAACAATTGGAGACGCTGCAATCTTCTTAGCAACTTCACGAGAGTTAACCAGACCAGCACGAACTTTAGAGAAAATACGCTCGTAGCCGATTGGATCTCTTTCTTTAAACTCTAGATCTTTAATACCGTTGTAGTGACCGGACTCAGCTGAACGAGCCAGAATACCGTTACGGTGGTCATCTAGGGACATGCCGTTTCTTAGTAGCAGTCCTAGTTTTTCCCCAAAGGGACTGTTATTTTGTAAAATTGTCATTTGTTATCCTCTGTATCTTTTCGTCTATGAAATTGACGTAAATAATCTTTTAGATGCTGTGACCCTAGCCTGTTTCAACCAGGTGGAACAAACGGTGCTCATCCAGATTGGTTGCGAAACCAGTCGGCACTACAAAAGTAGTCGCATCAGATTCAATTACGGCTGGACCAACGATGTTGTTACCTGGAAGGAGAGATTCCATGTGGAACAGATCCGCTTCAACCCATACGCGATTGTCATAGAACTTACGCTTGCCCAGAACCGCCGCTTCAGGAGGAGTAGGACCAGACATTGGCTCTTTAGGAATATTTGGCTTGCTGGTTTCAACCGAACCACGAAGGATCGCACCAGTAATACCAAAGCCCAACTCAGGAGAACGAGCCGCATCAGCATAAACACGAGCATAAGTATCATCGAATGCTTGAACCAGCGCAGGCCAATCTTCTTTACCAGAGATGTTTGCTACAGGTGATTCAATTTCCAGGTCGTTAAGCTGACCCATGTACTGCATGCTGTAGCCAGGGCTCAGAGTAACGGCTGACTCATCAAATCCATTAATTGCAAACTCTTCCAGAACTTTAACTTTCAGTTCGTCCCAAGCTGATTGCAATTTCAGACAAGCTACTTCGATATCTTCTTCAGATGATTCGTCGTTAATACCAACGTCAACACTCTTATCGTAACGATATTCGAAGTCTGCAGTAGCACAACCAAATGCAGAGAAACCAGCAGCCCAAGCAGGAACGATAGTTTCTTTAAAGCCCAAGCCTTTGGTGTAACCGTAGGCGTGAACTGGACCACCACCACCGTAGGAGAAGCACACGAAGTCACGTGGGCTGTAACCCTTACTGGTAATCATCGCACGAAGGTGCTGACGCAAAGAAAGGTCAAGCAGTTCGATTACACCAGCAGCTGCGTCTTCTACAGTCAAGCCGAGTGGATCAGCGATTTGGTCTTTAACACACTGGAAAGCACGAGGCACGTCCAGATCCAGAATACCACCAAGGAAGTTATCTGGGTTCAGGTAACCAAGGATGATGTGACAATCTGTTACAGAAACTGTATCCAGACCGCCTTCTGGCCAGCAAGTACCTACACGGTAACCCGCACTATCAGGACCCAATTTAATGGACAGAGAGTAAGGGTCGATACGAACAAAACTACCTGCACCTGCACCGATAGTATCCATCGCAACCATAGGCAGAGACAGAACCAAACGAGCCATGTCGCTATCTTTATGGATAGAGTAGTTGCCTTGAGTGATCAAAGCCATATCGAAGCTAGTACCGCCAATGTCGGAACATGCGATGTTTTCGTAGCCGAGTTGCTCACCCAGGTACTTAGCACCGATTACACCACCGATTGGACCAGATACCAGTGAACGAGCCAGCTCTTTTGCTTTCCAGCCAATAGTACCGCCGTGGGTAGCCATTACACGCAAGTCAAAGGTAGCACCTTCAGCTTTCATGCGATCGCTCAACTGACCAAGGATTTTACGTGAAGGCTCTGCAGCATACGCTTCCAAGATAGTTGTGTTAGTACGGTGACTTTCTTTACGTACTGGGTAGTAATCAACAGAAGCAAAAACAGGGAGATCAACACCCTTTTCTTTAGCTACTTCCAACACTACATCGCGAATAGCTGTTTCGTGTTCGCCATTCAGGTAAGAGCTGATCAGGCTGATAGCAATTGCTTTAACGCCTTGATCGATCAGTTCTTCAGCCGCTGTGCGTGCTTCATGAAGACGTACAGGAATTACAACAACACCTTTAGAATCAATACGCTCGGTTACGCCGCGAGTATCGTGAATGTGAACCAGAGGCTCATCATAACGGTGAGTGTTAAGGTGAAGGCGATCTTCAAACGCGTAACCCAGGTAGCACTGAAGCGCACGACCCATACGGTGGAAATCTTCAAAACCTTTACTTACGATCAAGCCAGTGCGAAGACCTTTACGGCCAACAACACGGTTGAGCATGGCTGTACCAGAGAATACACAGGTAACCATTTCTGGGTATACGTCTTGTATTTCACGACCCCAGTGAGCCAGTGCATCTTTACTGGATTCCAGCACTGCATTTGCTTCGTCGCTATCACTCTGGGCTTTACCGACAACGAATTCGCCATCTCTACGCACAAAGAATGTATCTGTCATCGTGCCGCCAGCATCGATCCCTAGGACCTCGACGGGATTAGTTAAATCATTCAAGTTTATATCCTCTAATTATGAGTTGTTAACTTCTACTCCCTGCCACACTTAAAATCGACAGGTTAGTTCACTGCGATCCGGGGACGGGAGTACCCTCGGATACGACTATTGCAACAGCCGTGCCAATGAGAAATTATCATTAGATTTTATTGGCTTACAAAAAACTACTGCTTAATTCTGCGGTCAAAAACTCCTGAAACGTTTGAATTTCAGTCATCGACCGATCATTAATCGAACCGATTAAAGCATGGTGTTAGGGGGGTGTCCAATAAAACTGTAGAGCGTGTCTCAGGTTTAGGCTGAACTATAGGGTAAACAACCGCTGCTACTAGAAGTAGGACAAGACAGCCCTTCCTGCTCTATAATCGTACAATCCTAACTGTAAAACGTATTCTGCGGATTGTGCCATGACGAATGATTCATCCCTAAAAGGCTCTACTGCTGTCTCACACCCGACACGTATCGCCACTGCGCGAGAAAAACTCCAAACCGGCGGCGACCTGACCGATGATACAGTACGCCCGGTTATCAAGGACTCCTGGGAAAGGTGTATGGATGGACACGTTGACCCCCTGGTGGCCAAGCGAAGCCTTGAGCTCAACGGAGACCAGCTCCACAATCTTAGACAACAAAACCAAGAACTGATTTCAGCCTCAGACATCATTATGTCTGAGGTCAAAGAGTTGCTGGCGGAGTCTGGCACCATCATGCACCTAGTAGCACCATCGGGGACGATCCTGAATTACGAGGGAGACCCGGCTACTCTAGAGCTGGCCGGAAATTACAACCTCATCCCTGGAGCCAACTGGTCTGAACACGCCGCAGGCACCAATGCCATTGGCACTGCACTTAATAATGCCGCCCCCGTTCAGGTTCATGCCTTTGAACATTACTGTGAAGACATCAGCCGCTGGACTTGCTCTGCTGCGGTGATCAGAGACCCCTTTGAAAAACGCCTCCTGGGCGCGGTAAACATTTCAGGTCTTGAAAATACGCTTCACGACTATTGCTTGGCTTTAGCCCTATCAGGCGCCCGCAGAATCGAAGGGCAGTTTGCGCAACTGAAACTAGCCAAAAGGGACACCCTCCTTGGCGTGACCATCAACCGCTTCACCTCATCAGGCAATGATGGCGTCCTACTGTTTGATTTGGACGGCAAACTAGTCCGCGCCAACCCACAGGCTGACAGAGTCCTTGCGGCACGAGGCATAAGAATAAATCTCACACCATATAACCCTATTCTCACGCTCAACGACGAAGGGGACTACTTTGCTGAGTCAGTATCTGTTCTGAATCAAATTGATCAACGCTGGGTCGAACCGGTGATACATCAAGGGGACGCTATTGGCTACTTGGCCGTCATCGCACTGCCATCACGACACCCCCAAGCCACATCCAGCAATAGCCCTGCCAGCACACCAGCGCCTGATGAAACTACAGGGTTTTCTCGGCTGATCGGTCAAAGTCGAATATTTCAAACGGCTGTACAGCAAGCAAAGCGCTTGGCAAAAGCACCTATCCCCGTTCTCTTACAGGGAGAAACTGGTGTCGGTAAAGAGCTGTTTGCCAGAGCAATGCACGAGGAAGGAAAAACCCAGAATGGCGAGTTCGTTGCTCTCAACTGCGGAGGCTTATCACGAGACCTGCTAGCCGGCGAACTGTTTGGCCATGTAGAAGGCGCATTTACCGGGGCTCGTCGTGGCGGAATGCCTGGCAAGATAGAAGCGGCTAATGGTGGCACACTATTTCTGGACGAAATCGGTGAAATGCCCCTTGACCTACAACCCATGTTTTTACGAGTGTTGCAAGAATCTGAGATCTGCAGAGTCGGTGAAACAAGGCCACGCAAAGTCAACTTTCGGCTGATTGCTGCCACTAATCGAGACCTAGCTCAAGAAGTGGCCGAAGGTCGTTTCCGGATGGACCTCTACTACCGAATCTCTTCCATGACGCTAACAATTCCACCCCTACGAGAAAGAAAGGGTGATGTATCACTGCTGGCCGAGAATATTTTTTCCAACCTACTAGAGCAGCATTCCGGTGGGGAGAGACGTCTGAGCAAGTCCCTGCTTGAACTGCTGGAAAAACATTCCTGGCCGGGTAATATCCGGGAGCTCAGCAACCTGATCACAGCAACATTCTTTCTTTCTGATCAGGAGGCGCTGGGGCCTGAGGATTTACCCAAAGGCTTCATCACCTCATCTGGAGAAATTGTTGATGAAGAGGACAGTAACCCTTTAGATTTAGCAGAGAAAGATGTGATTACTCGCACCATTCGAGAGCAGGATGGCAACTTAACTAAAGTCGCCAAGCAACTGAACATTGCCAAGAGTACGCTTTATATCAAGTTAAAAAAATATGGGATTCAACGTTCCTGAGTAATGCCTTAGATTGAAGTGCTTATATAAGGTGACTCACTCCCATGCTGGAATGTTTTAGCATGCTCAGGAATGCTCTTTAGAACTGGCTGCTTCCACAATAACCTCTCGCCCCATACGCAAGACTCGCTTTGCCAACTGAACCTCCTTAAGAAAAAACATCAACGCCATAATCAACACCACTAATGCAAGAACAAAAAGCCCAACAATCAAACCACCAATATTTAATTCCCAAAAACCGCCCACAAAAAGGCTGACAATCAATATACAGACCAACAACCCCGAGGTGGTACAAAGCGCGATGGCCCAGTTAATAATATTGATCCGACGCCACAATACCACCAGCTCTCTGTGATACGCGGCCTGCTGTGAAGTGTCACGCAAACTTGCTTCCCGCTGCTCGACCACTCGAGCACGATCAACAATCCGACCTAAACGACCAGACATGACATTTAGAAAACCAGCGATGCCCGCCAATAGAAAGACTGGCGCGACAGATAACTGGATGATCATGGCTAAGCCAGTTGCTGTAATTATTGGATTCATCGCTTCTCAATCAACGTTATAACGCTAGTCATACATGGCTCAGCTATAAGCACTAGCCAAGCTCCTCTGGGATAGCAGCATCTTTTCGCCAGTCTCTGAGCATTGCTTTTACCCTTTCCCCTGACACATAAATTGATGGTACCAATAAAAGGGTGACAAACGATGCCAGCAACACACCAAAGGCCAAAGAGATGACCATTGGAATCAGAAACTGTGCCTGAGCACTTCGCTCAAACAGAATGGGCATCAGCCCAAAAAAGGTGGTGAGTGATGTTAATACAATAGGACGGAAGCGATCTCGCGCTCCCTGCACCACTGCTTCAAAAGGCTTCCAGCCCTCTTTCGCCAGCTGGTTGATGCGATCAATCAGTACCAAGTTATCGTTGACCACAACACCTGCCGCTGCCAACACCCCCATCATCGAAGGCATACTGATGTCCTTGCCCAGCAAAAGGTGGCCTATGATCGCACCGGCAACACCAAAGGGCACCGCACTGAGAATAATCATTGGCTGCCAATATGAACGAAATTCTACGGCCAAAATTGCATAAATTGCCAGCAAGGCCAGCGCCATCAATTGCAGGAATCCTGTTTCAAATTCAGCCTGATCTTTTTGGGCCCCATCAATCTCCATGGATATTCCTGGATATTTTTCTTCCAGCTCGGGCCAGTATTGTTTTTTTAGCGCAAAAACAATCTCATTGGCTGAGGCAGAACCCTTGGCTAACTCACCCTTGATCTCGACCATGCGCATCCGATCACGACGTTTAATCTCAGAATAGCCGGGAACAAACTTTGCATCGGCTACGGCATTGAATGGCAACTCACGGCTATCGGAAGTGCGAATCCGCATATCGTCCAGTGATGCCACTGAAGCACGCTCATCGATAGGGTAGCGCACCATCACCTTAACGTCTTCACGCTCACGGGGAATCCGCTGAGCTTCAGCGCCGTAGAAGGCATTGCGAAGCTGGCCGGCGATATCACTGAGCCCAACCCCTAACGTATCCGCATTATCTTTAAGGCTAATTTCAATTTCTTTGCGCGCTGAGCGAATAGAATTAGACATATTGTAAACGCCGGGATAGCTCAATAAAGCTGTTTCAATATCGTCCGTAGCGGCCTGAAGCTCATTAATGCTCCGACCTTTCAGTATTAGGTTAATATCCTTTGGCTTGCCCATCAGCGTATATTCAACATCGAACTCTTCCACATTTTCTACTGAACCAATGTGCTTTAGCCATAACCCAGCCACATCTTTAGATGAGACTGATCGAGTTTCATTACTCGAGAGCTCGAGCATAATAAATACATTGTTTTCATTGCTTTCAGCGTAGTGATTTTTCAGCATCGATTGGCCGCTTTCACTGATTAACAATGGTTCCTTTTTCAGTGTCTTCACGGCCTGCTCTAGCTGCTCCATAATTTCTAGCGATCGCTTGAAGCCACTGCCCTCTTGCAGCTCAACCGTTGCACGCAGGTACTCACCCTCAACAACGGGGAAGAAAGAGACCCGTAACCAACCACTGAAAAATAGACCTAATACAATGATCAATACAGCCACAAAAGAGGCTATGGTGATATGAGCATGCCGCAGGGAACGCTCCAGAAAGGGTCTGTATTGATTTTCTGCAAAGCTTTTTAACTGTGCCGATACTTTTTGACGGGCATGATAGACCCATCGTGCAATCAACCACCGAGGCTCCTTCTCCGGTTTCAGGTGGCGCAGGTGCGCGGGTAAAATCAGAAAAGACTCGACCAGTGAAAATGCCAGAGCAATAATTGCCACCTTCGGCATCACCACCATTAGCTTGGTGGAATCGCCCGGTAGCAGCAACATCGGTACAAAAACGATAATGGTGGTAATAACGGCAAAGGTCACCGGCTTGGAAACCGATTTAGCGCCTATGGCAGCACTATCGTGACCACTAAGCCCACGCTCGTAATGGGAGTAAACACTTTCACCCACCACAATCGCATCGTCTACCACAATCCCTAGAATGAGCAGGAAAGCGAACATTGATACTACGTTTACACTAATGCCGAAATAAGGCATCAGCCACAGGGTGCCCAAATAGGAGATACCAATCCCTGCTGCTACCCAAAACGCCAAGGCTGGGCGCAAAAACAGCACAAGCAAAATAAACACTAGCAAGAGCCCGCCCAGTCCATTACGCAGTAGTAAATCAATCCGGCTGCTGAGGTAGACGGAAAGATCTCGCCATACCACCAGCTCAACACCATGCTGCAAAGTAGGAACCTTCTGTTCGACATACTTCCTGACAGCATCTGAGGTCGTAATCACATCTGGATTACGCGTATTAAACAGGTTGATGAAAACAGCGGGCTTACCATTAAACTTGGACACGATATCCTGTTCGGCAAAGCCATCATTAATATGAGCTATCTCCCCAAGGTGAACTTGCGTACCGTCCGCATTACGCAGCACCACAATATTTTCAAAATCCTGCCGGTTATAAGCCTGCCCACGAGTTTGAAGAACAATGTCGCCGGCTTGCTCACGAACCTCTCCGGCGGGCAAATTGATTGAGGAGCGACGAATAGCCTCGACTACATCGTTAAACCGTAGCTGGTATTTGCGCAGGGTTTCTTCCGAGACCTCAACGGAAACCTCTTCGGGCCGGGTACCCCCGATTTCGGCCAAAGTCACCCCAGGTAATTCAATCACTTCATCTCTGATATCCTCAGCCAATCGTTTGAGGTCCCACTCATTAAGTGGGCCGGCCACCGCAATACTGAGTAGCTGGGTTCTAGCGAGAATCTCCTTAATCTGTGGGCGCTCAGAATTCACCGGAAATGTGCTGATGGCATCCACTCGGGCTTTAACGTCATTGAGTAGTTTCTGGGTGTCATAGCCGTCGGCTACTTCAACTTCTATGCGACCCGCCCCCTGATAGGCAAAGGAGCGAAGCTCTTCAATACCGTCCAGGTCGTGAATTTCTTCTTCCACCCGAGTACATATCTGCTCTTCGACCTCTTTTGGTCCCGCACCCGGATAGGGAACAACAACTTGTACAATATCCCGTGGAATTTTTGGGAACATTTCTTTGTCTAGGTCTGGCAGGCTAGTGACGCCACCCACCAAAATCATCAACATCAATAAATTAGAGGCAATGGGGTTGTTAACAAACCAAGCTAGAAGACCTTTGCTAGCCGTACTCATGATTACTGAACCACCAATTCGTCAGGCGTTGATATAACGGGAGAGATTTTCATCCCCTCTACCACATAGCCAGGCCGATCGAGCAAAACAATATCACCGGCCTCTACTCCAGTAACAAACGCTGCTTCCTCTCGATCCTGCAACACTCTTACTGGCTGGATTTTCAACCTATTATCGTCACCCACAATCAGCAGCTTGTCTTTTTCGTAAAGCGCCATGCGTGGAACCACTATTACCCCATCAAAGGTTCGACCTAATATTTCCGCATTCACAAACAGGCCTACCACCAATGGTGGATTGCTCTCAAATGGCTTATCCACCTCTACAATTCCATACATAACCCGGCTACGAGTATCGATACTGGCATCAGTACGAGAGATCACGCCCTGCCATTGATAGCGCTCACCGCTGAGCATTGCAGAAAGCTTCACGGGCAGTTGATTACCTTGATGTGACTGTAATGGTAAGTTTAGCAACCCCGTCTGAGAGGACGTTAACGGCAACCGGATTTGAGCAGTATCCGCAGCGAACACCTGCGCAACCTTCATACCGGCCGACAGATATTGACCAACATTAACCTGAATATCACGGATTCGGCCATCAAATGGCGCCACAATAGTGGTTCGCTCAAGGTTAATTTTTGACTGGTCAAGATCAGCCTTTGCTGCCTCAAGGGCTGCTTTTGCCGCTTTCAGCTGCGGCTCGCGTAGAAATAATGCATTTCCTGCCTTATTGCCTAAGTCACGCCATTCACGCTTGGCCTGGTGAGCACGCCCCTGCTCCATGGCAAGAACTTGCTCAGCCTCCGCAATACGTGATTTGGCTCTGACCGCTTCAATTTGATAATCCCGAGAATCAAGCTGTAATAAAATATCGCCCAGCTTGAAAAAACCGCCATCAACAAAGTTTTCCGAGACAGAAATCACCAGCCCCGATACCTGTGCGGCCATCGCAATTTCTCGTTTGGGCTGTACGGTTCCTTGCGCATAAACAACTATTCGCTGCTGCCCTGGCTCGGCAACCATGGCCTTTACCTTTGGTGCAGACGGCTCACTCAATAACTGTGGTTGCGGCTTTGGACGAGACATTGTCAAACCTGCCACCACCAATACGGCGGCAAGCAAAATTATAAGAGGGAGAGCGGCTTTCTTGAATTGACCCATTACCTACATACCATCTTCATTGACGGGAACACATTATCGCAAAAAATTTGAGTACACCTTACCTATTGCTTGGAAATATGACTATCTATGACACTCATTCATCCTAAATCACTCGCACTATTTAATATTATTTAATGAGAAGAGCCTTTCTCCATACAAGGCAGTCATGACCTAAGCGTTCATTTTCAGATACAATCAGCGTCTTCTGATTAACCGGCATGACAACGCTGTTCAACATGACTGTTTTTATCCTACAAAACCAGCACGATCAATTTCTTGATAAGTCCCTACAGTGGGTTAGCAACTGTGGTGCCAAACAGCTTTTCAAGAATTCTCACCGTGATATTGCACTCAATCAACTGATGGAACTCAATGCTAAGGATATTCAGCTCCGGGCCAAACTCGTCACCTGCCCGCTCGATGCCAAAGGAAATCCCGTCCTGCCCGTACAGCAACCTGCAGCTTGATCTACCAAACTAGGACATCATTTTGCCTCTGTTAAAAAATCGTCTGGACCTACTTTCTGCCGACACTGACTCAAGGCTATTGTCAGGAATTACCCGCGGTATTGAAAAAGAAAGCTTACGAGTAACGCCAGAGGGGAAATTAGCTCAAACCCCCCACCCCCAAGCGCTAGGTTCCGCATTAACACACCCACAAATCACCACTGATTACTCAGAAGCACTACTGGAATTTATTACACCCCCATCCAGTAATGCCGATGACGTATTGCAGACGCTGGAGAACATTCATCGCTTCACCTATCGTCAAATAGGTGACGAGCTATTATGGGCCAATAGTATGCCTTGCCAGCTGAGTGGTGACAGTGATATTCCAGTTGGTCAATATGGTCACTCCAACGTCGGGCAGATGAAAAGTATCTATCGGGAAGGGCTTGGCCACCGCTATGGACGATTGATGCAAACCATTGCCGGCATTCACTACAACTTTTCTGTACCAGATGAGCTTTGGCAGCTACTGCAAGCACAGGAAAGTCCCCAGCAATCCTTGCAAGACTTTAAAACGGAAAACTATTTTTCCCTCATCCGCAATTTTCGCCGGCATTTTTGGCTGCTCTTGTATTTATTTGGTGCTTCACCAGGCGTTTGCCGAAGCTTTGTCCGAGGCCGGGAGCATCAGCTGCAACCCTTTGGCTCCGATGACCACAGTCTTTATATGCCCAATGCGACATCACTCCGCATGGGTGATTTAGGCTATCAAAGTAAAGCTCAGGAACAACTGGTTGTCTGCTACAACGATCTTGGAAGTTATGTAGAAACACTTCGCCAGGCTCTGGTAAAGCCCTACCCGGATTACGAAGCCATGGGGCTCAAAGACAGCAATGGTCATTACCAACAGCTGAGCCCCCACTTGCTGCAAATTGAAAATGAGTTTTACAGTACGATCCGCCCCAAACGTGTCACCCACTCTGGCGAGACCCCTCTGTGGGCACTGTGGGAGCGTGGCGTAGAATATATTGAAGTCCGCTGTGTTGACCTAGACCCTTTCCAGCCCCTCGGCATCGACCGTGAACAGATGGATTTTCTGGATACTTTCCTGCTGACAAGCCTGCTCTCTCAGAGCCCGCCAACCGATGATCAGGAGTACCACAATATTCTAGAAAACCAACACCGCATGGTATACCAAGGGCGAAATCCCGAATTAATGTTACTCGATGGTCAGGGTGAACGATCCGTTCTGGAATGGGGACACTCGTTATTCGAAGCAATGACCCCTGTTGCTGAAATGCTGGATTGCCATCACCAGTCCAACCGTTACAGTACGATGTTAACAAAACTTGCCCAGCGTCTGGACAACCCAGAGCTCACTCCGTCAGCACGTATCCTCAAAGAAATGTCTGATACCGGACAAACCTATTTCAACGTGGCGATGAACCACGCCAAGCAACACCGTGAACACTTTCTCAGCACCGAGCTACCAAAAGATATTGCCGAACAATACCGAAAAATGGCGACTCAATCCCTGCAGCAACAACAGCAGGTTGAGGCTGAAGATCAGCAGCCGTTTGATCAATTTCTTGCAGACTATTACAAGCAGTACGACTTTCCACTGTGAATTATCTGGCCCATATCTATCTTTCCGGTGACCACTCGGAAGCGATGATAGGCGGGCTACTGGGTGACTTTGTCAAAGGACCATTACGTGGTCAGCTTCCTCCCGCAATAGAAGAAGGCATTGCGCTACACAGAAAAGTTGATGTTTTTACCGATTCACTTCCAGAAGTAAAGCAAGCCATCGCTCGTATAGAGCCACCTTACCGCCGCTTTGGCGGCATCCTGATCGACATATGCTATGACCACTTTCTCGCTGTTAACTGGTCTAAGTTCCACCCCCAACCCCTGGCAAATTACTGTCAGAATTTCTATCAAACACTGTCGGAGTATGAGCATCACCTGCCACCCGCAGCCAAGCAGTTCAACGCCATCGCCCCGAAAGCGCGGTGGCTTGAAAGCTATGCTCAAATGGAAAATATTGAATATGTCCTCGAAAGAGTCGGCCTGCGTTTTCGCAAGAGGGTTCCCCTCAACGAAGCCTTTCCTCAACTCGTCCGAGACTACCCACTATTAAGCCAGGAGTTCTCCCAAGTATTCCCAAAAATCATTGCCTTTGCTGAAAATCAGCGTTCCCAACAAACCTATTGTCAATAATGAAACGGTTTAATATCGAGCACTAGAACTGGATAACTCAGAATCTTTGTTTTCCTCGGGTTTACCCTCGGGTGTGTGCTGCAACTCTGGATAAAATGGGTTTTTATCCCTTAATGAAGCCACGGCCATGGCAATAGATAACAGAATAATGGTATTGAAAAAAACGGGCAATATCACAAAAGCATAGCCAAGGGCTTCAACTTGCTCACCACCAATAACCGCAGTCACTGCTGTAGCGCCACCCGGGGGGTGCATACAACGCAAGTAATGCATTAACAACATAGCAATAGCGATCGCCAGCGATGAGGCAAAGATAGGATTGCCTATTAGTTTTTGACAGGTAACACCAACCAGCGCTGAAACCAGGTGACCACCCACTAGATGCCAAGGTTTTGAAACAGGGCTATGGGGCAGGCCAAAAATCAACATAGCAGAGGCTCCCGTAGACGCCAAAATAACGGGCATTTCTTCGGCAGACAAAATCGTGAAACTAAAAAATGACGCAAGTAGAGTCGCAACAAAAGCACCGGTAATGGAAACCACTACCTCCTTATTGCTCATGTCGCTCATCGCCATAATATTTATCCGCTTTTAAAAGGGGCAAGATGGAACAAGGAAGCACCACTCGCTTCACAGATCATCTCTAACTTACGTAAAGCTACCAGCATCCCCATATAAAGCAGGGCTGACACAAACCGTCTTCAGTTTTACATTGCGAAAACGGAAAAACAACTGGAACAGTCATCAACACCTACCAATGACGCCTAATACGCAGCTCATGCTACATCCTGTTTTCAAGCCCTAGTGTACTGACGAAATATCCGGGCTAGAATAGGCCCTATATTAAAAAGGAAGACAGAATAACGGAAATAAGTAAAATAAGTAAAATAAGTAAAGTCAGGTACAACTTTTGCTGTCTTGTCTGGATGGTATAAGATATACAAAATATATTTTTACTGGTTACAAGGATGCAACCATGTCAAGGCTCCCTCGTTTTTGCCCGGTAGGGCTTCCCCAGCATATTATTCAAAGAGGCAATAATCGCAGTGTCTGCTTTGCCGATGAGCAAGACTTTTCTGCCTATGCTCATTGGTTGAAGGAGTATGCGGACAAATTTGAGGTGTCCATTCATGCTTGGGTATTTATGACCAATCATGTACATCTTCTTGCTACACCAGCCAAGGAGGATGGTGTTCAGTTATTGATGCAATCCTTAGGTAGGCGATATGTGCAGTATTTCAATTTTACTTATCGAAGAAGTGGGACTTTATGGGAAGGTAGATATAAATCCTGTGCAGTCCAACAAGAAGA
The DNA here is from genome assembly GCA_018066715.1 of Porticoccus sp. GTDB lineage: Bacteria > Pseudomonadota > Gammaproteobacteria > Pseudomonadales > Porticoccaceae > Porticoccus. The sequence goes on along the minus strand of JAGPWA010000099.1, from coordinate 50,095 downwards.
TTATCTGTTAGCTTGTTATCGCTATATTGAATTAAACCCCGTGAGAGCTGGCATGGTAACTGATCCATCGGATTATATATGGTCGAGTTACCATAGTAATGGTTTGGGCGTGAAATCAACATTATGTACGCCACATTCAGAATATATGGCACTAGGTGATAATTTAGAAAAGCGACTCTCTAGTTATCGTGAGTTATTGAAAGGGCATGTTGATAGTGATTTGATCACTGATATTCGGCAATCAATCAACAGGGGGTTGCTTTTGGGGAGTGAGAGATTTAAGGATGAGGTCGAGTTACTTTATGGAAGGCGTGTAAAGCCAGCTAAAATGGGTAGGCCAAAGAAAAGTTGTACCTGACCCCTACTTTTATTTTGGGCTCCCTTTATGGGCTCCCTTTTTGTGGATTTTTAACGGAACAGCAGTAAAATAGCAATTATTACCAAAGGAATTGCCCAGTACTCGAAGTTAATAAAAAATAATGAATGGTTAACTTTAAGTACTACTCTCTCGCCAGTATTTTCATCTAAAAGTTTGCGGCCCTCTCCACCATTAAGTTTTTTTCCAAGAATCCAAATCACCAGCCCACCAAGAAGAAAGCTAAAAGCACTAATATATATAGAGTATTCAGTGTACGCTTCTGGAGCCATCATAGATTCAAATAAACCCTGCAACATAAGCCACAAAGAAATAGCAATAAATGGCACAATAATTCCCCAGCCTCGCCAAATTAACATATTTTTATCCTCTCTGAATTTAAATGCAGCGAAACGAAATGCACAAAAGAACATATCAAAAAATAGAAGAAGGAGAAAGTTTTATTTACATAAAGAAAAGTTGTACCTGACCCTACTTTTCCGCGCTACTTTTCGCGAATCAAGCGTACCAATTACTAATTTTTTACCATAAAATAACCCTGCTCAATCGAGCATTGCTAATACGAATGGAGATCGTATCAATGAATAAAAAAACATTATTTATCATCTTGGCTAGTCTTTCCGTTTTAACCACCGCACATGCCGAGTCCTGGTATATCAGCGGTCAGGTTGGCCACACCCAAACCGAAGATGCCGACTGGGATGACTCCGGTTTTTCTGGCGAAATTGAACTCGATAATACCGTCAACTACGGCCTCGCTGTCGGCAAACGCATCAACAAAAATGTTCGTGCAGAACTGGAGCTGTCTTACCGTGAAGCTGACCTCGATAAGTTCTGTGCAGACGGTTTTGGCTGTGGCAGCAATGGTCTCGGAGGCGAGCTTGAAACAACCCTATTGCTAGCCAACGTATATTACGACTTTATGCCAAATGAAACTTGGCATCCCTATCTGTCAGCCGGCGTTGGTGTTGCCCGCCACGATGGTACATTGTCTGCGTCAAACGGCGCTCTCAGTGTTTCAGCGAGTGGTGACGACAACGTCTTCGCCTATCAACTAGGCGCTGGCATCAGTTACGATGCTTCAGAAAGGGTTCAACTGGTACTGGGCTATCGCTACCTCAGCTCCTCAGACCCTGAGTTCGCCTCGTTTGATGCACAATATGATGCACAAGAACTGAACTTCGCCGTACGCGTTAGCTTCTAATAACATCGAACCTGATGAGGCTCTAGGTTAACGTCCTGGGTCTCATTAAGGCCATAAACCCCAAGGGTCAGAATGGGGCGAATTCAACTGGTGGATTCAACGCCAAGAATAAGTAGGGTCACAAGAATAAGTAGAAAGAATAAGTAGGGTCAGAATAAGTAGGGTCAGATACAACTTGTGTCTGCTGGGGAAGCCCTATCGGGCAAAAACGAGGGCGTCTTGACATGGTTACATCCTTGTAACCTGTAGAAATATATTTTGTAATTTTATACCATCCAGACAAGACAGAAAAAGTTGTACCTGACCCTACTTTTTTCTCAGACCAGACCTCGCGGTCAAGCCCTTGCCATTCGCTAGTAGTTATCATCTAATCACAACACGGTTTTCGATGGTGATCTTCCTACAGAGGACTTTCACCTCATTAGTTCATGCCCATGCTGGGCGTACACAAGGCAATCAATTTGACCGCTTTTCGCTGCGCTCAAATCGGCAAATTATCGCTACGTTAGGAGGTTATATGAATCCTTATCATACATTTATTAGTGCGTTAACGTTGTTTATGGTTTATGGCTGTACACCTGTAGCAACTATTAATATTGATAACTTAGATGTTTCAGAGAGTGCAATAAAAACAATAGATAAAAGACAAGAAAGCGAAAAAACTACAGAAAATTTTTCTATGTTGTCAACAAGTTGTGCATTCGGCATTAAGCGGCTCGGTGATGATACCACTAAACCAGATAGAGTGACTTTGTTGAGACATCGTGTCTACGAGGAATTCGTAGCAAAACAATTACCTGGAAAATTAGAAATTAATAGTTTTGTTATTTACCATAATATTCAGCGGCTCGCCCGTGTAATGGGCTTTAAAGGAGGTGCCGCAGTATTTGCGAACAGGTCATCTCCCATAACCGATGATTTCCATGACTTCTTTAAATCGGCACCTGATGCACAGATAATAGACTGGTACGAAAGTTTTCATGGTTCTGATTGCACTCCTAAAGAAGCATTGGCGGCCTACTATGATAAACATGAAAATCCAGATGACAAAGCCTCTTTTATCGTTTACTTGGATGCTTCAATAGATGGAAAAAGAAATTATGTAAGACACGTAGAACCATACTCTAATAAATTTGGCTCTTATACCCCTTATCAAGTAGAAGCCATTGAAAATTCAATCAATAAATTTATAGACCAATACAGATAAACTCCTAACGAATAAGGATATGTCGCGCGCAGCCGCGACCTATCCTTATTCGTTATTTTCCAGAAGCCAAGGCTTGTCAGGAAACTGCGAGTCGCTCACATTCACTGAACCGCACCCTCTCGCCGTAAAGAACGCATCATCATTTTTGTTTTCACTCATAATCCGCTTTTCCGTTATAGGGTTTCAGAGGTTATTGTTCGCAATTAAAAGCCACGAACTAGCGAAAATATACTATTGAACTGATTTTTTCTATTAGATGAAAATATTAACCAACAGATTATGGGCGCCGAGACGAGGGGGTCAGGTCTTGTTTTTTGCCTGCTAAGGAGACGAGGGGGTCAGGTCTTGTTTTTTGCCTGCTAAGTGGGACAGCAGTGCGTCAGACTCGATTGATTTCAATATTTCAAGCCTACTGAAGCAGGAATACAACCCTACCGCCTATCCGTTCACACCGATCGACGGCGTAACCATCGGTACATTCTGAGTTCTGGTGCCCAGTCCAATTTAACATCTGCTATTAAGTCCTTGGGACTGTTAACGGTAGTGTACTGACGAAATATCCGGGCTAGAATAGGCCCTATATTAAAAAGGAAAACAAAATAATGCCCACAGCAAGACAGACCAACCTACTAATTTTTATAGCCTGTAATGCCCTGATTCTTATTGCTCTCTACATGCAGAATATCATGGAGCTAAAGCCCTGCTATCTATGCATTACCCAACGAGGGTTTGTGATCTTAACAGGCACCTTTGCCCTGCTGGCATTTCTTCACAACTATGGCACAAAGGTCTATGGCGGACTTATCGTGTTAAGCGCGCTTGCAGGGGGCTTTTTTTCAGGAAAACAACTCTGGCTGCAAAGCCTCCCGGACGATCAAGTACCGGCCTGTGGCCCACCGGCTGAATACCTATTTAATGCCTTCAGTTTTGGTGATGCATTGGGTATGTTATTTCGAGGGGATGGCAACTGTGCAGAAGTGCAATGGACCTTCCTCAGCCTCAGTATTCCCAGCTGGACTCTGCTGTGCTTTCTAGGCCTCGCCGCGCTGGGCCTATGGCAAATAGTTCGCAAGCATTGAACATGCTTCGGGGGCTTGCCATCCTCCTGCTGTACCAAGGTATTGGTGAAGCCATCACCCATTTCAGCGGTATACCCATTCCTGGCCCCGTCATTGGCATGGTACTGCTGTTTCTAACCCTGACTCTCAGCGGCTACACAATGCCACAATGGTTGGGGCATACGGGCCACTTTATGATTCGCTGGCTGCCGCTGATGTTTGTTCCAGCCTGTGTTGGGATTTTTTTCCTCCCAAACACTCACGCTGACGAGTGGCCTGCCATTGTCAGTGTCATTGTTCTGTCCACGCTAATCACTATTGCCACAACTGCCGTAGTCATGAAATGGCTGTTACGACCTGAGGCTGAACACTTGTCATGACATTTATTTCCACAGCATGGATCATTCAGGCAGGGCTCCTGATACTAACCCTGGCAATATTCTCAGTATCCTTCTGGCTATACCAGCAGTGTAAGGCTCTACCCGCTATTCACTCTCTATTGCATCCTCTCGTCACCGCGCCCCTGTTAATCGGTGGCCTACTGTTAGTACTGGATATCGATTACAGCCAATATCGCCATGCCAATAGTCCCTTTTTCTTTTTATTGGGCACAGCGACCGTGGCTCTGGCCATCCCGCTTCATCAACAATTTCACCATATTCGTACACTGGCAAAACCCCTGCTGCTTACCCTATTATTTGGTGCCAGTTTTGCTGTAATCAGCGCCCTGGCGATTGCCTGGGCACTTGGAGCATCCGTTGATACATTAATTTCACTCACACCCAAGTCCGTGACAACACCTATTGCTCTGGGGATTACCGAAAAAATTGGGGGGCAGCCGGGGCTCACAGCAGGCATCGTCGTCTTTACCGGCGTGGTGGGCGCGATATGCGCGCCATGGATATTTAGCGGGTTAAAGATTACCGATGACCGTATCGCAGGATTTGTCATGGGTATCAGTGCCCACGGTGTTGGTACAGCGCGAGCCTTTGAGATCAGCAGCCGTTGTGGTGCATTTTCCAGCCTAGGGCTTGGGTTGACCGGGACATTAACGGCCATTTTATTGCCCTGGATAGTCATCGCCTGTTCAGGGTAAAGACTTAAAAACCATCGCCAAACTAAGACTAAACTTGACTCAACAAGTAATCACCTTCCCTACCGGGATTCGTTAAGCCCTTGTCACGCTGTTACCGTTTGCATATGCTGGGGTGAACCCATAATAAAAGCTGCTGTATATGCTTAAGAACTGTAAATCTGCTCAAGAACGCTGGGGGGGCGTAAGCGCCCTGATTGACCGCTGGCTAGAAGGACGGCGAGATGTCCTTGTTGAGTTTTGTGCGCTTGGAGACATCCAAGGTTTCGACAGTAAAAACACCCTACACCGTGAAAAGTTGAAGACTTTCTGTGAAATTCTGGTGGACTACACATCAGCGGGTCATTTCGAAATCTACGATCAATTGGTTCAGGAAGGCAAGGACCTTCAGGATAGCCAGGGACTAGAGGCTGCCAATGGTCTGTTAGAAACCATTGATGCCTCCACTGAGATGGTTCTGGACTTTAACGACAAGTATCTCGAAACAGATGACCTCAAAACGCTGGCGACCGATCTATCACAACTGGGTGAATCACTCGAAGCACGGCTGGCTGCGGAAGACCAAATGATTGAAGTATTACATACCGCTCATAGCGAAAAAGTAATGAATAAAACCTAAAATAGCTCAATCATGAGGTGTACCACATCAAAATCGATCTATAAAAAAAGGCCCTCACGGGCCTTTTTTTATTACTGCTTGGTTTATTAATACCTAGGTAAAAAATACCTATTCAGCGCCCAAAACCTTGAGCAGTTCCACCTCAAAAATCAGGGTAGCGCTTGGACCAATAATTCCACCTGTACCCTGTGGACCATACGCAAGCTCCGATGGAAGATACAACTCCCACTTGGCGCCCTCTTTCATTCGCTTAAGTGCTTCAGTCCAGCCAGGAATAACTTCGCCAACATTGAGTTCAACAGAACCACCATGCTTCGTTGAAGCATCAAATTCAGTGCCGTCGATCAAGGTGCCACGATAGTTAACTTCCACACGACTGTCAGCTGTCGGCATGGCACCATTGCCCGCAGTAATCACTTTATACTGTAAACCACTCTCCGTCGTATTAACCCCATCTTTGATCGAGTTTTCAGCCAAGAACGCAGAACCGGCCTTTATATTGCTTTCTGAGATAGAGCGCATGGTATCTTCATTCTGCTTTATCTTAGTTTGCTGCTCATCATGGAAGGCTTGCACAACGCCTTCTAACTCTTCTTTGGCAATCCGAGGTGGATGACTATCCAGAGAATCAGACAAACCAAGAGCAAAGGCTTCACGGTCTATTTGAATATCTGAGGTACGCAGTTGGCCGCCCATATCGACACCAACGACGTAGCTAAATTTCTTTATCTGAGTATCAAATACCACTTCAGCTTGCGCTTTGTCCTGCGTAGTATTTGCCTCCTGTTTATCACAAGCTGTCAGGGTGACCGCTATTGTTGAGGCGAGCACCAGGAATTTAAATTTCATAAAAGTTTCCTTAGTTGACGGTCCGAATAGATCGGGCATATTAACGTAAAATTACGTTGAGGTCTGCGGTTCGTCTAACGGACAAAGTAACGGACTGTCAGTCGGTATAGGCTGACAACCTAGTGTATCCAAGTAAGTGTTTAAATTTTCTGCCTGCAACCTTTCTGTCTGCAGGGCGGCCCCATGTTCATGGGAATGGCAAAAACTCTCACCTAACCACCAATCATAGAGGATGTTTTGGACAACCTGCTCTGCCATCAGTTCCACCTGCTGAAGCGACTGAATCATCTCACCCTTAACCACATCACTCTTCACCATCTCACTAGAGGTACATTGTGATGACACCAAAAATCGGCGAATGGCTCTCAATTTTTGAACTGCTTGTAGATCCCACGCCTCAATCAATGACCTCGCCTGCTCGAGTGCCTCAGGTTCAATTCGATGACCACTGAAACCCAACCAGCAGCAAAATAGAAGAAGATTGACGTTGGCACCATCATTGTCCTGATAGCTCAAGCAGCATTCTGCCACCTTCGGCCGACCATAGAGGGCTAGGGAATACTGCCAAAAAGGGTTTCTCTGATTATCACTCACTGTTATTTCAAGCCTGCTCCAGTACAGCGTCCACCAGCTTGTTAATTCCGCTGGCCGCTTCACTGATATTACCTGCCAACATATAGGCTGGCGTAGTCACTACTTTATTAGCACCATCAATACAGATGTTATTCACCGGACATCGCTCATGCACTGCGCCGGTTGCCTCAATTGCCGAGGCGGTCTCCAAGTCATCACCAATCGTAAAATGTACATCTTCACTAAACAGCTTACCCACCATGGCGGGAGCAATACACATAAGCCCTACGGGTTTATCGGCCTGGTGCATGGCCTGAACAAAATTCACCAAGCTCTTATCGACTGTGAGACCTGAGCCCTTCACAGCAAAATCACAGAGATTTTTCGCAGCGCCAAAGCCTCCCGGTATAATCACCGCATCAAAATCCTCAGCGTTGGCCTCGGCCAGATTTTTGATATTACCGCGTGCCAACCGAGCGGCTTCCACCAGTACATTTCGACGCTCACCTTCCATCACATCACCGGTGACATGGTTGATGACATGCATCTGCTCAATATCTGGTGCGAAACACTGCACTTGGGCGCCCGCCTGATCCAACTGCAACAGTGTGATTACTGATTCGTATATCTCCGAGCCATCAAAAACACCACACCCTGAAAGAATAACTGCTACTCGCTTGCTCATTATTAACCCCTTGTTTTGCATCAACTTAGTTGTTTATAAATGTTCTATAGTTAAAGCAAGTGTCTGATTATATTAAGCTGCTAGAAATATTCCTATGGCTATTAAGTGGGGCACGCCTGTGAACAATAGTTGAGAGCGATAGCTAAGAACGAAAGTTAAGGAAAATGACTAATGACGAGTTACCTGAAATACCTTGTAGTTATGGCACCACTCTCACCGGACCAGATAGCCCTCGACAAGGCCTGCACCCTAGCAGAAAAGGCAAACGCCTCTCTTTCGGCCTTTGCTTGCGTCCACCTCTCCGACCGGGAAATCAACCACTATCCTTCTCGCCAAGAGGCCAAACATTCAAAACTTCAAGAACTCGACAAATGGATGCTGTCACAGGCAAAACCATACACTAAATGGGGCATTGAAATTACCACCGAAGTTGCCTGGAACAGCGACTGGCCACTTGCAGCCAGTCACCATGCCGACCAAATAGGCGCCAACCTAATTGTCCAAAGTGGTGGCGATGGCGGTTTACACCAGCGGGAGCTTTTGCGCTTTGCTCCTTGCCCTGTATTGGTCGCCCGTTCTACAGCGCCTATTGTTGGCGGTGTGGTTGTTGCTGCTCTGGATATCTACAGCGATGATGATGCACACATTGCTCTCAACCATGCCGTGATCACCGCCGCCCTGAACCTGGCAGAAGACACCAGCAGCACCCTACATTTAGTCTGTGCTCTGGATGAAAAAGAGGCCATTGCCAGCCATTTAGGATTTCAATATCTGGAAGATGTTAATGCTCAACAATCTGTCATCGCTGACCGTTTTGGTGTTCCACCTGAGCAGGTGCATGTTCAGCTAGGGAATCCTCAAGTGATTATCACGGAATGTGTAGATATTATTGGGGCAAATGTTCTGGTCATCGGCACAGTGGCAAGAAGGGGTATTACTGGAAAATTACTGGGCAATACGGCCGAAAAAATTCTGGTCAAGACAGGCTGTGACTTACTGGTAGTCAACTAACGGTAGGGTTATCTATCTCACTCATGACTTACAAGAGGGCTCTACTAATCAACCCTTTTGTACAACAGGTCCCAAACCCCATGCCCGAGTCGTTCGCCTCGCTGCTCAAACTTGGTGATCGGACGATAATCGGGGCGGGAGGAATACTGTCCAACCCCCGCAAGGTTTTCATAGCCCTCAGCCGCCTCCATCACTTCCAACATATATTCAGCGTAAGGCTCCCAATCAGTTGCCAGGTGGAAGACGCCATCCAGTTTAAGCTTGGAACGAATTTTCTGAACAAACTGAGGCTGTATTAAACGACGTTTATTGTGCTTTTTCTTGTGCCAAGGATCGGGGAAATAGACCTGCAGCCGGTCAATACTGGCATCTTCTATGCAATCTTCCATCACATCAGTAGCGTCGGCCAGATACACTCGCAAGTTAGGTAGTTCCAGCTTGCCAGCACCATTAATCAGTCTGCCCACCCCCGGTGGATGCACTTCGATGCCAATGAAATCTTTTTCCGGTTCTGCCTGTAGCATTTCCAGCAACGAACCACCCATACCAAATCCGATTTCCATCACTCTAGGGCTACTGCGACCAAAAGTAGTATCAATATCGACTTTGCCGCTATGTAAGCTCAACCCGTAGTCTGGCCAGTATTTATCAAAGGCCGCTTTCTGGCCCTCAGTCATTCGGCCAGCACGCACCACATAACTTCGAATAGATTTCTTTTTATACTCCGGCCTGATATCCAATATTATTCTCCGATTGCCTGCTCAGCATCCACAACCCTTATCAATGCAAATAACAACACCAGCCAGCCCATCAAAAATAATACCCCGCCAAAAGGGGTCACCATCCCAAGGGATTTAATGCCAGTAATGACCAGTGCATAGAGGCTACCAGAAAAAAGTACTGAGCCCGCGACCAGCAACCAACCTGATATAGCCAGCAGTGATCGCGAAGTAGCATGACGGTTGCCGGCTATCACAATAGACAGCAACACCAACGTATGGAACATCTGATACTGCACCGCTGTTTGCCACACTGACAGCAACTCGGGCTCGACCATACCGCGTAACCCATGGGTACCAAAGGCACCAAGGGCAACACCAAGAAACCCTAATAATGCGGTTATCACTGCCAGTACTTTCATCAGAACTCCCGAGAGATACCCTTTAATAAAAACTATTTAACAATAACTATGGCTCAATAAAAAAGCCGCGGGACTCGCGGCTTTTCAGGCTGTTGATTCGTTCACTCTACCCGTCAGGCTTCCATGATTGCCCGTACTTTTTTCATGGCATTCTGTTCGAGCTGCCGAATACGCTCAGCGGAGACCCCATATTTATCGGCCAAGTTATGGAGAGTAGATTTACTCTCTTCTAACCAGCGACTGTGAATAATGTCACGACTACGTTCATCCAATTCTTCCAGCGCTTTCGCCATACGAGTGGAGCTGTCTTGCTCACTATCTGCCTGCTCCAGCTGTAATGCCGGGTCGGCGCTTTTATCTTCCAGAAAGTAGGCAGGTGCCTGATAAGCACTCTCATCATCGTCATCTGCCGACGCATCGAATGCAGCATCTCGAGCAGACAACCGCTGCTCCATTTCACGAACATGTTTGACTTCAACACCGAGATCATCAGCAATTGCCTTAGCTTCACTGTCGGTCAGCCAAGCTAAACGCTTTTTTGCACCACGCAGATTGAAGAACAATTTGCGCTGAGCCTTAGTGGTAGCCACTTTGACAATACGCCAGTTACGCAGCACATATTCATGAATTTCTGCCTTTACCCAATGAACAGCAAAGGAGACCAGACGAACTCCTTTTTCTGGATTAAAGCGTTTAACCGCCTTCATCAGGCCAAGGTTACCTTCCTGAATCAAATCCCCAAGAGGCAGACCATAGCCGTTATAGGAGCGGGCAATATGGACAACAAAACGGAGGTGAGAAAGTACCAGACGACGAGCAGCATCAAGGTCTTCTCGATAATAGAGATCTTCTGCGAGGGCACGTTCCTGCTCTGCGGATAAAACTGCAACAGTATTAACACCCTGCATATAGGCGGCAAGGTTTGCACCCGGTGCCATCCACTCTACAGTTTGCAACTTCTTAGTCATATCAACCTCAACAATCCAAGGGGGCACATTTTACCAGTTTCGTGTTAGATTTCCATACCCGCTAAAAGTTTCCTCAACCAGTTGTTTTAAATCAATAAAGTGTTATTTTGGCTCGATACTTCCAAGGTGTCTTGCCACCGCCAGCCAAGCCCCTATCAAGCCTAGCACTGCGCCGATGAATATAAGTGCCAACAATCCGGAAAACCCCAGGCCCTGAAGTTGAAAAATGCTCTGATATAGCCCAGCCAAACGCTCTACAGGGCCATCTACCCACTGTAAACCCAGCGCCACCAACAGCCATGCTAGCAGCCCCCCGAGGGCACCATACCAAATACCGGTATAGAGAAATGGTCGCCGTACATAGGCATTAGTACCACCCACCAGCTTTACGACAACAATCTCATCCCGCCGACTCTCGATCGCCAGCCGGATGGTATTACCAATAATGAGTAAAACACCCAATGCCAAAGCGACCCCAAGAGAAAAAGCCAACCGCTCCCACACTTCAAGCATACCCTGCAGTCGCTGTATCCACTTCATATCCAGTCGTACATCGTCGACCAGCACCCATTCTTTCAGTCGCGCCACTAAAGTCTCACTGGCCACCAGATCACCTTGAAACTGATCAGCTGGCTGTACGATAAGCACCGGTGGTAGCGGGTTCTCATCCAGCATCGCCAGTACATCACCAAACCCCGAAAGTGTCTGAAACTCAGCTAAAGCTTGCTGTCGTGAAATATAGTCTACAGCGGTAATATCCGATTCTGACAGCAGGCTTTCTCGCAGCTGATCTACTGCTACCTCCGTAGCTTCCTTTTTAAGAAATACAGTCAGCTGTGCGGTGGTTTCCACTCGGCTACCCAGATGCTGCAAATTTACAACGCCGACATAGAGTGCTGCCGGCAACCCCAGTGCTATAGCTACCACGAGTGATGTCATCAGGGTCTGAGCTGGCTCTGCTGCCAAACGCTGAAACGTGCGGAGAAGTAATTGACCATGGTTTTGGAAATAACTTTTCAGCTTATCCAATAACCTTGCTCTGCCATCAGAGGCACCTCGGCGCGACTCTCTTGAAGATTTTTTCGCAGACTCTCTACGAGTAGGCTTGGACTTCTGCAAGCGATTACGCTGCATATTCCGGCACCCCATCGTGTATTAGCCTGCCCCGCTCCAACTGTAGAAGACGCAAACCCATACGGGAGATCAAATCCACATCGTGGGTCGCGATCAATACCGTGACACCCAACTCACAGAACTGTCGAAACAAATCCATAATTTCTGCCGACAACTGAGGGTCCAAGTTTCCCGTGGGCTCATCTGCCAGTAGGATCCGAGGCTTGTGAACCACAGCTCTGGCAATCCCTAAACGCTGTTGCTCTCCACCTGAAAGTGCGATGGGGTTTTGTTTTTCCTTATCCAGTAACCCCACCTTATCTAGGGCCGCCCTAACTCGCCGCCCGACTTCACGGGGTTGATACCCGGAAACCAATAATGGGAGAGCGACGTTATCAAACGCACTGCGATCAAACAGTAATTGATGATTCTGGAACACCACACCCACATTGCGGCGGTAATAGGGTATTTGGCTACTGTGAAGACGATTGAGATTCTTACCATTGACCAGTAGTTGGCCGTGGGTGGGTCGCTCCATCAGCATAATCAGTTTAAGTAAGGTGCTTTTTCCCGCACCGGAATGACCGGTGAGAAAGGTCATTTCACCGGCCCCCAACTCTAAACTGAGGCCGCTCAATGCCTCTTGGCCCGTGGAGTACCGCTTGCTCACCTTATCAAATTGAATCATGCGAATCTGTGGATATCCCTTCTAGCCTCGATCAAACAGCGCATTAACATACTCGCTGGCCACAAAGGGCTGGAGGTCATCAGCGCCCTCACCCAGGCCCACAAAGCGAATGGGGGTACCAAACTGCTTACACAGGGAAAAGATGATGCCACCCTTCGCCGTACCATCCAGCTTTGTCAGCGCCACGCCCGTCACGTTGACCGTATCGTTAAATTCTTTCATCTGAACAAGTGCATTTTGACCCGTACCGGCATCCAGAACCAACAGCACTTCATGGGGAGCGGTCTCGTCCAATTTGGCCATCACGCGCCTCACTTTTTTCAATTCTTCCATAAGGTTACTTTTGGTATGCAACCGTCCTGCGGTATCGGCAATAAGAATATCTACATTTCGTGACTTGGCAGATTCGATAGCGTCATAAATAACTGAGGCACTGTCGGCCCCCGTATGCTGTGCCACCACAGGTACATTATTACGCTCACCCCAAGCTTGTAGCTGCTCAACCGCTGCCGCCCGGAATGTGTCGCCAGCGGCCAGCATGACCGACTTCCCTTGATCCCGGTACCGCTTGGCTAGCTTCCCAATCGTGGTCGTTTTACCAACGCCGTTGACGCCAACCACTAATATTACAAAGGGGGCTTTCTGCCCATCGACACTCAGCGGTTGTTCACAGGGCTTGAGCTTGGCAACCATGGTATTTTGAAGTGCCTCAAATAAAGCTCGACTGTCTGCTAGCTCCCGCCGCTTCACTCGATCGGCTAAATCCTGAATAATTTCCACAGTGGACTCAATACCCACATCGGCCAATAGCAGCAGGGTTTCCAGCTCTTCCAGAAGCTCATCATCAATTTCTCGGTCACCGAGAAACAAATTACCAAAACTACGCCCCGTTTTTGATAACGCACGACGAAATCTTGCCCGCAACGTTTCCTTAGGTTTGGCTTCCTTAACTTGGCTATTCTCAATACCAGTATCAGGTTGCTGCTCATCGCTAACCACTTCTTGAGTCGCTGCTTCAGAAGCAAGATCTATAGGCTGAGGCTCAGCAGGCTTCTGTCGACGAAAGCGTTGTAAAAATTTTCGCTTTTCTCCCGGCTGCTGGGTGTTATTCTCTGGGTCGTTTGAATCTGGCACAGACATCCTGTTTTCTCGGTGTAAATCTGACGATGTAAATCTGACGGTGTATGCTATCACTTTAAGGATTGAAAAACGCTTTGAAACGCCATCATCACCCAACATCTCCCTCTCGAAAAGAGGCCCTTGGTCAGCTCCGTATTATCGGTGGCCAATGGCGCGGGCATAAACTTCATTTTGCTGATGTAGAAGGGTTGCGCCCCACGGGTGACAGGGTTCGGGAAACCCTGTTTAACTGGCTGGCACCTGTCATCTCGGGAGCTCACTGCCTCGACTTATTCGCAGGTTCAGGAGCACTGGGGTTTGAAGCATTATCCCGGGGTGCCGACCACGCAATTCTGGTTGAGAAAGATACTGCGGCCACAGCCCTATTGAAACAAAACGGTGCCTTATTAAAAACTGAACGAGCTCAAGTCATTCAGGCCAATGCTTCTCAATGGCTGAACACTTTTACCCCTGAAAAGCCATTTGATGTCGTCTTTCTTGACCCACCCTTTGCTGCCGATTTACTGCAACCCTGTTGTGATCTGTTACAGCGACCCGGCCTACTTTCCAAAAACAGCCTCGTTTACATTGAGGCCGACAGGCATCAATCGCCACCCATCACACCACCTACCTGGGACCTATTTCGAGAAAAAACCGCTGGGCAAGTGTGTTATCGACTCTTTCGATGCGATTGAGGCCCGAAGACAAAACGTATACCATTCCACGCTCGGCTAACAAGTCACCCCAAGCTCCAGCTCATAGAGTGAAGAACATACGTGAAAACAATTGTTTATCCCGGTACCTTTGACCCCATAACCAACGGCCACGTCGACTTGGTGGAGCGTGCCAGCCGCTTGTTCCATCGCGTGATTGTTGCCATTGCCAGCAGCAAGAAGAAAGAACCCTTGTTCACCCTCGAAGAGCGTATTGATTTAGCAAAACAATCTCTGTCTCATCTGGATAATATTGAAGTGCTTGGTTTTGATTATCTACTGGTCAACTTTGTAAAAGATCAGGGTGCCGACGCCATACTCCGAGGGCTGCGTGCTGTCTCTGATTTTGAATATGAATTTCAGCTGGCCAATATGAACAGGGCACTATCGCCCGAAGTTGAAAGTATTTTTCTGACACCCTCGGAGAAACTCTCCTATATTTCATCGTCTCTGGTAAAAGAAATTGGCTCACTGGGTGGAGATATCAACGAATTTGTCCCCCCCTGTGTTACTGAGGTGCTAGCGAAGAAATTCAAAGCCGGCTGATCAGCCCTTTCACCCGTTATTTTTGACAAAGAACGCAGTAAACCGTAGAACGTTGTCCTAGCCTGATCTCCTTTAAAGGCGTTTTGCACCGAAGGCAGGGCATCCCGCCGCGACCATAGACATACAATTCCTGTTTGAAATAACCAGGTTTCCCCTCATTACCAACAAAATCTTTCAGGGTTGTACCGCCCTGCTCTATCGCCCTCTTTAAAACGGTTTTGGCATTCTCAGATAATGCCTCGTAAATTTTTCGGGAAATACGTCCAGCGGCTTTCTTTGGCCTAATACCACTAAGAAACAGCGACTCATTCGCATAGATGTTACCCACACCCACAACAATCTTGTTGTCCATTAAAAATTGCTTTACCGATACCGTTTTTCCTCGAGATAAACGATAGAGATAATTGCCATCGAACACGGGATCAAAGGGTTCTGGTCCCAGATGGATTAACAATTTGTGCTGTTCTGGTTTACCACTCAGCCACAGCACAGAACCAAACCGCCTAGGGTCCGTAAACCGTAGCTGCACTCCATCTTCGAAGCTTATATCCACATGATCATGTTTTGCTGGCGGCGTGCCCGCTTGAACAATACGAAGGTTCCCAGACATACCCAAGTGAATCATCAAATGGCCGTGATCAAAGCGAAATAATAGATATTTCGCTCGCTGCCGGCCATCAATCAGTACCTTCCCACATAGCTGTTCTGACAAATCACCTGGCACTGGCCAGCGCAGCCGTGGCTCACGCACCACCACCTTGGAAACCCGCTTTCCAGTAATGTGGGGTATTAACCCTTTCAGAGTAACGACAACTTCTGGTAATTCCGGCATGATCAGATTCCGAGTGTACTTATTCTATTAAGTGTACTTATCGACGATGAATCGGCGCTAAAATGTCTGGCATACTCATAGGGGCTCTGGTCAAAATGCACCTTCGGGGCTCAGAAATGACAGGGCCAAAAACCACTGGACAGAACTAACTATGGCCTTGGGCAGAAAACGTATCACAGAAGACCCTGAAATCGACCTCACCCCCATGCTGGATGTGGTCTTTATTATGTTGATCTTTTTTATCGTGACGGCATCTTTTGTCAAAGAGTCAGGCATTGATGTCAACCGGCCACCAATCACAACAGCACCACCAGAAAATAGCACACATCAGAATATTATTTTCAGCATTACCGAAAACAATGACATATGGCTGGAAGGTCGTCGTATTGATGTGCGTTCAGTGCGAGCAAACGTAGAAAGGGCTCATGCCGAAAACCCCAAGGCCAAGGTTGTGATTGAAGCTCACCCCAAATCTAAAACAAATACTTTTATTCTGGTGTCTGACCAAGCTCGGGAAGCAGGTATCACTGACATCGCACTAAGCACTAAGCACTAAGCACTAAGCACTACAGGCTCGTTTCAATACCGACCCACCATATGACAGGCACAAAAAAACCCCGACTATATCGGGGCTTCTTGTCTGTACAAAAACTTACTTAATTTTAGCTTCTTTGTACGGGACGTGCTTACGAACCACTGGGTCGTATTTGCTGAACTCCAGCTTTTCAGGCTGAGTACGCTTGTTTTTAGTGGTGGTGTAGTAATGACCAGTGCCAGCACTGGATACTAACTTAATTTTATCGCGATTCGATTTAGCCATGATTTATCTCCTTAAACCTTCTCGCCACGTTTACGCATATCAACTAGCACTTGTTCAATGCCCAGCTTATCAATAATACGCATTCCCTTGGCAGTAAGGCGCAGTTTTACAAAACGCTTTTCTGCTTCAATCCAAAAACGGTGGGAATGCAAATTAGGCTCGAACCGGCGACGAGTCCTGTTTTTTGCGTGTGAAACATTGTTTCCAGACATCGGTTTTTTACCGGTGACTTGACATACTTTAGCCATTACTTTGCCTCTGCTCTGGGCGTCACCATTACTTGGCGACTACTTTGAAAATCTGTTAGCGGTTTGTCCCAAAAGGGTACCCCCACAAAGAGCCGCGTTTTATACCAGAAGGGCTTGGCGAAATCAAACTAATTCGCCCAAAAGGCTACAGTTTCGGGTATTTCACGCTGGTATTTCACAAGTCGCCCCGTTCAGCCATAGAGACCGTATATCCACCACCCACAATCACATGATCTAGCACCCTCACATCAACCAGGGTGAGAGCGTCTTTCAAGCGCTGAGTAATCGCCCGGTCAGACTCACTTGGCTCTGCCACACCGGAGGGGTGGTTGTGAGAAAAAATAACCGCCGCCGCATTGTGATGCAGTGTTCGCTTCACCACCTCGCGCGGATGGACGCTGGCGCCATCAACCGTACCAAAGAATAATTTTTCCCACGCAATTAGCCGGTTCTGGGTATCCAGAAACAATACGGCGAAAACTTCCTGCTGACAGTGACGCAACTGAGCCAACAGGAACTCACTCACCCGTGTAGCACTGGTAAATACATGCTCCCGTTGGAGCTGCTCACCCAGATGTCGGCGAGCCAGCTCCATCACCGCCTGTAACTGTACGAACTTCGCCGTTCCAAGGCCTCGAACGCGACAAAATGAGGCCTTATCTGCCGATAACATTGCCCCAAGACTACCGAACCGTTGCAACAGTTCGCGAGCCAAATCCACTGCTGAAAACCCAGGACAACCGGTACGAAGAAAGATAGCCAGCAGTTCGGCGTCGGATAAGGCGCTAGCGCCCTTTTCTAGAAGTTTTTCCCGGGGTCGTTCTGCCTCCGGCCAATCACGAATGGTCATAAGCACCTCCTTGTGCAATAGATGACGTGAGTACTGACTACGCAAATTTGCTTTGCAATGTTATCTTAGCTACCTGGGTTTTATTTTTCAGGAATTTTCATGCCCCCACTGGCCAACAAAAGAATTCTGCTAGGTGTAACCGGTGGTATTGCTGCCTATAAAAGCGCAGAGATCATTCGCCGCCTACAAGATGTCGGTGCCAATGTCCGGGTTGTTATGACCCACGCTGCCACCCAATTTATTACGCCACTCACCATGCAGGCGCTCTCCGGTAATCCCGTCCACCTTGAGCTACTGGATACTGATGCCGAAGCCGCCATGGGCCATATTGAGCTGGCGCGGTGGGCCGATGTGATCTTAGTCGCCCCTGCATCGGCCGACTTCATTGCCAAATTAACGAATGGTGAAGGCGGAGATCTCCTCTCCGCTCTCTGTCTAGCTAGCCGCTCACCCCTCGCTATTGCTCCAGCAATGAACCAGGGCATGTGGCGCAATGCCAGCACTCAACACAATATAGAACAGCTACGGGGCCGGGGGATAAATATTTTTGGCCCAGCAGAGGGAAGTCAAGCTTGTGGTGATGTGGGGCCAGGGCGAATGAGCGAACCAGAAGATATCGCGGAGCTTACTGCAGACTTATTTGAAACGGGTACTTTAGCCGGGAAAAAAGTAATCATCACTGCTGGCCCTACTCGAGAAGCCATTGACCCAGTACGCTATATCAGCAACCACAGTTCCGGGAAAATGGGCTATGCGCTGGCAGAAGCTGCTGCCGAAGCTGGCGCAGAAACCATACTAATCAGCGGCCCGGTTAGCCTAACATCACCCGATAGAGTAAAAACTATCGCCGTCACCAGTGCCCAGGAAATGTACGATGCAGCCCTAGCCGAAGCTGATGGCTGCCAATTGTTTATTGCCTCCGCAGCCGTAGCGGACTACCGTCCGGTGCAAGTCTCGGAACAAAAAATAAAAAAGGCTGCCGACTCATTGACTATAGAGATGGTTAAAAATCCAGATATTGTCAGTGCAGTGGCGGCGCTCCAAAATCGCCCTTTCACCGTTGGGTTTGCTGCGGAAACAGCCACAGTAGAACAAGGCTTGGAGCTTCACGCCCGCGGTAAACTAGAGAGGAAGAATCTCGACCTGGTCATTGCCAATGACGTGTCAGACCGCACCATTGGTTTTAACAGTGATGACAATGCCGTTTTGGTGGTAGAGATGAAAAGCTCCGAAGCCATTCCGAAAATAAATAAATCTATTTTGGCGCGTCAATTGATCGCAAAAATAGCCGCCATGATCCCAAACTAATCGAAACCATATGACCGATAACAAAAAAAATAGCCCTAAGAAGAACAACCCCGTCCAAGTCGCTTTAGGCAAACTACAGCAGCACCCCGTTACATTGGGCGTGCTCGTCCTCATTATTTGTTGCTTCGTGTTGCTGGCCTTCACCTTGCGGCACTACATGATAGACAACGCCAGACTTGTACTCGCTAATACCAACGCTGAAAGCTATGCGCAACAACAGTTAACGCTGACCAATACCTATATTCAAACACAGCAACAGCAGCTGCAAAATATGGCTGAAAAAGATTTATTGATTGATGCGTTAACCGCAGGTGATACCGAAGGAATACATCGCCTAGAAGGCCTGATGAAAGAGTGGGTAGAGAACCTATCCCATGGCTATCTGCTCAGCCCACAGGATAATCGCTTGGATAAAGCACACAATTTTGTTGGTCAGGCCATGTCCCAGAAGGTGCTGGAGGGCAAACAACCAGACCCTGTTGCTGCTTATATTGATAGTACCTGGCAACTTATATTTGCCTATCCACTCAAAACCAAGGAAGGGGTCATCCTAGGCACCATGGTAGCCATGCTACCCGCAGATACTCTCGCTGACTCACTTCTTGCCAAGGTAAATAGCTCGCTGGGCACAACCAAACTCATCCAAACATTACCAGATATCCCGAATACCCCCGTCATTACGCTAAATAATAAAATGGAAGCGCTTGATGGCATTACTCTGATAACCAAGATGCCACACTGGCAAATACGCTTTACTGGCAGTGCGATACTGCTTGATCAGGCTCAGCCACCCTACCTGGGGTTCTTTATTGCTGTAGGCATTCTGGTCATCATCATGCTACTGCTGGTCTACGTGGTTATCAGGTATACCCTGCTCCATCACAAGGATAAGCCCAAAAAACGCCGATCAAAGAACTTTGTACAAAACGATGCGCAGGGAAATACGCCAGTTGTAAAGCCGACCTATACTGTCGATGACAGCAGCGACTCTTTTTTACAGGTTATTCCTTCGACAGCATCAGTCACAAAAACGACCGAGGCCGAAGATACAAAAACGACAGGGAAGCCCGCCTTCCCCGATGTGGTATTTCGAGATTATGACATTCGCGGTCTGGCCAACACTCAATTAACACCAGAATTTGCAGCGCAGCTGGGTAAGGTTCTAGCGAAAAAGGCGCTTTCACTGGGAGAGCATTCTCTTATCGTTGGTTGTGATGGCCGAAAATCTAGTCCTGCTCTGACCTCCGCGTTGGAACAGGGTATTCTCAGTACCGGCTGTAATGTCATCTATCTCGGCCAAGTGCCCACACCACTACTCAACTTTGCCACCCACCAGATACAGGAAACAGATTGCGGCATTATGGTCACCGCAAGCCACAATCCTGCGGAGTACAACGGCTTCAAGATGTTTTTCAAACATCACGCTTTGTGTGGTGATGAAATTCAAGCCCTAAAAGCAGAAATGGAATGCGATATTCCAACAAAAACTGATGGTCAGCGCGACATGCGTTTACTCTCGGCAGACTATGTCAACGATATTGTCAGTGATATCGTGCCCGCCCAAAACCTGAAGGTTGTTCTGGATGGAAGTAATGGGGTCGCTGGAGAATTGGGCGTTACCTTACTTGAAGCCATTGGCTGCAAGGTAATGCCTCTCCACTGTGACATAGATGGTGATTTTCCCAATCACCCCCCTGACACTTCCGTACCTGCCAACCTGGAAGACTTGATTTTATGCGTCAAAGAACACAACGCCGACTTGGGTATTGCTCTGGATGGTGATGGTGACCGCGTTGTGGCCGTTTCTGCCAGTGGCAAGATTATCTGGCCCGATGAGCTATTGATGATTTTTGCACGGGACGTCATTTCTCGCCAACCAGGTGCTGATGTGGTCTTTGATATTAAAAGTACCCGCCGCCTCAACAACCTGATCAGTAGTTACGGGGGCCGACCGATTATGTGGAAAACGGGCCACTCCCATATGTACAACAAGATTCTGGAATGTGATGCGCCGCTAGGCGGCGAATACAGTGGGCATATTTTCTTCCGTGATCGCTGGCACGGTTTTGATGATGGCCTCTATGCTGCTGCACGGCTAATAGAAATCATGTCCATCAGAGAACAGGGGCTCGACGAAATTGTTTCAAGCTTTGAAACAACGCATGCCACAACAGAAATAAAAATAGATGTGGCTGATGAAGAAAAGTTTTCGATTGTCGACAGTTTGGTTTCCAACCACGCTTTTCAGGACGGCAAGGTATCCACCATCGATGGACTAAGGGTTGATTTCCCCAAGGCTTGGGGTCTTATTCGGGCGTCCAATACTAGCCCCGCCCTGACGCTGCGTTTTGAGGCTGAGTCAGAGGAAGCACTGGAGAAAATCCAGTCGCTTTTCAGACAGCAACTACGTAGCATAGATACCAATTTAACATTCTAACTCTGCCCTACACCGCATCATAGGAACCCATAATGTCACTAACCCGCGAAGCGGCCACCAACATTGCCAATGTTCTCTCAGAGGCACTGCCCTATATCCAACGGTTTACCGGCAAAACTATCGTCGTTAAATTTGGCGGCAATGCCATGGTGGATGAAAGTCTCAAAGCCAGCTTTGCACGAGATATCGTCATGATGAAACTTGTGGGCATGAATCCAGTGGTAGTCCACGGCGGCGGCCCTCAAATTGGCAACCTGCTATCGGAACTCAACATCGAATCCCACTTTGTTGACGGCATGCGGGTGACCGACAGTAAAACCATGGATATCGTGGAAATGGTGCTAGGTGGCGCCGTCAACAAGGAAATCGTTGATCTGATTCACCACGCAGGTGGAAGTGCAGTAGGCATCACAGGTAAAGACGGACAACTGATCAAGGCAAAAAAACTACAGGTTACTCGCCATACCCCAGAAATGGAGGCACCCGAGATTATCGATATCGGTCATGTTGGTGAGGTGGATAGTATTAATACTGGTGTCATCGACATGCTCACCGATAGCCACTTCATCCCAGTTATCGCACCTATTGGCGTCGATAATGAGGGCAACTCCTACAATATCAATGCAGATTTGGTCGCCGGTAAAATTGCAGAGGTTCTCAAAGCTGAAAAACTGATTCTATTAACCAATGTGGCGGGGCTTCAAGATAAGAACGGTGAGGTACTGACTGGACTAACCACGCAGCAAGTCGATGGTTTGATCAAAGATGGGACAATTCATGGCGGGATGCTTCCCAAAATCACCTGCGCTTTGGATGCCGTCAAAGGCGGTACCCAAAGCGCCCATATTATCGATGGCCGAGTAAACCATGCTACGTTACTGGAAATTTTCACCGATCAGGGTGTCGGCACACTGATCACCGATACAACAACGGGCGAGTGATTGATCATGGCGACGGGAAAAGGCTCCAGAAAACAACAAATTCTACAAGCCCTTGCTCGTATGCTGGAAGCCACACCCGGTGGCCGCATCACCACCGCAGCGCTGGCTGCCGAAGTGGGCGTATCTGAAGCCGCTCTTTACCGACATTTTCCTAGTAAAACCAAAATGTACGAAGGGCTAATCGACTTTATTGAAGAAACCCTGTTTAGCCGGGTTCGCGTTATTCTTTCCGAAGAACCCGATGCCATCAGCCGTTGTTATCGAATCCTCACTCTACTGCTGACCTTTGCGGAACGAAACCCTGGAATTACTCGCCTATTAACCGGTGATGCACTCACCGGTGAAACCGATAGGCTTCATATACGAATTCAGCAATTATTTGATCGTTTGGAAACCCAACTAAAGCAGGTTTTACGTGAAGCAGAAATCACCGAGAACCTTCGGCCAACCATGACCGTGACCTCAGCGGCCAACATGCTGCTGGCATTAGCGGAAGGACGCATTAGCCAGTTTGTTCGTAGTGGCTTTAGTCGTCGTCCGACGGAACAGTGGCAGGAACAGTGGTCGGTAGCGATGTCGGGCTTTTTTCGAGAGGTTCAATCCCCTTTAGTACCATGAAACGCAACCGGTAATGCTCATAACGCTTACTAACCGTTTCGCTCTCCTTCTTCCGAAGCTCCAACACCTGCACGGCAACCCTATCTTGGAGAGCTAAATCATCCATGTATTTCAGCAGTGGTTTCGGCACTGGCTTACCACTGAGCTGATAGTTAGCCGCCTTAACTCTGGCATTTTTCTGCATGTCTCGATTCTTCAGCAGATTTGACTGGGTAATTTCAACTTCCCTGTCTAGTTGTGACACTCGCCTTTCTCGAGCCGCCTCAATCTCACTCACCTCGCTGTAACTTTGCAGCAGCATCTGGTTCTCTTCCAGTTGTCCTGACACAGCCTCAGAGCTTTCTATAGGCTCGTCTGTTTCAGAGGCTTCAGGGTCCCTGTGAGGCGGCACTACCTGCTCCACACGGCCCGTTTTACTTATAACCTCGTAGCCTCCGGCCACATATTCTGGGGGGATCGTATAATCAACAACCAGGTTGCCCTCATTGTTGCGATAACGATAGAGGCTACCCGCCTCTGCCACCATCGTCGCCATCCCCAGTAAGGCCAAAGTAATACAACCAATTCTTTTGTATTTATTCATAACTTCGATCACAGATCACTCTTGAAACAAGCAGATACTTTTGAAACAAACTGACTCACTTTCTGAGACAAGTTCACCTACCCATAGGCTGGCATTTTCTACTATGCCAGTTCTTGAAACCTAAACTCTAAGGTATGATACACGCTCCCAAATCATGGGGCGACTTTCCACTCAGGTTGACGACTCTCCACTCAGGCTCACCATATATGAGAATTATTAGTCTTGCCGTAGATGGAATTCACCAGGCTTCCCGCCGTGGTCTTTTCCAGTGGCTCGCGTCCCAAGAAGCTAACATCATCTGCCTTCAGGACTTACGCGCCCAAACGTCAGAGCTAACCTCAAATCCAGACTTTGAGCTAGAAGGCTATTTCAGCTATTTTTTTGACTCGCCCACCCCACACAACGGGGTTGCCATTTACAGTCGAGAAGTCCCCAAAGCGATTATGTATGGCTTTGGTGCCTCTAATGCTGAAGACATGAATGGCCGCTACCTACAGGCAGATTTTGAGCATGTGAGTATCTGCTCACTGCTTGCGCCTAATGCCGCCGCTGATAGCAAGACCATAGCCAGTGGCGTCGAAGAACAAGAGCTCAAAGACCATTTTTTTCGTGACCTGTTGAGCCACCTGAGTAAAATCAGCCACAAGCGCCGGGAATATGTGATCTGTGGCAATTGGAATATTGCACATCGCGATATAGATGTGAGCGACCCCAATAGCTCTATGGGCACTTCAGGCTTTCTCTCTAACGAACAACAGTGTCTCGACCAGCTCTACAAGAACATTGGCTATGCTGACGCCTTCCGCCTCTACAATACAGATGCCGATGAATTCAGCTACTGGCCTTCTGGCGAGCAAGATGTAGGCCCCGGCTGGCGAACCGACTTACAGGTTGTATCACAGGGGCTCATCAATCGTGTTGAATATGCCGCAATCTACAAGGCGAAAACTTTTTCCAGTCATTCATCTGTAATCATTGATTATGATCTGGAGAACCTCTGATTCAGTGCTTTAATTGAGCGGTCAAATCGAACGCTTTAATTAAACCCAAGCGGTAACTTTCTTGCACTGAAGAAACGCCCTCTTTAGACTCCCACAAACCTTTTGTTAAAACTCGTGGTTCTAGCCGATCATTTTATGGAGAAAGACAACCACAGATGTCAGATACCTTCCCGGAAAACTCTGTAGGTTTAGTCACGCCAGAGGTCGTACATTTTGACGACCCACTGGAGCTGGCCTGTGGGCGTACCCTACATAATTATCAACTGATGGTTGAAACCTACGGTGAGCTCAATAGCGAAAAAAGCAATGCCATACTGATTTGTCACGCGCTGAGCGGCAACCATCATGCGGCGGGCTATCACAGTGTTGATGATAAAAAACCAGGCTGGTGGGAAAACCATATCGGACCGGGCAAGCCCTTCGATACCAATCAATTCTTTATTGTTTGCCCCAATAATCTCGGCGGCTGCCATGGCAGCACCGGCCCCAGCTCCATCAACCCCGACACGGGTAAACCCTGGGGGGTGGATTTTCCACCGCTTCGGGCGCGTGATTGGGTTCAAAGCCAGGCAAAGCTGGCAGACCGACTCGGTATTCAACAATGGGCCGCCGTTGCTGGCGGTAGCCTAGGGGGCATGCAAGCCATGCGCTGGGCTCTGGAATATCCTGACCGGATACGACATGCCATTGTCATTGCTTCAGCCATGAAGCTGAGCGCACAGAATATCGCTTTTAACGAAATTGCCCGGAATGCGATTAAATCCGACCCGGACTTTCGTGATGGCCATTTCCTTGAAAGTAACACACTGCCTCGAAACGGGCTGGCGCTCGCTCGCATGATCGGTCATGTAACTTACCTTTCAGATGAACTCATGGGCAATAAATTTGGCCGTGAGTTGCGATCCGGCTCATTTCAGCAGGGACAAGATACGCCCATTGAGTTTCAGGTTGAAAGCTACCTGCGTCATCAAGGTGATGCCTTTTCCAGCAATTTTGACGCTAACACCTACCTATTGATGACCAAGGCA
This sequence comes from Porticoccus sp., assembly GCA_018066715.1. Classification (GTDB taxonomy): domain Bacteria; phylum Pseudomonadota; class Gammaproteobacteria; order Pseudomonadales; family Porticoccaceae; genus Porticoccus. The sequence continues at coordinate 24,466 of JAGPWA010000099.1, read as the reverse complement.
CTGGATTACTTCGACTTGGCCAGAGAATATGGCAACGACCCCGTCAAAGCCTTCGGTCATGCCCTGTGTGACTTTTTGGTGGTGTCTTTTTCAACGGACTGGCGGTTTGCACCCGAACGCTCTCAGGAAACGGTCAAAGCATTGATTGATGCCAACAAAAATGTCTCCTACGCCGCCATTGACTCTAACTTGGGGCATGATGCCTTTTTGCTGCCCAATGAGCGCTACGAACACATACTCACCGCTTATATGAGCCGTGTTGCCAGCACAGCCGACCATTCTGAACAAAGAGCGGCATCAATGGAGGGCTCGCTGTGAGTATCCGCACCGATCTCGATATTATTCAGCAATGGATCGCCCCAAAAAGCCGAGTCTTAGATCTCGCTTGTGGTGATGGCACACTGCTAAAAAATCTCAAGCAACATAAGCAGGTAGAAAGTTACGGCCTGGAAATTGACCCTGACAAAATCACCCACGCGATCGCCAACGGCGTTAACGTGGTGGAAACCAATCTAGACCAGGGCCTTTCCCAGTTTCCTGATAATAGCTTCGATGTCGTCGTTATGACCCAAGCACTCCAGGTTATGCGCTACCCTCACCTGGTCTTGGAGGAAATGCTACGCATTGGCAAGGAGTGTATTGTTACCTTCCCCAATTTTGGGAATTGGCGCGCAAGAACCTCTCTTCTCCTCCACGGACGTATGCCTGTCACCAAACAACTGGCCTATCAGTGGTATGACACACCCAACATTCACTTCTGTACCGTGAATGATTTCGAAGCACTCTGTGATGAACAAAAGATTCGTCTTATTCACAAAGAATTTGTTGCTGAACGAATACCGGACAAGCAAATCAAAGGAATATGGCCTAACCTGTTTAGTGACACGGCTATTTATCTTTTAAGCAAATAGACCGCTCAAGATGAAACCCTTTTTGGGTTTTGGAGGTAACACACATGAATAACAAGAAACTACTCTGGCTTCCTTTATTGGCACTACTCGCCTTTAGCGCTCATGCCGACAACAAGCCCTACAAAAATTTCGGTGGCTACAAAGTTTTCTACAGCTCCTTTAACAGCAGCTTTATTCTGCCCGAAATCGCCAGTACCTATAATATCACCCGAGGTAAAGACAAAGGGCTGGTCAACATCGCCGTTGTACGGGATGACAACGTTGGCGGCACAACGGCGCTGGTGAAAGGTACGGTTTCAAATATTTTGGCTCAACAGCAAGTACTTACGTTTTTTGAAGTGAGAGAGGGCAACACCGTCTATTATCTCGCACCGTTTGAATTCTATAATGAAGACTCCATGACCTTCAAAATCCAAGTACAGTCAGACCCAAACAAACCATCTGAGTCGCTGTCGTTTCAAAATAAGTTTTACGTCGACGACTAAGCCACACCAACGAACGACACATCGGCCACCCAGTAAAGAACCGGGTGGCCATTTTTGTGGGCGAACAAACACATCAACCAGATAACCCTGCTATGAAAATTACCCTCGCCAGCGGCAATAAAGGCAAATTGGCCGAATTTCAGCAATTGCTCTCCGGCCTTGGTTTTGACGTTGTCCCTCAATCCAGCTTCAATATTCCCGAAGCCGTCGAAGACGGCCTCAGCTTTGTGGAAAATGCGATCATCAAAGCACGCCACGCGTCGCGACTGACCGGATTACCGGCAATCGCCGATGACTCAGGGTTGGAGGTGGACGCCCTCAATGGCGCTCCCGGTATTTATTCCGCCCGGTTCTCTGGTGAAGACGCCACCGATGATAAAAATAATCAGCGGCTGTTATCACTTCTCCAGGATATTCCAGAAGAACAACGCACCGCGCGGTTCCAATGCCTGCTGGTTTATCTTCGACACCCCGAAGACCCCACCCCACTTATTTGCCAAGGGACTTGGGAAGGTCGCATTGCCTTCAAAACCGAGGGCGACAATGGCTTTGGTTATGACCCGTTATTTTATGTGCCTGAACTGGACTGCAGCTCGGCCCAACTCGACAAAACACAAAAGAATAAAATCAGTCATCGGGGAAAAGCCATGGCTCAACTGTTGAAAACATTATCAACATAGGTAAGCAACATGCAGTGGGTAGCCACATGTTTAACCTCACCGCTATAGTTAAGCTCCCTAGCCTAGTTAAACGCTCATGACCGACTCGCTACTTAGCCTTCCACCGCTCTCGCTCTACGTCCATATCCCCTGGTGTGTGCGCAAGTGCCCCTACTGTGACTTCAACTCTCACGCGGCATCTGAAGAGCTCCCTGAAGAGGAATACGTACTTGCCCTGATCCGCGACCTCGACATTGAAGAAGCCTACGTACAAGGCCGCAAACTGACCTCAATTTTTTTTGGCGGCGGAACCCCAAGTCTATTTTCCGTTGAAGCTATCGGTAGAATTATCCAGACCGCGAACCGTCGGATTGGGTTTGAAGACGACATAGAGATCACCCTAGAAGCCAACCCCGGAACATTTGAGCAAGAAAAATTTATCGGCTATCGCAGTGTTGGGGTCAACCGCTTGTCTATTGGCGTACAAAGTTTTAACGACCAGAACTTAACGCAGCTTGGGCGCATACACTCAGCCGAGCAGGCTATCACTGCAATCAATTCTGCGAGAGCTGCAGGCTTTGAAAACTTTAACCTCGATTTAATGCATGGCCTGCCCGGTCAAACAACCGTGGAGGCCATGGCCGACTTGCAACAAGCGATTGATTTGGACCCCACGCATATCTCCTGGTATCAATTAACCATTGAACCCAACACTGAGTTTTATAGTAAGCCGCCCTCTCTGCCCAACGATATTATTTTAGAAGCCATACAAGATCAGGGGCATCAGGTGTTACTCAACAACGGTTACAAACAGTATGAAGTCTCTGCCTTTTGTAACGACAAAAAAGAATCCGAACACAATAAAAACTATTGGGCATTTGGTGACTATCTAGGTATCGGTGCCGGGGCACACGGAAAAATCACCCTGCCTTCCGAGCGACGTATTATCCGTACTACCAAAACCCGAAAACCCGCCGATTACCTAGCGCGAAAAAATTCCTACACCGCCAGCTGTAAAAATATTCCGGCGGATGAATTGCCACTCGAATTTATGATGAACGCGATGCGATTAAATGCCGGGGTGCCCACCGAATTATTTTCAGAACGAACAGGTATTTCCCTAGAAAAAATAAAACCGGCACTGGGTAAGCTTTTAGAACAGGGATTAATCAACCAACAAAGTACCCATTTAAAACCCACACAAAAAGGGCATCAGTTTTTAAATAATTTGTTGGAAATATTTAATGCTTAACGCTGAGGAGAGTTGGTAATGAGGTGTCTACTTTTCATGGGTAGGTCTACAAATTAACGCCTAAATTTAAACCCGCAGATAATTTATTTTGAAATTTCCTTAACCCAAAAGCGGCCAACTCTTTCAGAGCCATACTGCTCCTTTAATAACTTAGCAGAAAACTCACGAACCTCTTCTGAAGCATTATCAGAAGTCACCACAGCTTGCAGCTCCTCCTCAACTGCTTTTGCTATCGCGATATACTCCTTCTCTTCATCGTGAGCCAAAACATTAAGCGTAGTTAGAAAGCAAACTGTAAAAACAATAAACAATTTTGGAAATTTCATAGATCTATCCTATCCGCATAACAGCCTGTTAATGAGGCCTCAGGCCTCATAGTAATTATTATCGGGTCAATTCCTAGTGAAAATTAAACGTGCACTGAAAAATAAATCTAATCCTCACCTTTCAACTATCACACCCTTTAGCCCTAACAACACCCACCACTTTTAGCGGCCTTTTCTGAAAATGGCAACGTATTCTCACCCTGATTAAAAATACCGCTGTGCTGTTCAAAGTCACCAACAAAGTCAAAGTGACTTGAAAACCGGGAGCCTTTTAAGGTGCGGTAGGTGTTACCGCAAACGGACACGGATTTACCTTTGGGCATTCTGTTGTTTTTATCCAGCTCAAAGGCGCAGCCATTGTTGGGTACGGTTCCTTGATAAACCACCGACTGGCCGTAGTCTTCACTATTGTGTTCCAAGTCAGTTAATTTAAATAGCCGGTAGGTGGCTGAGTAAAAATTAATGTGGCCGATTTTGTTTTGCACTTCATCGTTGTCGATGCCTAGTGGGCGATCTTCTACCAAGCGTGGGTCGGCAAACCCCGATTGTTTGGCCAGTTGAATAAAATCATTCCAATACAGTGCGCCACTGAGGCATTCGCCATAAAGCACCGGATCGGCCATTAGCGCTTCGGGCACTCGGCGGTCGGCATAGACATCGGAAAAGTACAGCTCACCACCGGGCTTCAATAACCGGTAGGCCTGCTCGAGCACGGCTTTTTTATCGGGCGATAGATTAATGACGCAATTGGACACAATGATATCGAAGCTTTCATCGGCTAAATTCAGCTCGTCGAGCTTTTCGATATAGCCTTTGATAAACCGGACGTTGGGCTGACTAAAACCGAAGGCTTCCTGATGATGGTCGATATGCCGATTGGCGACGGCCAGTTGTTCATCGGTCATATCCACACCGACCACCTCACCCGCTTCACCCACCAATGCGGATAACACATAGCAATCCTGCCCCGAGCCACTACCCAGATCGAGGATACGCATGCCCTCGAGTAATTCCGGTGCCACCAGACCGCAGCCATAATATTTACTGCTCACTTCCGGGTGAATTTTCGCCATGATGGGTTTGATATGGGCGGGAATATTATCCAAGGTACAGCAGGCATCGGTTTTTAAATCGTCAGAGCCTGACAATTCCTTACCGTAGTAGTCTTTTACTTTTTTTTGAGTAGCGGTTTCGTGCATGTAATAAATAACCTTATATTTATGTCACTGCGAATTATGTCTTATCTTCTTAGTGCCTTCTTTTCTTAATGCCTGTTCTTTTTAATGCCTGTTCCAGGCATGATATTTCTTAATCCAATTAAGCACTTGTTGAGGGGCATGATTTCGACTCCACTCCCCAGCCACAAATTTATTCGCTTCACTGATGGTCGGGTAGCTGTGAATGGTACCGAGGATTTTTTTGAGCCCCAGCCCTTGCTTCATGGCGGTGACAAATTCGGTGAGCAGGTCACCCCCGTGGTAACCCACGATGGTGGCGCCCAGAATGCGGTCCTTACCCGGAACGGTCAATACTTTCACAAAACCCTCGGCCACACTATCGGCAATGGCTCGGTCCAAATCATCCAAGGCATATTTGGTGACCTCGTAGGGAATACCCTGTTTGATAGCATCGCTCTCACTCAAACCCACATGGGCGACTTCCGGGTCAATAAACGTCACCCAGGGTATCACGCGGTAATCGACTTTGAATTTCTTCAGCCTGCCAAACAGTGCATTGACCGCGGCATACCAGGCTTGATGGGCCGCGGTATGGGTGAATTGATAGGGGCCGGCCACATCACCGCAGGCGTAGATATTGGGGTAGCGGGTGCGTAAATAGTCATCCACCGTGACGGTGCCATTGGGGTTCAGTTCCAGCCCAATCTCCTCCAAACCCAGCCCGCTGGTATTGGCTTTGCGCCCTACCGCGACCAGCACTTTATCGAATACCACTTCCCTGCTTTCTCCATCGGCTTCAAGAAGTGCAACAGATTCATCGCCTCGCTGCTCAAAACCAACCGATTGATGGCCGGTCAGCAGCTCAATGCCCTCCTCGGTAAACCGCTGCATCACAAACGCTGATACATCCTCATCTTCACGGGGTAACACTCTTGGCATCATATCCACCAAGGTGACATGAGAGCCGAGCCGGTTAAAGGCTTGGGCCAGTTCACAACCGATTGGCCCACCGCCCATGACTAATAACCGCTGGGGCAACTCGGTGAGATCCCACAAATTGTCTGAGGTGAGGTAGTCCAACTGATCGAGGCCTGGAATGGGTGGTACAAAGGGTCGTGCACCCGAGGCAATAATAATATTGCGAGTCGTCATACTCTGACCATTCACCTCTACCTGCCAGGGCGATATTATTTTGGCTTCACCTTGCAGGCAGTCCACCCCCAGCTCGGTGTAACGCTCAATGGAGTCATGGGGTTCGATCTCTTTAATGACCTGCTTCACTCGTGCCATTACCCGCGGAAAGTCCACGGTCGGTTCGCCGACATCGATACCCAGTTGTTTGGCTCGGGATATTTCTTTGACTGTTTTGGCCGCTCGAATCAACGCTTTACTGGGCACGCAGCCGGTATTTAAGCAGTCGCCGCCCATTTGGTGCTTTTCAACTAAGGTCACCTTGGCCTTCACCGCGGATGCAATGTAAGCACTGACCAACCCGGCGCTCCCGGCCCCAATCACCACCAAATTGGTATCAAATGATTTAGGCTTTGGAAACGGCTGGTAAACCTTGCGCCGTTGAATGGCAGCCATCACCGCTTTGGCAATAAACGGAAAACTAGCCAACAGTACAAAGGAGAACAGTAGTGCCGGAGTGAGAATGCCCGCCGTAGAAAACTCCTCCACGGCACCGAGTTCAGAACCCGCATTCACATAGACCGCCGTTCCCGCCAACATGCCCAGCTGACTCACCCAATAGAATCTCACCGCTTTCATGGGTGTCAGCCCCATCACTAAGTTGATAATCCAAAAGGGAACAACTGGAATCAACCGCAGGGTAAACAAATAAAATGAGCCCTCTTTCTCAATACCCTGGTTCACCGATGCAAGGTAACTGGAGAATTTATTTTGCACCCAGTCTCGCAACATAAAGCGAGAAACCAAAAAGGCCAGCGTTGCCCCAATAGAGCTGGCAAAGGAGACCAGTAACAAACCGGTCCACAGTCCAAAAATCATTCCGCCGATAATGGTCAGCAGTGCGGCGCCCGGTAATGACAAACCCGCGGCAACGACATAAATAACAAAGTAGACCAGCGCGGTTAGCAGTGGTTGCTGCTGATAGATCTCCTGGAAAAAGCCAAGACTGAGGTACTGCTCACCATCAAAAACAAGAAAGGAACCAACAATCAGAGCTATAACTAAGAGCAGGACAATTTTTTTTGCGGACATCGGAATTCCATTTTTGTTGTTATCTGCCGTTTAGAGCCCTTCCTGTACGATCGGTTCAATATTCCCAACACGCTATCGCCTGTGGTCATAAAAGTGACCAAGAACGGTCATACTGGAACCTGAAATAACCTTTTTCTGCCAATGATGATGCCTCGCTATGAAAGAAATAAACCATTCAGTCACTAGTAAGGCATACGTTCAACCTACTATGCCCGAAGAGCAGGTCAACATTGGCAATGCCTAATACGTTATCACTCACCTCTGGGTTTAGACGATTATTTTTCATCTCAGCTGCCAACGGTACGCAATCGGAAATTGCGCCACTGGTCGCACTTCATTGTGATTGAGATGTACCACCACCCTGTGAAAGCTATTTGAACCCAAGTCAATTGCTCACAGGATGATGCCATTAGTGCCATCCAGCGTACCGCTCAACCGATTTGCCTTTTTATTTTTTGCGAATTCAAGCAAGGAACCAAGACTTGTCTACAAGGAAAGTGCCCACAGAGTTTGTTACCCGCCCAACGTGAATGCTATGATCCAAGTCATTCTACCGCTGCACCTTTGAATTCACATTAATCTGGAGACTATCCCCCTATGAGCGACAATATCGTTCACGTAACTGATGCTGGCTTCGCAAGTGATGTACTCGGCGCCGACCTGCCCGTTCTGGTTGATTTCTGGGCTGCCTGGTGTGGTCCTTGTAAAATGATTGCTCCTATTCTTGATGAACTGGCTGACGAGTACGCCAACAAGGTAAAAATTTGTAAAATAGATGTGGATGCCAACCCGGAAACACCTGCCAAATTCAACGTACGCGGTATTCCAACATTGCTTCTTTTCAAAGACGGGAATATTGAGGCCACCAAAGTAGGCGCCCTCTCAAAAACCCAATTGATTGAATTTATCGACGCTAGCCTTTAACAATGGCTGCGGTGGCAATAAGTATGCTGCCGCGCCAGTTGTTGCGCTTTCAATAAGGCCCGCTTATACTTGGCGCAATCGCACCGATGTCCATCAACGCGTAGAGAACAACACACAATTCCAACAACCCTTTCCACGGTATCAATACTGAACCCTTACCAGTGGGCCGCCAATTTCAATTTCTAACAACATTACTATGTCTGTATTTATGAATCTAACTGAACTCAAAAACAAACCTATTGACGAACTTCTGAAAATTGCAGAAGAAATCGGACTCGATAATCTCGCCCGCTCCCGGAAACAAGACGTTATCTTCAGCATTCTCAAACGCCACGCTAAAAGTGGAGAAGATATTTACGGCAACGGCGTACTTGAAATCCTCCCTGATGGCTTTGGTTTTCTGAGGTCCGCTGAAGGCTCTTACCTGGCCGGCCCCGATGACATCTACGTGTCTCCCAGCCAAATTCGACGCTTTAACCTGCGGACGGGTGACAGTATTTCCGGAAAAATCCGTCCACCAAAGGAAGGTGAACGCTATTTCGCCATGTTGAAGCTGGACGAAATTAATTACGATAAACCGGAAAATGTCCGCAACAAGATTCTGTTTGAAAATCTCACCCCACTGTTCCCAGATGAGCGGTTGGTGTTGGAAGCAGGTACTGGCTCCACAGAGGATTTGACCGGTCGTATCATTGACCTGATTTCTCCTATCGGCAAAGGCCAGCGCGGCCTCATTGTGGCACCGCCCAAGGCCGGTAAAACTATTATGATGCAGCATATGGCCCAGGCCATCATTCGCAACAATCCCGAATGCTACATTATCGTTCTATTGATTGATGAACGTCCGGAAGAGGTCACGGAAATGCAACGCTCGGTGCGCGGCGAAGTTATTGCCTCCACCTTTGATGAGCCACCTGCCCGTCACGTCCAAGTGGCCGATATGGTTATCGAAAAGGCCAAGCGCCTGGTAGAGCACAAGAAAGACGTCGTGATTTTGCTGGATTCCATTACCCGCCTTGCTCGGGCCTACAACACCGTCCAGCCATCCTCAGGGAAAGTGTTGACCGGTGGTCTGGATGCTCACGCTCTGGAGCGCCCAAAGCGTTTCTTTGGTGCGGCGCGAAATATTGAACAGGGCGGAAGCCTGACTATTGTTGCCACTGCGCTGGTTGAAACCGGGTCCAAAATGGATGAGGTGATCTATGAAGAGTTCAAGGGTACCGGCAACCTAGAATTGCACCTAGATCGCAAAGTCGCTGAAAAACGAATTTACCCAGCGATCAACATCCGCCGCTCTGGCACTCGCCGCGAAGACCTATTAATGGGTGAAGATGAGCTGCAAAGGGTATGGATTCTGCGTAAATTATTGCACAGTATGGAAGATTCAGATGCTATTGAGTTCATCATCGATAAACTGAAACTCTCCGATACCAATGCCGAGTTCTTTAAGTCGATGAAACGGAAATAGCTTACTCTCCGGATTAAAAGACAACATCAAATAGCCCGGCAAATGCCGGGCTATTTTTGTCTTATTTGTTGCCACGTATCGTTGGCCCACACACCAAAAAAAACGGTGCCAACCAACAACAGTCCCTCTTAACTCAAGGGGCTAATCTTGAAATTCTCCAATCCTCATTGCCCAGAAGATACTGAAAACGGTCGTGAAGACGTGCTTCACCACCCTGCCAAAATTCAAATTCAGTCGGCACTACTCGATATCCACCCCAAAAATCTGGCAGCGGCACACCTCCATCATTAAATTTTTGCTTCATCTGCATAAACTGGGCTTCCAATGCTTGGCGGGAGGTAATGCGGCTGCTCTGTTTAGAAGCCCAAGCCGCTAGCTGACTGCCTCTGGGGCGCTTGAGGAAATATTTTAGTACTTCGGTCTTGGACAGTTTTTCAGCCCGGCCACCAACGATGACCTGGCGATCCAGTTGCATCCAGGGAAAGATAAGACAGATATTGGCATTGCCCTCGATTTCTTTCGCCTTACGACTACCGAGGTTTGTATAAAACAGAAATCCCTTTTCATCAAAACCTTTTAATAACACCGTACGTTGCCAAGGCTGACCTTCCGCATTAACGGTAGCCAAGCACATAGCGGTAGGGTCTGACAAATCAGAGTCAATTGCCTGATCCATCCACACGTTAAATTGACCAAAGGGAGATTCCTTAAGAGATTCTCTGGTTAGACGGCCATATTTGTATTCGCGACGGGTATCTTCCAGCGACATTGTATCCTCCAGGTCAGGTGCCTATTCTAGCTTGGATCATCCACTGGCGCCTGCCCAATCCTGTTCAAATACGGGTAGTTTCTATACACGTAATATCCTCACCTCACACCACTGGTCAAAGAATACTGAGGCCTTCTAATGCTAATAGTTACAGGGGAATACAGGAAAAGAAACAACTAATATTCCTTCTATAGATGGCATAGAATAAAATCCAAATATTAATATGAGGGTTACCCTTTGGTTGACCCTAATCATCACGTAACACCGGTAATCAATTTATACTTTTACTGGTGTCCTTTTATCCCAAGACCAAAAGAAAAAAAGAACTATAATTTACTTTATATTCGAAGATTCAGTGATAGCCCATGGATGGTCTTAACAACAAATTCTTAGGGATGAGTCGCCTCGCAGCATATTGGCTACAGCGGGGGTTTTTCACATGCCTACTACTTACCTGCTCACTAACCCAGGCAAATACACTGCTGCTGCTCTCCAGCGATGCCTCATACTACAAGGACACGGCTCAGAGCCTACAAACCACCGCCTCGGCACTCGGGGTACCAGCCAATAGCTTTACAATAGTCACTATCGAAGAAGCACGGCGTAGCAAAAGTTTCTCAAAAACCTACCAACTCATCGTCGCCATCGGGACCTCGGCAGCCTACGAGGCTCTCCAAGAAGGTGGCAGCACCCCTTTACTGAATATCTTTACACCAAAGAATGCCTTTGATGCCTTTGATGCATCAGCAGAAAGACAACCCCACCACCAAATATCTGCTATTTATTTAGATCAGCCTTTAAGCCGGATGATAGCACTCGGCTGCCTACTTAAACCGGATGCAAAAATATTCGGCACTATTTTTGGGCCTATATCTCAAGAGGTTCAACCTGATATTCAGGCGCTAACTCAACAAAAGGGTATTCTTCTCAAGCACAGCTTCCTCAGCCCAGAGGACAACCCTGTTGCCATTCTGAAACCCGTAGTCTCAGAAAGTGACCTTTTTATAGCCATTCCCGATCATGCCATTCTCAATCGTGCTATTGCCAAGTGGATTCTTTACCTGAGCTTTCAACAAAAAGTTCCTGTGATTGGGTTTTCCAAGGCCTACACTAATGCCGGAGCACTTGCCTCCGTATACTCATCACCAGAAGACATTGGCAAACATGCTGGCGAACTGATTTCCTCATGGCTAAAAAATGATGATGAGAATCTTTGGCTGCCACAGTACCCGCGCTATTACACCCTCAGCACCAATCCTGCTGTAGCACGATCACTGGGTATCTCGATTCCACCTGAAAATCAGTTGTATAAGCAATTTCAGCAACAGACAGAGTTAAAACAATGATCAGCAAGCGATTATTTAATAATTCTATTCATCAGCGCTTTCTTGCCGTGGCATTGCTACCGCTGCTTCTCATCACGAGTCTTCTCAGTTTCTACACCATCAATGCTCGCTGGTCTGATCTATCGCAAAGTCTAAATCAGTCCGGTGAATTGACGTCCGACTATCTTGCCACCATTTCAGACTTTGCTCTTTACTCAAAAAACATTCAGCTCTTGTCAGCCACAGCTCAGTCGGCAATGCGCCTACCCGATGTAGCTGGCGTGGCTTACCTGGACAAAGATGACCAGTTATTGCTAGGTGCAGGTACCGCTCCTGCGCCAAGGTTCTTCACAGTAAGCGGGAGCAAGGATTTTGCTAGCCAAGATGGCAACCTTTATTTTAAAAAGCCTATCTACTTGTCAGGTATAGAGTTCAACGATTACCAACAAGAAAATCCAAGCTCAACACCTGATACTGAGTTGATTGGATGGGTTATCGTTGTTATTGATCACGCCTCCTTGCTGGAAAAGCAACGAGAGGTCATTGTCACATCTTTATGGCTAACCCTCGCTGGTTTTATCATTGCTATAGCTCTTACTTATCTTCTCAGCCTGAAGCTAATCGCACCCATTCGGCAGCTGACAACTACCATCAAAAAAATGGCACATGGCCGCCTGGATGTACGAGCGGAATCAGGTACCAGAGATGAGCTGGCCATTCTTGCCAATGGCATCAATCAGCTCGCGGAATCTGTAACAGAAGGAAGGGTTAATTTAGAGGATAGAATCAGGGTCGCCACCTACAAACTCGAAGAAACCCTGGCTGATCTACAGAAAAAAAATCTTGAACTCGAAACTGCTCGGCATGATGCAGAAACTGCCAACCTGTCAAAGAGTGATTTTCTGGCACGTATGAGCCATGAACTTCGAACACCCATTACATCTATTCAAGGGTTTATACGATTGCTGAAAGCCGCTAGGCTGCCTGAAACGGATCGACACTATTGTCATATTATCGACCAGGCCGCACAGCAACTGCTGGCGCAAATTGACGATATTCTCGCTTTCTCGAAACTACAATCCAACACTGTAGAGCTGACCCAGCGCCCCATTGACCTTGCAGAATGCACAGAACAAGTAGTCGTACTTTTTTCACTTCAGGCTCAGCACAAGGGTCTAGACCTTGTCCTGGATTATGCCCCTGATCTGCCTCTGCACAGAATAGGCGACTCTGTTCGGATACAGCAAATTCTCAGTAACTTGATTGCCAATGCCATCAAATTCTGTGATGAGGGTGGTATTTATATCCACCTCAAGAGCGACAAACAATCCAACGTAATTATTGAAGTTATGGATACCGGCATCGGTATTCAGGAAGAGGCTCAAGGTCAACTCTTCAATGCTTTTTCCCAGGCAGATACGTCTATTTCCAGGCTCTATGGTGGTACCGGATTGGGCTTATCCATTCTAAAAAATCTGGTGGATTTAATGGACGGCCAAGTGACGCTGGAAAGCACTGTCGGGAAAGGCTCCACTTTTCAAATTAGCCTACCGCTGCCCCTTGCCAAAACACAACCAAATTGGCACATTGAACATAAAAAAGTGGTGCTCTGCGGCCGTCACGAAGCCGTTACCAAAGCCATTATTCATGTTCTTGAGCGATTTGAACTCAATGATATTACTGTGACAGATCAAGCCAATCTGCTCAGTGTGGTAACAGAATTAACGAGTGATGACAGGGTGATTGTTTGCCCACCAACACCGCTCCCCCAACAGTTTAGTTTGCCTGAATTCATGCTGGAGCTCCGTGCGAGAACACCGGCCAAGTTACTTATCATGGCAACACAATTCAACTACTATCAACAATTTAATGCCAAACAACGGGCAGAGCTCGATCCCGTCACATTCTTGGCCTTGCCACTGCATCTGTCTGAACTGCAACGAGCGCTCAAGCAAAAATCACCGGATGAACCGGCACCAATTTTTGTGTCGCACGATACGCACTTACTTGATGGCGTCAATATCCTGATTGCTGAAGATAACCAGTTCACTCGCCTTTTACTCGACACCCTGTTGAGCAAATTGGGCGCGTATTGCACATTGACTAGTAACGGCAACGAAGCACTTGCGGCCTGCCAGCACGACCATTTCGATCTCTTTCTAGTAGATGTACACATGCCCATGAAAAATGGTATTGAAACCATTGATACATTACGAAAGAGTAATAACCTGAATGCCGACCTCCCCATTCTGGCTGTCACTGCAGATATTCTCCAGCAAGAAGAGATGGCCCTATTTGAGGCTGGCGCCAACGGACTACTCATTAAGCCTTTGGATGAGGAAGAACTGCTTAAAGATATCTGTCAGCAGCTAAATATCCAGCCTCCTATAGACCCGCTGCCGGCCACTACAGCCAGTAGTGATCTTTCTCCTGAGGTTTTCCGGCAGGAGGTGGACAGCTTACTTGAGAGTGCGAGAAGCGCTTTGCAATCAACAAACATTCTTCAACTTCGTGAGACTATCCATCAACTTCTAGGTATTGCTGGAGTATTCAAACTTACCCAGCTTGAAGAACAGGTCAAACAGTTACACCAGCTGGTAAAAACGAACTGTCTTGAACAAGTGCCAATGCTACTAGATCAAATAGGTGATGAACTCGAGAACACAGACATTTGATGTCAATGAGGGAATGAAGAAGAAAAAATAGCCGGCCACTGAGGGCCGGCTATTTCTATTTAAGGCTACTCTACCTTAAGCTAAAGCACGAACAACAATAATGCCTTCCACCTGGCTGATTTCGTCCAGCAACTCCTCGCTAGGCTGTGTTTCCACATCAATGATACTGTAAGCAATCTCATCGCGGCTTTTGTTAACCATATCGATCACATTCATGCTGCGATCAGCCAATAATGACAGCACGCTACCCAGCACTTTAGGTACATTTTCGTTGCAGAACGTGATGCGATAGCCGCTATTTCTCGGCATTTTTGTTGCCGGGAAATTTACGGAGTTTTGAATATTTCCATTTTCCAGATAATCCATCAGCTGCTTGGCTGCCATGATGGCACAGTTTTCTTCCGCCTCTCCTGTGCTTGCACCAATATGAGGCATTAATAACACATCGTTACGACCCAAAAGTTCAGGCGTGGGGAAATCCGTGGTGTACTTACCTAATTGGCCCGCTTCCAACGCATCCAGAACAGCGGTTGTATCTACCACCTCTTCACGTGCAAAATTTAGAAGAACCGCATTAGGCTTGAAACATCGCAGGGACTCTGCATTGATCAAATGGCGAGTAACCTCCAGCGCCGGAACATGAAGCGTAACAAAGTCTGAGGCAGCCAACAGGCTTTGCAAATTATCCATTTTCTCTACGCTGCTAGACAAGCGCCAAGCTGCTTCAACAGAGATGGCTGGATCGTAGCCCGCAACATTCATACCAAGCTCCAGCGCCATATTTGCCACCAAAGAACCAATAGCACCGAGACCAACGACACCCAGTGTCTTACCCGCCACTTCACATCCGGCAAACTGCTTTTTCTGCTTCTCCAGCAGCTTGGACATCTCTCCGCCATCTTTGATTTCAGAGAGGCCCTGAACATAGCTCATGCCACCGAAGATATCCCGTGATGACATAAATAAAGCAGAGGCAATCAGCTCTTTTACCGCATTAGCATTGGCACCTGGCGTATTAAAAACCACGACACCTTTTTGGGTATAGTCACTGATGGGGATATTATTTGTCCCGGCCCCAGCTCGAGCTACAGCTTTAACGCTACTTGGAATTTCTTCGTCGTGCAGTTTTTGGCTGCGCAATAAAAAGGCATCTGGCTCAGTAAACTCACTGGCGATTTCATACTGCTCATGGGGAAAGCAATCCAACCCTTTAGAAGAAATTTGATTGTAAGTTCGAACTTTAAACATGATTTATTCCCATTCTAATTCGGTAGCAGTTTATTCAGATACTTGGTTGTAGGCCCATTCAACCCAGAGCATCAATGCGTCAATGTCAGCCTCTTCAACGGTGGCACCACCCCAGATACGTAAACCGGCAGGTGCATCCCTGTAGGCGCCTATATCAAAGGCAATGCCCTCACTATCTAATAGCTTAACAACCTGCTTCACTTTATCGGCGTCCAGATCAAGGCTCAGACAAATACTGGTATTCGACAGGGTCTCAGGATCTTCAGCCAGGAAACTGATCCAGTCACGCTCAGCAACAAACTGTTTAACCGCTTTTAGGTTAGCTTCAGATTTGGCAATAACAGCATCGGCACCCCCCAAAGATTTCACCCACCCAAGTGCATCCAGGTAGTCTGCGACGCAAAGCATCGAGGGTGTATTGATCGTCGCACCTTTGAAGATACCCTCGATCAACTTACCTCCTTTTGTCAGGCGGAAAATTTTTGGTAACGGCCAAGGTGGAGTATAACTTTCCAGTCGCTCGACTGCTCGGGGGCTTAGGATCAACATACCGTGGGCGCCTTCGCCACCCAACACTTTCTGCCAACTAAAGGTCACTACGTCTAGTTTTTCCCAAGGCATATTCATGGCAAATACAGCAGAGGTCGCATCACAAATGGTCAACCCCTGACGATCAGCACTAATCCAATCACCATTGGGAACCTTCACTCCAGAGGTAGTGCCATTCCAAGTAAAAACGATATCGTGTTCAGCATTGGCTTGGTTAAGATTTGGTAACTTACCGTAATCCGCACCATAGTCATTGATATTCTCTAGCTTGAGCTGCTTGAGAATATCGGACAACCAGCCCTGACCAAAAGATTCCCAGGAAAATACATCCACTGGACGAGGACCAAGAAGCGACCACAAAGCCATTTCCATAGCACCCGTATCAGAAGCGGGAACAACACCTACACGATAACCTTCGGGTAGGCCCAAAAGCTCAGCGGTTTCTACACAGGCTCGCTCCAAGGCGACCTTGCCAACAGTGGCACGATGGGATCGACCCAGAGTAGAAAGATCAAGTGCAGAAACATCGTAACCGGGACGCTTGCTACAGGGTCCTGAAGAAAAATTGGGGTTAGCCGGCTTTTTTGTCGGTTTCATAATTTATTGCCTGGGTGGTATCTCAAGAAACGCGCAATTTTAATCGTGATTGCAATCAGAGCAAAGCAGTTAGATCGAATATCGGTGCTTTTTCAGTGCTTTTTTGGTGATTATCAAGTTTTTTGGATAGAGGGAGAGCTTAAAAAGGTGCAAGGGCTCACTTCCCCCTGCACCAGAGTCGGTTGGCTACTGTGCTGTAGCACGTTCCTTTTTAATTAGAAAATCAGCTACTTTTAACATACTCTCATTGCCTCCCGCCGTACGACCAGAGACACGATATTTCCCATTAACAATAACTTCTGGTGTGCCCTGTGTACGATATCGCTCCTGCTTTTTCATCGCAAGATCAACAGCCATTTCAATACCCTTGGAATTAAACACTTTGTTAAAGCGCTCAAGGGATACACCATTTTCAACAAAAATTGTGGCAATATCTTCTTGGTTTTCAAGCTTTTGTTTTTTCAGGTTCATTGCCTCAAACATTGCGGCATGTAGCTTATCCAGTACCTTTAGTGCCTTGGCAGTATAATAAGCCTTGGCATGAAGCCCCATCGTTGCATGCCAAACGGCAGGAACCCGCTGAAAATTTACGTCATCCGCCAATGCTCGAGACCAAGGATTTATATTTGACTCAAAAGAGTAACAATGGCTACAACCGTACCAAAACACTTCTACGACTTCGATTCTGGTGGGATCACTAGTAGAAACAGCTTCGGGGAGCATCTCATAGTGAACGCCTTCTTTATACTGCTCGGTATCTGCCTGACAGGCCGCCAAAGGTGCCAATACAATGGCAAACAATAGCTGTGATAATAATCTACGCATCAATATATCCCTTTGAGTTAAATTTGATCTGCTCTAAAAATTGGGCTGCTCTAAATAGACCCCAACAATCTCACAGGTTCCCCAAAATACAAACATAAAAAAAGCGGCGATTAGCCGCCTTTTCTAACCAAAATAATTACTTCAGTCCGGCAATAAAATTAGCCACTGCTTCAATTTCTACGTCGCTCATTTGAGCAGCAACACCACGCATAGTCCGAGCATCACCATCATTATTTCTGGCAGCTGGGTTTTTAGCATCGTGGGCACCTGTTCGGAATGCGCGCAGCTGCTTGGCTGTATACTGAGCAAATTGGCCACCGAGTGCGGGATAACCCGCCGGGGCGTTACCTTGTCCAGCCGGAGAGTGACAACCGGTACAGGCGGGAACACCCGTTGCCATATTGCCACCACGGAAGAGTTTCTCCCCTCTATCAAGGTTTTCTTCCTTGGCACCAGACAACTGAATTGTCTTGGAAGCAAAGAAAGCTGAAATATCGGCTAAATCCTGATCAGAAAATGCATTTAGCATTCCCGTCATCTCGGCTACGGGACGACGGCCAGACTTAATATCCTGAAGCTGCTTGATGAGATACTTTTCACCTTGGCCAGCCAATTTAGGAAAGTTCGATACCATGCTGTTGCCATCAGCCCCGTGGCAACCTGTACACATGGCTGTTTTACTCTGCCCAGCCGCTGCATCACCGCCCGCAAAGGCGAAGGACGACGCCAGGGTAATACCCAGCATGGCAACAAATCCTAGAATCATTTTTTTCATTGGTTAATCCGCTCTCTGCATTCCGCTACAATATAAGAATAATCGTATTGCCTTCTAAAAAGCCCGGGCATTATATACCAACTCCCTCCTGATCTTAATAGGCGAAATCAGGTTACCAGAATAAGGTTTTCCATGTCCGATGACATCTCCTTTAATCAGGCCAAGTACCTGCTCAGTGCACCAACGATCAAACAGTGTCCCGATGATACCGGTAGGGAAGTGGCTTTTGCTGGCCGCTCTAATGCTGGAAAATCCAGTGCCATTAATACGCTGACCAACAATAAAAAACTGGCTCGAACCAGTAAAACACCCGGCCGCACCCAATTGCTTAATTTCTTTACTCTCTCCGAAGACCGCCGCCTGGTTGACTTACCGGGCTATGGCTTTGCCAAGGTACCCAAAGCAATGAAGCAGGCATGGGATAGAAACCTTGCCTGTTACTTACAAGAACGTCAGTCCCTTTTTGGTCTAGTGATGTTAATGGATATACGCCATCCTCTTCAGGAGTACGACTGGCAGATGATTCGCTGGGCTTCCCAAGCTGGAATGCCTGTTCATCTACTGCTAACCAAAGCCGATAAACTGAAGAACGGCCCCGCAAAAAGTGTGCTACTTGGCGTTCAGAGCGAACTAGCTAAAGAGGGGTTTAGTGACAACATATCGATCCAAACCTTTTCTTCTCTGAAAAAAGTAGGGTTGGAAGAGCTAAAGAAAACCCTAAATATCTGGCTAAAATCAGAGAACTAATTGCTTTCGCCCAATAGGGCCAACTCTAATAGCTTGAAGGCAGCACAGGAATACAGCCTTCTGCCTGGACAAAAAAAAGCCCTAACTCATACAGTTAGGGCCAACTTTGCTGTTGCTTGGAGAAAAACATCAAGCGATATGCTAACTTGGGGAGAAGAAGTAACATCACTTGACGTTAAGTTAGTCACCTCGCCTAAAGAAAAGTTCCCACCATTCAAAAAATTTCTTTTTACCTCTCATCGGATCAATAGCCAAAAAAAAACCCTAACCAATGGGAGAGTTAGGGTTTACTTTGCTGTTACTTGGAGAAGTATCAAACATTGCGTCTAGCTTGGGGAGAAGAAAGCAATGTCGGTTGCGTAAGGTTAGGCCGCACTATTTAAAAAAAGTTCCTACTATTTGAAAAAATTCTTTTTTATCCTTTTTTAGAATAAAAAAAAGCCCTAACTAATATGAGTGTTAGGGCCTGCTTTGCTGTTGCTTGGGGTATTCACAAGCGTTGCATCTAGTTTGGGGAGAAAACAGCAATGTCGCTGTAAAAGTTTAGGCACCTTCTCTTGTGTAAAGTTCCTTAATAGTTCAAAAAACTTATTATTCTTTTAATTTCAACCAGAATAAAGTCTATCTTATTGTTTTTATTGAATTATTTTACCACTTATCTGCTGCATCCTATTAGAAAAGTAATCGGCCGACGCAACAACTAATGGGCTTCATCCCAATTATTACCAACACCTATATCCACCACGAGCGGGACATCAAGGCTAGCAGCGTTCGACATCCTCGCCATAACACCCTTCATTACTATATCTAGCTCAGGGTTCAGCACATTTAGTACCAACTCATCATGGACCTGCATAATCACTCTGGACTTTAGGCCCGAGGATGTCAGCCAGTCATCAACATCTATCATAGCTAACTTGATGATATCGGCTGCCGTACCTTGCATAGGGGCATTAATAGCTGTGCGTTCGGCTGCTTGTCGCCGCATTCCATTGCTGGATTTTATTTCTGGCAGATAAAGTCGTCGACCATAAAGTGTTTCTACATAGCCCAAGTCCGCAGCACTGCTACGAATATTATCCATATAAGCCTGCACACCGGGGTAGCGCTCAAAATAAAGCTCAATATATTCTTGAGCCTGTTTCCGCCCGATATGTAGCTGGCGAGCCAACCCAAATGCTGACATGCCGTAAATCAGACCAAAATTAATAGCTTTGGCACTGCGCCGCTGCTCTACAGAAACTTCGTCCAACGACACCCCAAACACCTCGGAGGCGGTTGCCCGGTGAACATCTAGGCCATGTGCGAATGCATCTGTCAGCCCCTTATCCTGAGACAGGTGCGCCATAATACGCAGCTCAATCTGTGAGTAATCTGCCGCCACAATCTTACAATCTTCAGAGGCAATAAATGCCTGCCGAATTCGACGCCCCTCTGCTGTTCGCACAGGAATATTTTGTAGGTTTGGATCAGAAGAAGACAAGCGGCCCGTGGCCGTAACGGCCTGATGATAAGAGGTATGAATTCTACCCGTGGCCGGATTGATCATTCCCGGTAGTTTATCGGTGTAAGTAGATTTAAGCTTGGACAAGCTGCGGTGCTCAATCAATATTTTCGGCAATGGATAGTCGAGTGCCAATTCCTGTAACACTTCTTCCTTGGTAGAGGGTGCTCCCTTAGCCGTTTTTTTCAATACTGGAATATTCAGCTTTTCAAAGAGAATCTGCCCCAACTGCTTGGGTGATGCCAAGTTAAACTCTTCCCCAGCCAAGTCATAGGCTTGCTGCTCAAGCTCACTAAGTCGGACACCAAGCTCCTGACTTTGCTTATGAAGTAAGTCAGCGCTTACTATCGCTCCGCATCTCTCTATATTTGAAAGTACGGGCACCAAGGGTATTTCAATAGTATCAAATACCTGCTGTAGCCCCTCACTTTCCTGCAATTTTGGCCAAAGTGCCTGGTGCAACCGCAAGGTAATATCTGCGTCTTCAGCAGCGTAGGGCCCCGCCTCTTCAAGGGCAATTTGGTTAAACGTTAGCTGTCCGGCTCCCTTCCCCGCAATATCTTCAAAGTGAATCGTTTTCTCACCCAAATATTTGAGGGCCAGGGTATCCATGTCGTGCCGGCTACCCGTGGAGTTCACTACATAGGATTCCAGCATGGTGTCGAAACGTATCCCCTGCAATTTGATGCCATAGTTAGCCAGCACACTCATATCGTATTTCAGATTTTGTCCGAGCTTTTCCGCGGCGGGATCTTCCAACAGAGGTCTCAGCTTTTCCAACACCAAGTCACGACTAAGCTGCTCTGGGGCACCCAAATAATCATGAGCCACTGGTACATAGGCTGCTTCGTAGGGTGACACGGCAAAAGACACACCTACAATTTTTGCCTGCATATAATCTAGACTCGTGGTTTCAGTATCAAAGGCAAAAAAATCTGCTTGCTCCAATTTTTTCAGCCACCTATCCAATTCTGGCTCAGTTAAGATTATCTGATAATCCTTGTCTACCTGCTCTGGCTCAACGGGGTCGAAGGCATTGCGGTCTGCCTCCAACAGCTCTTCCGTCCAAGTCTTAAGCTCCAGCTTCTGAAACCAGTCAAGAAGCACAGCATTGTCCGGCTCTCCATTAATCAGGCTCTCTATATCTCGATCCAGTGACACATCCGTTTTAATGGTCGCAAGCAAATAAGAAATATCCGCAAGATCGCGATTGTCTACCAGTTTTTCTGGCATTTTCTTTGCGCCCCGAAACTCCAGGTTACGCACTTTTTCCAAATCGGCATAAATGGCCTCAATACCGCCGAGCCCCTGCAACATGGCCAAGGCTGTTTTTTCACCCACACCGGGAACACCGGGAATGTTATCCGACTTGTCACCGATCAGCGCCAGGTAGTCGATAATCAATTCTGGTGGAACACCAAACTTATCAATCACACCCTGCCTACCCATGTGTGTTTCTGTCATGGTGTTGACGAGTGTTACGTACTCATTCACAAGCTGGGCCATGTCTTTATCTCCAGTGGAGATCACCACTGGGCGCTGCTTGGCTGAACACTCTAGCGCCAGAGTGCCGATAACATCATCGGCCTCTACCCCATCCACCATCAGCAACGGCAAGCCCATTGCTCGAATGATCTGGTGAATGGGTTCAATTTGCTGGCGAAGATCATCAGGCATTGGGGGACGATGAGACTTGTACTCTTTGTACAGTTCATCACGGAAAGTCTTACCCTTGGCGTCAAACACCACAACCACAGGACTGCCTGGGTAATCCTTTACCATCCGGCGCATCATAGCGATGACACCTTTCACCGCGCCTGTGGGCATACCGGTAGAAGTGATCAGCGGCGGAAGAGCATGAAAGGCTCGGTAAAGATAAGAGGACCCATCTACCAATACCAGTGGTGCTTTACTTGTCATTTATAGTGTCCAGAATGAACAGATTTTAGGGGGCCCAAGCATAACGCAATTTGTTTCATTTGAGCCAACAAGGAGGTACTCTTTAGCAGGTAGTTCTAGTGGTGAACCCATCGTGGCCTCTTTTCTTACATCTGATATAGATAATCTTCAGGTTTTTTTAAACCAGTACTCTCTGGGCGATGCCGATCGAATAGAAGCAACCTATACGGCCCGCACACACCACACTTGTCGATTTCAACTGAAAAACACCCAGTCATCCGTGTCAGGGTCATTCTTACTCGTTGTTGTTGAACCTGCAGCTGAAGAGCGCTTGGCATTTTCTGCAGCCCTTATTGAACACCTACACAATCGCGACATACCGATTACGCCATGCCTGAGTAATAATCAAAATAGCTATATTTCTCTATTCGGTGACTCACCTGCCCTTTTGTTTAAACTCCCTGAAGGCCAAACTCCCCACCAACCTGATTTAGCCACTTGTAAGGAAATAGGTGCATTTTTAGGGAAAATGCACGCAGGTTCGCAGGATTTTTTTCTAAGCTATGGCAATCCACGCAGCCTTGTTTGGCTTAATTTGGCCACAGAGGAGCTACTCCCACAACTTGCCACGGGTGATGCTGCATTGTTAACGGAACAGCTTATTCGCTTTAAGCACACTATCGACAGCAACCCAGACCTCCCCTCTGGAGCATTGATTGGCACTCTTTTTTCGGATCAACTTTTCTTTCGGGGAAAAACTTTACAGGCTGTCACGGGTTTTTACTTTAGCTGTACAGACTGGTTACTTTTTGACGTAGCCCAGGCCGTAAACGAATGGTGCTGTGATGAACATGGCGAACTGGACCGGCAGCTCACACAAGCCTTGCTCTGTGCTTATCATTCAGAAAGACAATTTACGGCCTGTGAAGGGCAATATTGGCAGGACATCCTCTGCTTTTCAGCAACACGTTTCTGGGTGTCACGGCTCCTCACATCACGACCTTCAGAAGGAGAGGCCACACCTTCGACTGCCCATGACCCTGAAGAGTATCAACACAAATTGCAGCGACGAATTACAGGCTATTACCCCCTGCCCTGCTGATATTTACTGTTTCTCTAGGCACGCTAAAAACGTGTCGGTGAACCCGCCAAAAAATTGTAAATAACTCTCTTGGGTTACGGTGATGCCGCTGCCCATCAAATCTAGTTCCGCCCAGTTTGCTCCTAGCTGTGAGGCTAATTTGATGGAAGACTTATTATTTAGCTGTGGCTCACCAAAGATACAAGCAACTCGATCACCCATCGCTATAATCTCGCCGTAATGCCGAGCTCCCAGAACACCTCCACCAGCCAACTTTATTGTGGCCAATTGATTCAAACCGTAATAATCGACAAAGTGCCCATAGCCATCATGGGTCACGACAAACCCGCGCCCGTTAGCCAGATCAATGCGATTTTGGATCAAAGAATCTAACGCCTTGATCTTGTGGATCAACTCGCTCGCATTTTTATCAAATAACGGGCCTTTTTCCGGGTATTTTTCTTTCAATACCTCAGCTATGGCCATGACCATAGCTGAACTGTTTCTAGGGTTAAGCCAGATATGGGGATCTCTGGTATACGCACCATGTCCGTGCTCATGATCGTCATGCTTACCTTCCGCATCATCAGGCCAGTGGAGGGCCTTCAAGTCAGTTAGCTGTAGCTGCTCATCAGTAGGCACTGCTGACAGAGGCTTTACTAACACGCCTTCTAGCTCAGGCCCTACCCAAACAACCAAATCAGCACTTTTGATGGCCCTGATATCCGAAAATTTTAGGGCATAGTCGTGAGGGGAGGTATTCGCTGCAAGCAACACATCCACAGAAAGCTCGTCACCAACAACCGCTTTTACCAACATAGCAACGGGCTTGATCGAAGCTAACACCACAGGCTTTGAAGTCGCCACCGAAGGGAAGGCTAAAATAACCAGCGCCAACAGGGCAGTAGAAAATAAGTTTTTCACTTTTAGCTCAACTTTTCATTATGTTATATTATTACATTAATAAAATGACCAGAAACACCTAAAACACACTATTAATGATATCAAGTACTAAAATCAGAGAAGCCAACTGTATTTTTGGGTGA